>NZ_JBSPUQ010000007.1:99350-219573 GCF_056861055.1 Stenotrophomonas sp. 115C5
GTTTTCCCCGCTGGGGTGGGCCCGCGCGGTGGCGGGGGTGTGGCCGCCCTCCAGCCGAGCATCGGCTCGGCTCTACAGGGAGGACATCAACGGCGGCGGGTACTGGCGGCCGGCACGCAGCGGGCGGAAGTACGCGGCATCTGCGTAGAAGGCGACATCCTGTCCCTCGTACCAGTCCGGGATTCCGGCCAACGGCAGCGGACGCAGCTGCAGCGGATCGGTCACTGCCCTGCCCTCGGCGATGGCCGCAGTCACTGCGTCAACGCAGGCATCATCGACTTCACCGTGCACCACCACACACTTGCCCACCAGCCGGCGGCCCGGCAGCAGCGCCTGCTCCATCAGCGCGTGCCCGAATACCGCAGCGATGGCGATGTCTCCGCTCAGCCAATATCTCGATTCAAACAGCGCACGCCAGTCGTGGGCATCCCAGGCAGTCAGCGGCGCGTGATCGCGCACACGCACGATCACGCCGGTCTCATCGAACTGGGTCAACGCGGCCTGCGCACGGTTGCGCTGGCCCGGCGGCATGGCCTCGATATGCCGGCACTGCTGCACATTGAGGGCCTGCTTGAGCTGCGGGTAACGGGCCCACACCAGTGCATTGAACAGGTCATGCCAGTTGTCGGCGCGGGTGGCGATAAGCCCCTGCGCGATGCGGGCTTCGTAGTGCAGGCCGTCGGCCAGCAGCGCGGCATCCTGCTCGACCAGGTGCTTGCCGGGCAGCGTGAGGCGTGTCTCGAGCGCTGCAATGGACGGCCACTCCGGGCCTTCCAACAGATCACGAACGTCGCGCAATCCGGCAAACACCGGGTGCGCGAACACCTGCGGATCGACCGCCGCACGCGGCGGCGGCACGAAGCGGCGGACACCGCTGCCGTCACCGGCGGCGGTCGTCGCTGTGGTCACAGCATCTTGAGATCGAATGCCGGGCGGGTAGCGGCCGGCAGCGCGTCACCGTACAGGTCGTGCTCGTCGCTCTCGGTGATTTCCACGTCGACGAACTCACCCACGCGCAGCGGCACCTGGTCGGCATTCTGGATGTGCACCAGGCCATCGATCTCCGGGGCATCGGCCTTGGAGCGGGCCACGGCGATATCGCCTTCGATGGCGTCGACCAGGCACTGCTGCACGGTGCCGATCTTGGCCTCCAGGCGCGCAGCGGAAATCTGCGCCTGCTTTTCCATGAAACGGGCCAGCCGCTCCTGCTTCACTTCCTCCGGCACCGCATCGGGCAGGTCGTTGGCGGTGGCGCCTTCCACCGGCGAATAGGCGAACGCACCGACGCGGTCCAGCTGCGCCTCGTCCAGGAACGAGAGCAGCTCTTCGAACTCGGCCTCGGTCTCGCCCGGGAAGCCAACGATGAAGGTCGAACGCACGGTGATGTCCGGCGCGATACGGCGCCAGTTCTGTACGCGCTCCAGGGTCTTCTCGACCGCACCGGGGCGCTTCATCAGGCGCAGGATACGCGGGCTGGCATGCTGGAACGGAATGTCCAGGTACGGCAGGATGCGGTTCTCGGCCATCAGCGGCACCACCTCGTCCACGTGCGGGTACGGGTAGACGTAGTGCATGCGCACCCACGCATCCAGCTCGGACAGGCCTTCGCACAGCGCCTTCAGGCGAGTCTGGTAGGCCTTGTCGCGCCACATCTTCTCGGCGTACTTCACGTCCACGCCATAGGCCGAGGTGTCCTGCGAAACCACCAGCAGCTCACGCACGCCGCCGCGCACCAGGCGCTCGGCTTCGCGCAGCACCTCATCCACCGGGCGCGAGACCAGCTTGCCGCGCATCGACGGAATGATGCAGAAGCTGCACTTGTGGTTGCAGCCTTCGGAAATCTTCAGGTAAGCGTAATGGCGCGGAGTCAGCTTGATACCGTAGTCGGGCACCAGGTCCACGAACGGATCGTGCTTGGGCGGCAATGCTTCATGCACCGCTTCCATCACGCTCTGGTAGTCCTGCGGGCCGGACACCGCCAGCACGTTGGGGTACGCCTCGCGGATCTGCTCAGGGCGCTTGCCCAGGCAGCCGGTGACGATGACCTTGCCGTTCTGGTTCATCGCCTCGCCGATCGCGTCCAGCGACTCGGTCACCGCCGAATCGATGAAGCCACAGGTGTTGACCACCACCACATCGGCCGAATCGTAGGACGGGACGATGTCGTAGCCTTCCGAGCGGAGCTGGGTAAGGATGCGTTCGGAATCGACAAGGGCCTTCGGGCAGCCAAGGCTGACGAAGCCGACTTTGGGGTTCAGCTGGGACATGGAATCGCGGGACTCTGGGGGCCTGGGCCCCTGCCGTCGTGGCAGGGGTTCCTGGGGGCCGGGGCCTGAAAGGGCGCCAGTATACCGGGGTTGGCGGCCGCGCTCTGAATGGCCAGCCGCCCGATCCCGCACAGCCGCTGACATCGCGCTAACCCACGCTGCACCGACAATGCCGTTCTGTTCCCCACAACGAGATGGAAACGATGGCCGAGTGGATCACCCTGGATACGCATCACGGCCCGGTACGGGCCTGGCAGGCCCTGCCGGAGGGCACCCCGCGTGGCGGGCTGGTGGTGGTGCAGGAAATTTTCGGCGCCAACCCGCACATCCGCGGCGTAGCGGAGCGCTTCGCGGCCGAAGGCTACGCGGTGCTGGCGCCGTCGTTCTTTGACCTGGTCGACGGTGCAGAAGCCGATCCGGATGCCCTGCCCTATGACGCCGAAGGCGTGAAGCAGGGCCTGGAACGGGTGACCGCACTGGGCATGGAGAAGGCGCTGGAGGTCGTGCGTGCGGCCGCCACCCGGCTGGCACCCCATGGCAAGGTCGGCACGGTGGGCTACTGCTGGGGCGGCACGGTGGCGATGCTGTCGGCCCTGCGCCTGGGCCTGCCCTCGGCCAGCTACTACGGTGCGCGCAATGTCCAGTTCCTGGATGAGACGCCCAAGGCCCCGGTGATCTTCCACTTCGGCGCCCAGGACAGGAGCATCCCGCCGGAGGCGGTCCAGGCCCATCGCGAGAAGCTGCCGCAGATGGCCACCTTCGTCTATCCGGCCGACCACGCCTTCAACCGGGAGGTCGGACATGCGTATGATCCAGACAGCGCCGCCCTGGCGCTGCAACGCACCCTGGACTTCTTCTCGGAGCATCTTGGATGAGCGATTTCGAACTCGATTCACGCCTGGCCACCGATAGCGTGCTGGTGGCGGAAGGACCGTTGTCGCAAGTGCGGCTGATGAACGACGAACGATTCCCCTGGCTGGTGCTGGTACCGCGCCTTGCCGGGGTGACCGAGTGGATCGAGCTGGACGGCGAGCAGCAGGACAAGCTGCGCACCGAGCTCAACCGCGCCTGCAAGGCCCTGAAGGGTGCCGACGGGGTGGAGAAGATCAATATCGGTGCGCTGGGCAACATCGTGCGGCAGCTGCATTTCCATGTGATCGGCCGCCATGACGGCGACCCCGCGTGGCCGGGCCCGGTCTGGGGCAGCGGCCCCGCGCACCGCTACGAGCCGGGTGCACTGGACCAACATGTCGCCTACTGGAAGGAACGGCTAGGATATCCAGCCCAGTCCTGAGCGTTTGCCGACCCGATGCGATTCAACCTCGTTGCCGCCGTCCTGCTGATCCTGATCGGCCTGTTCATGCTCGCCAGCAACCTCGGCTGGACGCACCTGAACCTGTCCAAGCTGCTGCTGACCTGGTGGCCGGTGGCACTGGTGGGTGTCGGCATCGCGATGCTGTTCGGTCGCGGAAAATAAAGGAGGCGGCGCATTGCGCCGCCTCCTTCATGTAGAGCCGAGCCATGCTCGGCTTCACAAATCGCCTTCAATCTTCAGGTCCGCGGCAGGGTCACGCCGGTCTGGCCCTGGTACTTGCCACCACGATCGCGGTACGACGTCTCGCAGATGTCATCGGCGGCCGCCTGGAAGAACAGCATCTGCGCCACGCCTTCGTTGGCATAGATGCGCGCCGGCAGCGGCGTGGTGTTGCTGAACTCCAGGGTCACGTGCCCTTCCCATTCCGGTTCCAGCGGGGTCACGTTGACGATGATGCCGCAGCGCGCGTAGGTGCTCTTGCCCAGGCACACCACCAGGGTGTCGCGCGGGATGCGGAAGTACTCCACGGTGCGCGCCAGCGCGAAGCTGTTTGGCGGGATGATGCATTCATCGCCGACGATATCGACGAAGCTGCCCGGATCGAAGTGCTTGGGATCGACGATGGTCGAGTTGATGTTGGTGAACACCTTGAACTCGCGCGAGCAGCGCACGTCGTAGCCGTAGCTGGAGGTGCCATAGCTGACGATGCGCTCGCCGTTGGCCTGCTTGACCTGCCCGGCCTCGAACGGCTCGATCATGCCGTGCTGCTCGGACATGCGGCGGATCCAACGGTCACTCTTGATGCTCATGCTTTGTCCTGGGGTGCGAGGGGGCGCGAGGATTCTAGCAGGGGGCCGGGCGTCGCCGGCGGCCCCTGCCCGGGCACTTACAGCAGCGACGACAGGATCGGGATCGAGGCACGCGGACGCTTGCCAACCTCCTCGATCAGGCGCTGCGCGGCATGGCGGTAGGCCTGGGCCGGAACCGAATCCGGCTGGGCCACGGTGATCGGGGTACCGGAATCGCCCTGCTCGCGGATGCCGATCTGCAGCGGCAGCGAACCGAGCAACGGCACGCCGTACTGCGCGGCCATGCGCTCGCCGCCGCCCTCGCCGAACAGGTGCTCGACATGCCCGCAGCTGCTGCAGGTATGCACCGCCATGTTCTCGACGATGCCCAGCACCGGCACCTCGACCTTCTCGAACATCTTCAGCGCCTTCTTCGCGTCCAGCGTGGCGATGTCCTGCGGCGTGGTGACAATCACCGCACCGGCCAGCGGAATCTTCTGGGTCAGGGTCAGCTGGATGTCACCAGTGCCCGGCGGCAGGTCGATCAGCAGGTAGTCCAGGTCGTCCCACAGGGTGTCGTTGAACAGCTGGGTCATCGCCGAGGTGGCCATCGGCCCACGCCAGATCATCGGCGTGTCCTCTTCGATCAGGTAGCCGATCGACATGGTGTCGACGCCGAACGCACGCAGCGGCTCGATGCTCTTGTTGTCCGGGCTTTCCGGGCGGCCGGACAGGCCCAGCATGGCCGGCACGCTGGGGCCATAGATGTCGGCGTCGAGCACGCCCACGCGCGCACCGAGCTGCTGCAGCGCCACGGCCAGATTGACCGCGGTGGTCGACTTGCCGACGCCGCCCTTGCCCGAACCAACCGCGATCACATTGCGGATGCGGGCATGCGGCGTGAGTCCCTTCTGGACCTGGCTTGCATGGGGACGGCGGGGAGAACTGTTCACAACGAGCACCGGCGGGGTCAGGGGGAATAACCGAGCATCATACAAGCTGGACGTAACCTGACTGAAATTCAGGATTGCTACAGATTCGTGCACAGATTGTTAAGTTCATGTTACGTTCGACCCGCACTGTTTTGGGCTGCGGAGCTGGCATTTCCAGCCCGCGCGATGGCGCATGCGCAGTGCCGTTTTTGTTTTTGCTCTCCAATGGAACTACATGAACTACGTAAGCAACACCGCACGTCGCAACACGCTCGCCGTCGCCCTGATTTCCGCTCTGATGGCCGCCGCCCCGGCAATGGCCCAGGACAAGGCGACCAACCTGGACAAGATCACCGTCACCGGTTCGCTGATCCCGCAGACCCAGGTTGAAACCCAGACCCCGGTGATGTCCATCACCGCCGAAGACATCCAGACCCGCGGCTTCAGCAGTGTTGCTGAAGTGCTGCAGCAGTCGTCGCTGACCACTGGCGGCCTGCAGGGCGGCCAGACCTCGGGTTCGTTCACCCAGGGCGCCGAAGCCGCCGGCATGTTCGGCCTGAATCCGGGCTACACCAAGTACCTGATCAACGGCCGCCCGATGCTCTCGTATCCGGCGCTGTACAACGGCAGCGAAACCTTCAACAACATCAGCGGCATTCCGATCGACATCGTCGAGCGCATCGAAGTGCTGCCGGGCGGCCAGTCCTCGCTGTACGGCTCGGACGCGATCGCCGGTGTGGTCAACATCATCCTGAAGGAGCGCATGGACGGCGGCACCATGACCCTCCGTGGCGGCACCTACACCGAAGGCGGCGGCAGCAACATCCGCTTCAGCGCTGCCAAGGGCATCAACGCCTTCGACGACCGCTTCCACGCGCTGTTCAACGTGCAGATCGAGAACGGCAGCCCGATCTGGGGCTACCAGCGCGACATCACCCGCCAGAACAACCCGGTCGGCTACACCGCCCAGGTTCCGTCGAACGACTTCGCCGTCATCACCAACGCTGACAACAAGCTGCTGATGATGGACCCGAGCCGTTGCGCCAACGTCGCTGGGCTGTATGACGGCACCACCGTGGTCGGCCAGCGCCCGTCGGGCGAGTCCTGTGGTTCGGTGTACAGCGCCGGCTACAAGACCCTGAAGAACGGCAAGAACAGCGGCCAGTTCTACTCGTCGATGACCTTCGACGTGAACGACAACTTCCAGCTGTTCGCCGACGTGATGTACAGCAAGGAAAAGACCGAGTTCACCTCCGGCTCGAGCGCCCTGTGGTGGGGCACCAAGTCGGTCATGGGCGGCTTCTACGACCAGGGCCTGGGCAAGGTCGTGAACCTGCAGCGCGCCTTCGCGCCGGAAGAAATCGGCCCGGGCCACTACAACAACATCATGAACTCCGACGAAAGCCGTGCCTACCAGGTCACCCTGGGCGGCAAGGGCATGGTCGGCGACTGGGACTACAGCGCCAGCTTCACCCGTGGCGAGTACCGCCTGGACCAGAACCGCTTCGTGCGCTGGAAGGACAAGATCGAAGACTTCTTCGGCCAGACCGTGCTGGGCCCGCGCCTGGGCACCTCGGCTGGCGGCTTCGGCATCTACAACCCGGACTATGCGGCCTTCTACTCGCCGATCACCCCGGACCAGTTCGCCAGCTTCACCGGCTACGGTACCCACCGCAGCAAGACCTGGCAGAACCTGGGTCGCGTGCAGGTGACCAACGGCTCGCTGTTCAGCCTGCCGGGCGGTGATGCCGGCCTGGCCGTCGTGCTGGAAGGTGGCAGCGAAGGTTGGGATTACTCGCCGGACCAGGCGTTCGTTGATGGCAATGTGTGGGGCACCACCGCCGTCGCCGGCGCCGGCCACCGCAGCAACTACGCGGTCACCAGCGAACTGCGCATGCCGCTGCACGACACCCTGACCGTCAGCGCCTCGGGCCGCTATGACGCCTTCAAGATCGCCGACAAGACCGTCGACAAGGCCACCTACAGCATCGGCCTGGAATTCCGTCCGATCGAGAGCCTGCTGCTGCGCGGCAAGTACGGTACCGCCTTCCGCGCACCGACCCTGTCCGATGCCTTCCAGGGCATGAGCGGTTCGTACTCGTCCGGCCAGAACGACTACTACCGCTGCAGCCAGATGGGTTATGGCCTGCGTGATGAGGCCTGCTCGTTCTACAAGAACACCTCGGTGTACAGCGAAAAGTCCGGCAACCCGGACCTGAAGCCGATCACCGCCGATGTCTGGAGCGCAGGTGTGGTGTGGGCTCCGGTCAGCAACTTCTCGCTGTCGGCCGACTACTACAACTGGAAGATCAAGAACGAGGTCAAGACCCTGAGTTCCGACCAGCTGCTGCTGGCCGAGTACCAGTGCCACAACGGCCTGCCGAACAACACCTCGGCCAGCTGCGGTGACGTGACCAACTGGATATCCCGCGACGCCGGGGGCAACCTGACCCGCGTATACACGCCGAAGCTCAACGTTGCCAGCCAGAACCTGGAAGCGGTGACCGTGGCGGCCAAGTACCAGCAGGATATCGGCCGCTTCGGCTCGCTGATGTTCTCCGGCAACTACACCAACATGCTGAAGCGTGAAGTGCAGCCGATGCCGGGCGCCGCCAAGCTCGACCTGCTGAGCGACCCGTACAACATGTGGTACTACGACAACTTCGCCAAGGTCCGCGGCGATCTGTCGGTGGCCTGGAACATCGCCAAGTTCACCACCACCGTGTACGCCAACTACGTCGGCAGCACCCCGAACTACCTGGCCTACACCGGCCGCAGCTACGGCTACGTCCACTCCTCCGGTGCCAAGGCCGGCAAGTGGGGTTCGTACACCACGTACAACCTGAGCATGAACTACCAGGCACAGGAAGATCTGGTCCTGTCGCTGATGGTCAACAACGTGTTCAACAAGCTGCCGGAAGGCCAGCGCTACAACTACCCGGGCAACGAATCGACCCCGTTCAATGACGGCTTCTACAGCGTCTACGGCCGCCAGATCTCGGCCCAGGTCAAGTACAACTTCTGATCCCGTCGTTTTCCGGACTCCGTGTCTGGACCAGGCCCCGCTTCGGCGGGGCCTTTTTTTTTGGTTCCAGGAAGCCTTCGGTAAAGCACTGATGCAGAAGCAGCAAATGCACTACGACAGAATGACCTTCATATCGCCATCTTTTGAAACACACCAAAACAATTGGCGTTAACCATTGATTTACCGACATTTTTCAGGCCAAACCCCGATTGACGAAATGACGATCGCGTGTCCTCTGCGTTAAGTGCGTGTTACGGTCCGACTGAATGGAATGCAACTGAACAGATCGTTAAACCGACATGGAAGTCGGTCGCCAAGACATCTCACTACGGGGATTTTCCATGTCTCGCCATCGTTCCACACTCTCGCGCCACCCACTGACCCTCGCCCTCCTCGGCACGCTGCTCGCCTCCGGCACGGCCCTGGCGCAAAGCAACAATGCGCCGACCCAGCTTGACCGCGTGACGGTCACCGGTTCGCTGATTCCGCAGACCGAGATCGAGAACCACACGCCGGTCTTGACCGTGACCGCCGAGGACATCCAGACCCGCGGCTTCACCAGCGTTGCCGATGTCCTGCAGCAGTCCTCTCTGTCCACGGGTGGCCTGCAGGGCGGCCAGACCTCGGCCTCGTTCACCCAGGGCGCCGAAGCCGCCGGCATGTTCGGCCTCAGCCCGGGTTACACCAAGTACCTCATCAACGGTCGCCCGATGCTTTCGTATCCGGCGCTGTACAACGGCGGCGATACGTTCAACAACATCAGCGGCATTCCGATCGACATCGTCGAGCGCATCGAGATCCTGCCGGGTGGCCAGTCCTCACTGTATGGCTCCGATGCGATCGCTGGCGTGGTCAACATCATCCTCAAGGAACGCATGGATGGTGGCGTCCTCAACGTACGTGGTGGCGCCTACAGTGAAGGCGGCGGCAACAGCTTCCGCCTCAGCGGCGCCCGCGGCTTCAATGGCGTGGATGATCGCTTCCATGCGCTGGTCAACGTGCAGTATGAGAAGACCAGCCCGATCTGGGGTTACCAGCGCGATCTGACCAAGGTCAACAATCCCGACGGTTACAGCCCGCAGTACGTCTCCAACGACTTCCTGGTGCTGCTGCCGGCCGCCAACAACGCCTACGCCATGATGGACCCGAACCTGTGCGCCAATGTCGCCGGGCAGTTCGATGGCACCACGGTGCTCGGCACCCGGCCCACCGGCCAGGCATGTGGCTCCACCTATGGCACCGGCTACAAGACCATCAAGAACGGCAAGGAAAGCGCGCAGATCTACAGCTCTGCCACCTTCGACGTGAATGACAACTTCCAGTTGTTCGGCGATGCGCTGTACAGCCTGGAAGAGGTCAAGTACGCGACGGGTTCCGGCTACACCTGGTGGGGCACCTCGTCCGGCTGGGGCCGCTTCTATGACCAGACCAGCGGCCAGTACATGAACCTGCAGCGGGTGTTCGCCCCGGAAGACATCGGTGGCGCCGGCTACCGCGACATCATGAACACCGACCGCAACAAGGCCTACCAGGTCACGCTGGGCGGCCGCGGCACGGCCGGCAACTGGGACTACAGCCTCAGCTTCACCCGCGGCGAGTACAAGCTGACCGAGCGCAACTTCGTGCGCTGGAATGACCCGATCAACGATTACTTCGAACAGCGCGTGCTGGGCCCGGTGCTGGGCACCACCAGCGCCGGTTACGACATCTACAGCCCGAACTGGGAAGCCTTCTACGCGCCGCTGCCGGCCGGAGACTTCCAGACCTTCACCGGTTACAGCTACAGCCAGAGCCGTACCTGGCAGAACCTGGCCCGTGCACAGGTCACCAACGGCTCACTGTTCAAGCTGCCCGGCGGCGACGCCGGCCTGGCCGTGGTCGTTGAAGGTGGCAGTGAAGGCTGGGACTACAGCCCCGATCCGGGCCTGATGGATGGCAGCGTCTGGGGCACCACGGCGGTCTCCGGCGCCGGCCACCGCAGCAACTATGCGGTGACCGGTGAGCTGCGTCTGCCGCTGCATGACACGCTGACAGTCACCGGCTCCGGCCGCTACGACGCCTTCAAGATCGGCAGCAACACCGTCGACAAGTCCACCTACAGCATCGGCATCGAGTTCCGCCCGATCGAGAGCCTGCTGTTCCGCGGCAAGTACGGCACCGCCTTCCGTGCGCCGACCCTGTCCGACGCATTCCAGGGCCGTAGCGGCTACTACGCCAACGGCTCCACCGACTACTACCGTTGCGGTCAGCTGGGCTACGACCCGGCCAACACCACCGGTTGCCCGTATGACAGCGTCTCGGTGTTCGGCACCCGCGCCGGCAACCCCGACCTGGAACCGATCACCGCCGACGTCTGGAACGCAGGTGTTGTGTGGGCACCGATCAACAACCTGTCGCTGTCGGTGGACTACTACAACTGGAAGATCAGGAACGAGGTCGATACGCTCAGCTCCGACCAGCTGCTGCTGGCCGAGTACTACTGCCGTGGCGGCCAGGCCAACAACACCTCGGCCAGCTGCCAGAACGTCAACGACTGGATCACCCGCGATGCGTCCGGCGTGCTGGACGAGATCTACACCCCGAAGATGAACGTCGCCCGCCAGAACCTGGAAGCGCTGACCGCCAGCTTCAAGTACGTGCACGACATGGGCCGCTTCGGTTCGTTGCAGTTCTCGGGCAACTACACCGACATGCTCAAGCGCGAACTGCAGCCGCAGCCAGGCGATGAGTTCCTGGACCTGCTGCGTGACCCGTACGCGATGTGGGTATACGACTCGTACGCCAAGGTGCGCGCCGATGGTTCGGTCGGCTGGGCCAAGGACAAGTGGACCACCACCCTGTATGCCAACTACATCGGCAAGACGCCGAACTACATGGCCTACGTGGGCAATGGCTACGACTACGTCCACAGCTCCGGCTACAAGGCAGGCAAGTGGGGGTCCTACACCACCTACAACCTGAGCGTGAACTATCGCGCGCTGGACAACCTGACCCTGTCGCTGATGGTCAACAACGTGTTCAACAAGATGCCGGACAACCAGCGCTTCAGCTTCGCCGGGACCAGCGGCCAGCCGTACAACAATTACCTGTACAACGCCTACGGGCGTGCCATCTACGTGCAGGCCAAGTACGAGTTCGGCGGCAAGTAAACGAGCCGCGCCAGGGCGCCCCGTGCTGACGGGGCGCCCTGGCACGCGGTCAGCTGCGGGTTTCACATGCAGTTGACGGACGCCCGGCACTCGTTCATCTTCAGGTCATCTTGATGGATAAACGCCAAGGACGTCCGAAGATGAACCGCCCTGCTGTGACCCGTACCGCCCTGGTGGCCGCCCTGGCACTCGCCGCCAGCCAGGCCAGCTCCGCCCCTTTGCCGGTTGAAGACTTCGCCAAAATCCCTGCGATCCAATCCGTCTCGATGAGTCCGGACGGTAAACAACTGGTCGCCATTATCGCCGCACCGGGCAGCAACAATGGCGACACCGCATTGGCCAACTGGAATCTGGACAAGTTGGGCGCAGGACCGGTCGCCATCACGCCTTCCGGTGACCGCATGAAGTTCATTGCAGCCAGCGCCCTGAAGGCGGGCCGCAGCCTGGTGATCGGTCGCCAGGAGCTGACCGCGCAGTTGGCGGGCTGTGGCGAAGGCAACTCTGTAGGCTCGACCAAGACCTTCCTGGCCAAAGCCTACCTGACCGACAGCAGCCAGACCAAGTTTGACGAAGCCTTTGCCGACAACAGTCGCAAGCTGGGCATCAGCGAACAGACCCGCCGCTGTCTGGAGATCGCGGGTACGGCCTCGCTCGTGCATTCTCTACCGCTGGATCCGGACAGAGTGATCATTTCCCAGGTCAACCAGTCCACACTGTCGTCGAACTACTATCTATTCAATCTGCGCACTGGTGAGACCGGGCTGCTGTTCCGTGGCGACGCCCGTTCCTCGCCAGGCCTGTTCCACCCCCGCGATGGCGAACTGCTGACCCGCACCCAGATCGAACCTGCGGGCTCGAACGAGTATGAGCAGCAGATACTGATCAAGAACAAGGGCAGTGGCCAGTTCGAGAAGCATGACCCGCTGACCACGCGCCTGAGCGATCGCTACACGATGGACGTTGTCGGGATCGACGACCAGACGGGCAAGTTGTACGTGCTCACCGACAGGTTCTCGGAGCAGGTCCAAGCACGCCTGTACGATCCCGCCAACCGAACCTTCGACAACGAACCGCTGGCAGCACATCCCCAGTATCCGATTGGCGGCCTGATCCTGGGCACCAAGCCAAGCAACTTCAATCAGGTTCTTGGGTTCTACCTCGAAGGCCCACGCCGCGAGGCTGTGTACGTGGACCCGCAGATGAAGGGCCTGTACGAAGGCCTGAAGCAGGCCTACCCAGGCACCTACGTTGCCATCTCTGGCTACAACGACGACTTGTCGCGGGTCCTGTTCACGACCAATGCCGCCGATCAGCCCACGACCTACCGCATGCTGAGTGATCGCAAACAGGTCACCACCCTGGGCAGCGAAAGACCCTGGGTCGATGGCAAGCAGATCGGCGAGCAACGCTGGGTCACCTACACAGCGCGTGACGGCCGCAAGATCCCGGCGATTGTCGATCTTCCGGTTGGATGGAAACAGGGAGATGCACCGCTTCCGGCGCTGGTGCATCCGCACGGCGGCCCCTGGGCACGCGATTACACCGGATGGGATGTGTCTGGCTGGGTGCCGTTCTTCACGTCACGCGGTTACGCCGTGATCCGGCCGCAGTACCGGGGTTCGACCGGTTTCGGTCGCGAGCATTGGCTTGCCGGTGACAAGCAGTGGGGCCTGACCATGCAGGATGACAATGACGACGCCGCTGCCTGGCTCGTGCAGCAAGGCATCGCGGCAAAGGATCGTCTGGCCATCTTCGGTTATTCCTACGGCGGCTTTGCTGCTGCTGCTGCGACGGTCCGCGCCCCATCGCCATTCCAGTGCGCCATCGCAGGCGCGCCCGTTACGGATCTCGCACGACTGGGTGTTTCCTGGAGCGAGAACAGGCTGCAGCGGATCCTGCAGGGGCAGACCGTCAAAGGCATGGACCCGATGCAGAACACCGCGAAGGCCAATATTCCGCTCCTGACGTTCGTTGGTGATCGCGACGTGCGTACCCCGGCATTCCATGCCAAGAACTTCTACAGCGCAGTGAAAGACAAGGTACCGGCAAAGTTCGAGCTGATTCCGGACATGCCGCACAGCATGCCGTGGTACCCCCGCCACTACCAGGTAACGCTGCCACTGATGGCCGACTTCCTCGCAAAGGACTGTGGACCGGGCGGGCTTTGACCCCCCTACCCCCTACCCCCGACCCGCGGCTACCAGCCCGCCCCGCCACCGCCAGGTTGGCGGGGTTCTTGCCCCCAGAACGCTGAATTGACCATTAGCAACAATAAGTTACGCAACAGCATCATTCACGTTGCATTTACTTTACGCCCAACATACACTCCGTTAACCGAAGCATAACAAATGGGGGTCAAACAGTATGCGCAGTACCAACCGCCTAATTTCGCCAAGCCGCCTTCCGCTCGCCCTGGCAGTGGTCGCATGTCTTCAAGCAGCACCGGTTCTGGCCCAGGAAGCAGCACAAAAGGAAGCCGCGGCGTCAAGCGCCTCCCCTGAAAGCAAGAAGGCGACCGACCTTGACAAGGTAACGGTCACCGGCTCACTGATTCGCCGTGCCGACTATGAGACCACCTCCCCGGTCTTCACCATCGACACAGAACGAAATGCGACCCAGGGACAGGTAAACGTCGCTGAGTTCCTGCAGAAGTCGGCCATTGGTGCCGCAGAAACCCAGATCACCAACCAGTTCGGTGGCTTCAACACCAACGGTGGTACCGGCGTACAGACCTTCTCGCTGCGTGGCCTGGGTGCCAACCGCACGCTGGTTCTGCTGGACGGCCAGCGCCCGGGCCCGGCAGGTACTCGTGGCGCCGTCGGGGCCTTCGACCTGAACGTGCTGCCGACTGCTGTGCTGCAGCGTGCCGAGATCGTGAAGGATGGTTCGTCTTCGATCTATGGTTCCGACGCCGTTGCCGGCGTAGTCAATCTGATCACCAAGAAGCACTTCGATCGCCCGGAACTCACCGTGACTGGCCGCGTGCCGACGGAAGGCGGTGGCGAAGTGTTCTCCGCCTCGCTGGCCAATGGTTGGAACTTCGAGAAGGGCAGCATCGTCGCAGCCGTCGAGTGGTACAAGCAGAATGAACTGACCCGCGGCGACCGCGACTACTTCAAGTGCGCTGAAGATCTGGTCTGGGACGCAGATGGCAACCGTATCGATCGTGTCGACCGCTCGATCATGGCCAACACCAATCTGGGTGGCTGCCAGAACATGCTGCACAACGTCGTGGACGTGACCAACAACCGTGTCACCACCCGCTACGTGCCCAGCCCGGACGGCTCCACGGTGGGCCCGTTCCCGGGCTACCGTCCGCGTGCCAACCAGACCTATGCCAACGGCAATCCGATTGCCACCTATGAAGAGCCCAACAACTTCCTGGGTTACGGCAAGTCCCACATCGTCAACAAACAGGAACGCAAGTCGGTCTACTTCGCGACCGACTTCGGCTTCGATTCGTTCAACTGGAAGACCCAGTTCCTGTACAACAACCGCACTACTGACAACTTCCAGTGGCGCCAGTTCTTCCCGACTGTCCGCCTGCCCGGCAGTGCCACCGCAACGGCACAACCAGTCATGCCGTTCAAGAGCATTTCCAACACGGAAGTTGACTACTTCTACTTCGCCAACAAACTCGATGGCCTGATCAAGGGCACCGACACCTGGGCCTGGGAAGTCAATGCCAACTACACCCGTTCCAACGGCAAGTACAGCACCCTTGGCATCCGCAACTCGATAAGCGGTGACCTCGGCCGCCCGGGTGCAGGTACCACCCCGGCAGCCAATTACTTCGACCCCGGCTACCTGAGCGGCGCCAAGGTCGATGAGCTGATCGGCATCCTCGGCGTTTGGGCCAACGGCAAGACCACTTACGATCAGACCACCGTCAACGCGGTGTTCAGTGGTGAACTGTTCGACCTGCCGGCGGGTGCGTTGGCTACTGCGGTGGGCTTCGAGTACCGCAACTACAAGATCGACGACAGGCCGGCGCCGGAGAACTACGATCTGTGGGGTTCGACCACAGCCGATCGCACGAAGGGCGATGACAAGGTCAAGGAAGCGTTTGTCGAGTTCGACATCCCGTTGCTGAAGGGCCTGCCCGGTGTTGAATCGCTGTCGGCCAATGCTTCTGGCCGCGTCTTCAAGTACGACTCGATCTCCGGCTCGGACAACGTGTGGAAACTCGGCCTGAACTGGCAGATCATTCCCTCGCTGCGTCTGCGCGGCACCATCGGCACGTCCTACCGCGCACCGGGCCTGTACGAAATGTACCTGGGCAATCAGACCGGCTTCCTGGCGCAGACGCAGATCGATCCCTGCATCCGCTGGGGTGAAAGCAACAACACCCGCATCCAGGCCAACTGTGGCGCGGCAGGCATCCCGGCCGACTACACCGCCGCTGGCAACTCCAGCGCTACCGTGTATACCCGCGGCGGCAAGGACGGGAACCTGACTCCGGAAACCTCGCGCGCGCGCAGCGTCGGCCTTGTGTTCACGCCTTCGTTCGCCGACCTGAGCATCGCCATCGACTACTTCGACTACGAAGTGCGCGATCAGATCACCTCACTCGGTGCGTCCTCCATCCTGCAGGGCTGCTACGAATCGACCACCTATCCGAATCGTTACTGCGACCTGCTGCGCCGCAATCCGAGCACCAGCGCGAATGCGAACATGGTGACCGAGGTGTATGCCCAGTACCTGAACATCAACCGCCAGCGCACCCGCGGCTGGGACATGACACTGAACTGGGATCATGAGTTCAGCTTCGGCAAGTTCTCGCTGGACTCGCAGATCACCTACACGGTGG
Organism: Stenotrophomonas sp. 115C5; assembly: GCF_056861055.1. Lineage (NCBI taxonomy): Bacteria > Pseudomonadati > Pseudomonadota > Gammaproteobacteria > Lysobacterales > Lysobacteraceae > Stenotrophomonas > Stenotrophomonas sp. 115C5. The sequence goes on from NZ_JBSPUQ010000007.1 coordinate 115,637, forward strand.
AAGACACCGCAGAGCTGTTCGACAGCGCGGCTGCCAGTGGCCTGTCCTCGTCCGACCGTCTGGGTGACCTGGGCCGTCCGGACCTGGTTGGTAACCTCGGTTTGAGCCTGAAGCGTGGTGACTGGACCTACAACTGGTTGACGCAGTACATCGCCCAGACCAAGGATCCAGATCTGGACGAGAAGTTCACCTACCAGAACCGACCGAACTCCTACCGCGATACCACCCTGGAGAGCCGCTTCTACCACACCGCTTCGGTCAGCTACGACCAGGCCGACTGGCAGATCCTGGTGGGCGTGGCGAACGTGCTGAACACCAAGCCGCCGCTGATCTCCAGCAGCGTCTACTCGTCGCGCTACGGCAACACCTACCCGTTCGCCACCCAGTACGACTACTACGGCCGCACCCCGTTCGTGCGCCTGAAGTACAAGTTCTGATCCACGCCTGATCGCAGCACCCCGACAGACCCGGCTTTTGCCGGGTCTGTCTTTTCCGGGCAACGAAACGGCCCCCTTGCGCCCGGCCATGACCTTCGACACCCTTGCAGGGCAGGCCGGCGGCGTATTGTTCGGCCCACGGCCGTCCCCGCGGCCCTTCCCTGACTCACTCGGCCTGGAGGCCATCAAAGTGACCCGTACTCCCAAGATCGTGCTGCTGACCCTGGCCGTTTCGGCCGCGCTGGTCGGCTGCGGCAAGAACGAAACCCCGGCCAAGGACGCCACCGCCTCCACGCCGGCTGCCGCCGAAGCCACCCAGTACACCCTGGACGAGAGCAAGCTGCCGGCCTACAACGCCTTCCAGCCCAGCGATCTGGATGCCAGCAAGGACGCCTGCGGCGCCTTCGGCGACTACGTGAACAGCAAGTGGCTGGCCGCCAATGAAATTCCGGGCGACCGCACCAGCTGGGGCGCGTTCACCATCCTCGACGAGCGTTCGGTGGCCGTGCAGCACCAGCTGGCTGAACAGGTCGCGCAGGTCAAGAACCCGAACCACATTGAGAAGATCGTCGGCGACCTGTGGGCCACCGGCATGGACGAAGCCAAGATCAACGCCCAGGGCATCGAGCCGCTGAAGGCCGACCTGACGGCAATCGATGGCCTGCAGGACAAGGCCGCCATCGCCGACTACCTGCGCAGCAGCGCGGCCAAGGGTGACAACGTCCTGTTCGGCTTCGGCGCCGAAGCCGACTTCAAGAACTCGGCCGTCAACCTGGCCTACGCCAGCCAGGGCGGCCTGGGCCTGCCGGACAGCACCTACTACACCGATGCCAAGAACGCCGACAAGCTGAAAGCCTACCAGGCGCACGTCGCCAAGGTGCTGGAGCTGTCCGGCGTCGCCGCTGCCGATGCTGCCAAGCAGGCCGAGGACGTGGTCAAGTTCGAGACCCGCCTGGCCAAGGCCTCCAAGTCGCGCGTCGAGCTGTCGCGCAACGTCGAGCTGTACTACAACCCGGTCACCCTGGCCGACGCCGACAAGCTGACCCCGAACTTCAGCTGGACCGAGTTCTTCAAGTCGCAGGGCGTGGCCGCACCGGAGAAGTTCTCGCTGGCCATGCCGGCCTTCCATGAGGAAGTGAGCAAGGCACTGGGCGACACCGATCCGTCGGTGTGGCGTGCCTACCTGCGCTTCCACACCGTGGACAGCGCCTCGCCGTACCTGGCCGACGCCTTCGTGCAGGAGAACTACGAGTTCTACGGCAAGACCCTCAACGGCCAGAAGGAACAGAAGCCGCGCTGGAAGCGCGTGCTGGGCACCATCGAGAACGATGCCGGCGAAGCCTTCGGCCAGCTGTACGTGAAGGTTGCCTTCTCGCCGGAAGCCAAGGCGAAGATGGAAGAGCTGGTGAAGAACCTGGCCGCCTCGCTGAAGGAACGCATCCAGGGCCTGAGCTGGATGAGCGATGAAACCAAGGCCAAGGCCATCGCCAAGTGGGAAACCTTCACCCCGAAGATCGGTTACCCGGACAAGTGGCGTGACTGGGCGGGCCTGCAGACCCAGCGCGACAGCTACCTGGGCAATGTGCGCGCGGCCAGCGAGTTCAACTACAAGTTCAACCTGTCCAAGATCGGCAAGCCGGTGGACAAGACCGAGTGGGGCATGACCCCGCAGACGGTCAACGCCTACTACAACCCGCTGCAGAACGAGATCGTGTTCCCGGCCGCCATCCTGCAGCCGCCGTTCTTCGACCCGAAGGCCGATGACGCGCTGAACTACGGCGGCATCGGTGCGGTGATCGGCCACGAAATGACCCACGGTTACGACGACCAGGGCGCACGCTTCGGGCCGACCGGCAACATGGAAGACTGGTGGACCGCCGCTGACAAGAAGAACTTCGAAGGCCTCACCGGCAAGCTGGTCAAGCAGTTCGACCAGTACAAGGTCGACGGCCAGGCGGTGAACGGCCACCTGACCCTGGGCGAGAACATCGCCGATCTGGGTGGCCTGGCTACCGCCTACGACGCGCTGCAGAAGGCCTCCGCCGGCAAGGAAGATGCAAAGGTCGATGGCTTCACCCGTGACCAGCGCTTCTTCTTCAACTGGGCTACCGTGTGGCGCACCAAGTACACCCCGGAAAACGCCAAGGTCCGCCTCGCGACCGACCCGCACGCGCCGGCGCAGTTCCGCGCCATGGGTGCGCCGTCAAACCTGCCGACCTTCGCCGCGGCATTCCAGTGCAAGGCCGGTTCGCCGATGGCCCGCACTGGCGAGCAGCAGGTGGTGATCTGGTAAGCCACGGCTGACGCTGTTGCAGACCTGCAGAGGCCCGGGAATTCCCGGGCCTTTGTTTTTATAGGGAGTCTTTCATCCACGCATGGTGTGGATCCACTGTGCCTGTGCACGCCCACGCCGTTGGTAGATGCCGACCTTGGTCGGCGCACGGCACGGCGGAGCCTCCGTGATGCGTGCATGCCGCGTCGATGCCCGGCTTGCTATAGTGCGCGCGCCCTCAATCCATCACGGATTCGTTCCACATGCCCAACTTCCGTCCGCTTGCCATCGCCCTGGGCATCAGCCTGGCGACCCTGGTCCCGACCCACGACGCGTTCGCTGCCAAGAAAAAGGCTGCGCGTGCCCCGGCTGTCAGTGCCCAGTGCAGCGACTTCTATGACGCCACCAATGCAGGCTGGCTGAAGGCCAACCCGGTGCCGCAGACCGGCGCCACCACCGCGCTGGGCCAGCTGGTCGACCGCAGCCGCCAGCAGCAGCGTGAACTGCTCGACGCCGCGATGAAAGCGCCGCAGGGCAACGTGCAGAAACTGCTGGGTGACTTCTGGGCCAGCGGCCTGGACGAAGCTGCCGTGGAAGCAGACGGCTCCAACCCGATCGCCCCGCTGCTGACCCGCATCAATGCCATCAAGAAGGCCAAGGATGTGCCGGCGTCGATCGCCGCACTGCACCAGGTCGGCATCCCGGTGGCATTCAACTTCGGCCCGGACGTCGATCTGAAGGCGCTGGACCGTCACATCGGCTACTTCATGCAGGGCGGCATGGGCCTGCCGGACCCGGCGTTCTATACCCGCACCGACGCCGATACCGTGGCGTTGATGGGCCGCTATCGCAACTACGTCAAGCAGATCCTGGCGCTGACCGGCACCCCGGCGGCCAAGCTGGATGCCGAGTCGCAGGCGGTGATCGCGCTGGAAACCGAGCTGGCACGCAATGCGCAGTCGCTGGCAGGCATCAACAACCCGTTCAACAACTACGCGCCGATCTCCACCAAGGAGCTCAACAGCCGCTACCGCAACCTGCAGCTGGATGCCTTCCTGAAGGCACAGGGCGTGGACGACGACCTGGTCTCGCTGGCCGACCCGGGCCTGTTCAAGCAGCTCGACGGCATGGTCACCAAGCTCAAGCCGGACCAGTGGAAGGCCTACCTGCGCTGGCGCGTGGGCGACTCGATGGCACCGTACCTGTCCAAGGCCTACCGCGACGCCGAGTTCGAATTCCGCGGTCGTGTGCTGCGCGGCGAGACCCTGCCGCCGCAGCGCTGGGAAGACGTGCTGGACGCCATCAACGTTGCCGCCGGCCCGATGGTCGGCCGCGAATACGCCTCCCGTTACCTGTCGGCCGAAGATCGTCGCCAGGCGGCGTGGATCGTCGACAAGGTGCGCGAAGTGCAGATCGAGGCGGTGAAGAACAGCAGCTGGATGAGCGCGGAGGCCAAGACCGAAGCGCAGGCCAAGCTGGCCGCGCTGAAGATCGAAATCGGCACCCCGCTGCGTGACCTCGACTACAGCGTGCAGCCGATGGGCCGTGGCTCGTTCGGCGGCAACATGCTGATTGCTTCGACCTGGCGCCATCGCGAGGAAATGAAGCGCATCGGCAAGGGCAACGCCGACCGTCGCTGGGACGTGCTGCCGCAGCAGCCCTCGCTGGCCTACGACCTGGCGCAGAACCGCCTGATCGTCACCGCGGCGATCCTGCAGGGCCCGGTGTTCAACGCCAAGGCCGACGCCGCCGACAAGTTCGGCAGCTTCGGTGGCCTGGTCGGCCATGAGCTGACCCGCGCGATCGATGCCAAGGGCGCGCTGGTCGACGCCAAGGGCGAGCTGCGCAGCTGGTGGACCCCGGCCGACAAGACCGCCTGGACCCTGCTCGGCAGCCGCGTGGCCGCGCAGTACAGCGCCTACGACTTCCCGGGCGTGAAGGGTGCCAAGGTCAACGGCACGCTCACCCAGGAAGAGAACCTGGCCGACATCGCCGGCCTGGAACTGGCCTGGGCCGCGTACACCGCGCAGGAGCCGAAGGCCAAGCAGGCCCAGCAGCAGGGCTTCTTCCGCGCGTGGTCGGCGTTGTGGGCGCAGCAGCTGTCGCCGAACGAGGCCGTGCGTCGCCTGACCGCCGACATCCGTGCACCGGGCCTGTGGCGCAGCAACGGCACGCTGGCCAACCTGCCGGCGTTCGGCGCCACGTTCAGCTGCAAGGCCGGCCAGCCGATGCAGCGCAGCGAAGCCGAGCAGATCAAGGTCTGGCGCTGAACCCGCTGCCATACGGATGATGCAGAGGGCGCCTTCGGGCGCCCTTTTTTTGCGGGTGCAGCACGATCCCGGGTTAACACCCGGCGTGCTATCGCTGCGACTTCGTCCATCGCGGAGCCCCGACATGGCACACAAGAACACGATCTGTGTCTGGTACGACAACGGCGCGCTCGAGGCCGCCACCTTCTATGCCAGTATCCTGCCCGACAGCGCGGTCACCGCCGTGCATCACGCACCCGGCGACTATCCCGACGGCAAGGAAGGCAATGTACTGACCGTCGAATTCACCGTCTGCGGCATCCCCTGCGTCGGCCTCAACGGCGGCACCGCGTTCAAGCACAACGAAGCCTTCTCCTTCCAGATCCAGACCGAGGACCAGGCCGAGACCGACCGCCTGTGGAATGCGATCGTGGGCAATGGCGGCCAGGAGAGCCAATGCGGCTGGTGCAAGGACCGCTGGGGCATTTCCTGGCAGATCAGCCCGCGCATGTTGATCGAAGCGGTGACCAGCAAGGACAAGGCACTGGCCAAGCGCGCCTTCAACGCGATGATGCCGATGAAGAAGATCGACATCGCCACCATCGAAGCGGCGATCAAAAAAGGGGACGGAGGGAATTAAGTCGTTTCTCCCCATTACCGCCGGCCCTATGCGAATTGCGACTTAATCCCCTCCGTCCCCTTTTCCCGAGGTGCTGATGTCCTGGGATGCAATCATCATCGGCGGTGGCCACAACGGGTTGGTCTGTGCAGCCTATCTGGCACGCGCCGGCAAGCAGGTGCTAGTGCTCGAACGGCGTGGTGTGCTCGGCGGCGCCGCGGTCACCGAGGAGTTCCATCCCGGCTTCCGCAACTCGGTGGCGTCGTACACGGTGTCATTGCTGCAGCCGAAGGTGATCGACGACCTGCAGCTGCATGCGCATGGGCTGCGCATCGTCGCGCGCCCCGTCAACAACTTCCTGCCATTGCCGGACGGCCGCCACCTGTTGTCGGCGCCCGGCCGCACCCAATCCGAGGTGGCGAAATTTTCCGAGCGGGATGCACAGCGCCTGCCCGCATATGAAGCGCGACTGGAGATTTTCGCCGACGTGCTGCGTGCGTGGGCCCTGCGTACACCACCGGACCTGGGCGTGGCGGGTGGTTGGCGCGCACTACCCGCACTGTGGCAGATGGGCCGTCTCGGCCGCGAACTGGCAGCGCTGGATGCTTCGCTGCGGCAGGAACTGCTGGACCTGTTCACGCTCTCAGCGGCTGAATACCTGGACCGCTGGTTCGAGAGCGAGCCGATCAAGGCGCTGTTCGGCTTCGATGGCATCGTCGGCAACTATGCCAGTCCATATACACCGGGAAGTGCCTACGTGTTGCTGCATCACGTGTTCGGCCAGTGCAATGGCGTGAAAGGTGCCTGGGGCCATGCGATCGGTGGCATGGGCGCGATCAGCCAGGCCATCGCCGCCGCTGCACGCGAGGCCGGCGCGGAACTGCGCGTGGATGCCGGCGTGCAACGGCTGCTCATCGAGGCCGGCCGGGCAGTCGGCGTAGTGTTGACCAACGGCGAAACCCTGCACGCACGCGCGGTGATCGCCAACGTCAACCCCAAGCTGCTGTACGAGCAGTTGCTGGAACCGGCGCAGGTACCGGCGGCGACGCGTGAGCGGATGGCACACTGGCGCTGCGGTTCCGGCACGTTCCGGATGAATCTCGCGCTGTCGCGGCTGCCGGACTTCCGCGCCCTGCCCGGCCCCGGCGATCACCTCAGCGCCGGCATCATCCTGGCGCCCAGCCTGGACTACATGGATCGCGCGTGGCTGGAGGCGCGGCGCGACGGCTGGTCGCGCGAACCGATCGTGGAGATGCTGATTTCCAGCACACTGGATGACTCGCTGGCGCCAGCGGGGCAGCACGTCGCCAGCCTGTTCTGCCAGCACGTGGCGCCGGTGCTGCCCGACGGACGTCACTGGGATGATCATCGTGAAGCAGTGGCCGATCTGATGATCGCCACCGTTGAACGGTATGCGCCGGGTTTCGCTGACAGCGTGCTGGGCCGCCAGGTCCTGTCACCGCTGGACCTGGAACGCACCTTCGGCCTCGTCGGCGGCGACATCTTCCACGGTGCGCTCAGTGCCAACCAGTTGTTCTCGGCGCGGCCGATGGTTGGCCAGGCCGGCTATCGCGGTGCCCTGCCCGGGTTGTATCTATGCGGGTCGGGTACCCATCCCGGTGGCGGCGTGACAGGGGCGCCTGGGCACAATGCCGCGCAGGTGGTGTTGCAGGATCTGTAGAGCCACGCCATGCGTGGATGCGCACGTACCCGCCGCATGCATGACCTGCCATTGGTGGGTGCCAACCTTGGTTGGCACGAAACGACAGGGATGATTGCCAACCAAGGTTGGCACCTACCCGCGTGGGAGAAGCTGTGCCGACCAACGGTCGGCACCTACAGCGTCAAATGATCCTTCGGATCATTTGACGCTGCGCAGATGGTTCGGGCGCTTCGGCGGGCCGGGCGGGCGACGCTTGTTGAATGGCGGCTGCCCGCGCCAGTAGCGGATCAGCAGCCAACCGAACAGCATGCCGCCCAGATGCGCGAAGTGGGCCACGCCCGGCTGCCAGCCGGTCATGCCCAGCACCAGCTCACCCACACCGAACAGGATCACGAAGGTCCGTGCCTTCATCGGGATCGGCGGGAACAGCAGCATCACCCGCTGGTTCGGGAACAGCATGCCGTAGGCCAGCAGCAGGCCGAACACGCCGCCGGAGGCGCCCAGTACCGTGGCCGGATTCTCCAGCAGGGTACCGACCAGCAGCTGGCAGACACCGGCGCCAGCCACGCACACCAGGTAGTACAGCAGGAAGCGCTTCTCGCCCCAGGTCTGCTCCAGCGGCGCGCCGAACATGAAGACCGCCAGCATGTTGAAGAACAGATGGCCGAAGCTGCCATGCAGGAAGCCATAGGTCAGCAGCTGCCACGGCTGGAAGTTGCCGCCCGGCGAGAACGCATCGAAGCCCTGCTGCAGCGGTTGCAGCATGAACGGCTCGAAGGTCTGCATGCCGAGCAGGAACGGCTGCTGCAGCAGGAACAGGATCGCGTTGGCGATCAGCAGGGCCTTGGTGACGGTAGGCAGTCGCGGGAACATGGGAGCACCGGCATGGAACGGCCTCCATCATAGCCGCAGCACCGTGTGTTGTTGGCGACCGGCAGGCGCAGCCTGTTCAGTCGCCAGCGGTGCTCAGCCCGGGCCCCACACGGCGGCATCCAGCGCCGCGGCCGGATCGGTGGCCGGCATCCGCACCCGGCCGTTCTCCACCACCACACCTTCGGCACGCAGCCGTTGTGACTGCTCGCGCCAACCAGCCGACCCTTCTTCCATGGCAATGCGCCCGTCCGAACGCAGCACGCGATGCCAGGGCAGGTCGGGATCGTCGTTCTGGCCGAGGATGCGCGCGGTCAAGCGCGCACGCCCCGGCAGGCCGGCACGCATCGCCACCTGGCCATAGCCCATCACCTGCCCCGCCGGGATGGCGCGGATCACCGCCAGGATGCGCGCACGCGCCTGCTCCGGCGTCAGCGCCGCAGGCGGGTCACCAGCAGTACGCCGATCAGCACCAGCACGGTGCCGGCGATCTGCGCCGGCCCCATCGGTTCGTCGAGCAGCCATAGGCTCATCACGATGGTGGAAACAGGGCCCAGCATACCGACCTGCGCGGCCAGCGACGAACCCACGCGCTGCACTGCCAGCATGATCGCCAGCACCGGCAGTACCGTGCACACGGTGGCATTGACCAGCGACAACCATTGCACCGGCGCCGGTGCCTGCCACAGCAACGGCAGCGGATGGGTCACCGCGAAATGCAGCAGCACCAGCACGCTGGCCACGCAGCTGGCGTAGGCGGTGAGCCGCACCGCACCGATGCGCGCGACCACCTGGCCACTGCCGAACAGGTACAGCGCATAGCTGAGCGCACTGCCCAGCACCAGCAGGCTGCCGACGATGATCTGCCCGCCCTCGCGCTGCAGATCGTGGCCGAAGGCGAGCAGCACGCCCAGATAGCTCAGCACCAGCGCACCGATCTGCCAGCGGCCCGGCCGCTGCCGTGCCAGCAGCACGTTGATCAGCAGCACCAGGGTCGGGTTCAAGTAAAGAATCAGCCGCTCCAGGGTCACGCTGATGTACTGCAGGCCCTGGAAATCGAGCAGGCTGGACAGGTAGTAGCCGGTGAAGCCCAGCCACAGCACGCGGGCGCGGTCGGCCCAGGACAGCGGCTCTGCCCGGCGCGCAGCCCACAGTGCCATCAGCACGAACAGCGGCAGCGCCATCAGCATGCGCAGGGCGAGCAGCGTGGTGGCATCGACGCCGTGGCGCAGGCCGAGCTTGACGATGATGGCCTTGCCGGAGGCGGCGATGGCGCCGATCGCGGCCAGGCCGATACCCCCCAGCGCGATGCGCGGGGAAGCGGTGGCGATACGGGAAGCGGGGCTGGACATCAGGACGACGGCGGGCCGCATAGGGCGGCCCGGAAACGCATGGGGGCGCCCAGTATCGCATGGGGGCGCCAGGTGCCCTGTAGAGCCGAGCCTGCGCTCGGCTGCACCATGTCTGCACGGAATGCAGCCGAGCATAGGCTCGGCTCTACAACCGCCCAGGTCAGCGCATCAGCACCACTTCCTCGGCCGAGGTCGGGTGGATCGCCACGGTATCGTCAAATTGGGCCTTGGTCGCGCCCATCTTCACCGCCACCGCGAATCCCTGCAGGATCTCGTCGGCCGCTTCACCCAGCAGATGGATGCCTACCACCCGCTCTTCCGGGCCCACGCAGACCATCTTGAACAGGCTGCGCTGGGTACCGTTGGCCAGCGCCTGCAGCATCGGGCGGAAGCGGCTGTGGTACACGCTCACCTGATCGAAACGTGCGCGCGCCTCTTCTTCGCTCATGCCCACCGCGCCCAGCGGCGGATGCGAGAACACCACGCTGGCTACGTTCTCATAGTCCATCTTCGACTGCGGGCGGCCGCCGAACAGGCGATCCATCAGGCGCCGCGACGCGGCCACCGCCACCGGGGTCAGGCCAACCTTGCCGGCGATGTCACCCACCGCATGCACGTTCGGCACGCTGGTGGTCTGCCATTCGTCCACCTGCACCTGCTGGTGCTCACCGATGCCGATGCCGAGCGCTTCCAGACCCAGACCACGGCTGTTGCCGCGACGGCCGGTGGCGAAGAACACTGCATCGAACACGCTGTCGAGCGGACCATCATGGCCGAATGCACGCACACGCTCGCCATCGCGCTGCAGTTCCCGCAGGCGATAGCCGAAATGGATGCGCACGCCCTGCTGCTTCAGGTTCTCGGCCAGCTGATCGGTCAGCTCGTAATCGAAGCGCTCCAGCAGCCGCTTGCCGCGCACCAGCAGGCTCACCTTGCTGCCCAGTGCCTGCAGCAACCCGGCCAGCTCCACCGCGATGTAACCGCCACCGATGATCGCCACCTCGGCCGGCGCCGCGCGCAGATCGAAGAAATCATCGGAGACCAGACCCAGTTCCGCGCCGGGAATGTCGGGCCGCAGCGGGTGCGCGCCGGTGGCGATCAGGATGTGCTCGGCGCTGTAACGCACACCATCGCTGCAGGCCACGGTGTGCGCATCGAGCAGACGACCGCGCGCCGGAATGCGCACCACGCCGGTTTCATCCAGGCGCTTGTGGTAGCTGGTGTGGATGTTGCTGATGTAGGCCTGGCGGTGGATCACCAGTTCCTTCCACGACAGCGCCGGGCGCGCCTCGACATTGAAGCCCATCGCACTGGCCAGACCGATGCGCTCGTGCAGGTCTGCCGCCAGCCACATGGCTTTCTTCGGCACGCAGCCGACATTGACGCAGGTCCCGCCCAGTTCGCCAGGCTCCAGCATCGCCACGCGCTTGCCGTGCTGCGCGGCGCGGATCGCACCGGCCAGGCCAGCGGAGCCGCCGCCAAGGACGATCAGGTCGTAATCATAGGGTGCAGTGCTCATCGGAATCGCTCGGGTCGGTAAGGGGCAGGATCGATCGCCGGCGTGCGGCCGCAGACGAGATCGGCGATCAGCTGGCCGGTGCCGGCACTCATGCTGATGCCGAGCATGCCATGCCCCGCTGCAAGCCAGACGTGAGGATGTGCGGGCGCGCGGCCGATCAACGGCACATCGTCCACGCTCATGGGACGCCAACCGCACCACTTCTCCTGCAGCTGCGCACCACGCGGCGCGCGCAGGTAGTGGTCGGCAGCGTGCTGCAGGGGCTGCAGGCGGGTCGTGCGCAGCTGCGGGTCGGCACCGGCGAATTCCATGGTACCGCCCAGTCGCAGTGCCTCGCGCCAGGCAATCACGAACACGGAATGGTCCTTCAGGACCACCGGGCGCTTCGGCACCTGAGACGGTCGCGACCAGGTCAGTGAATAGCCCTTGCCAGGCTGGATCGGCACGCGCAGGTCCAGTTGCCGCGCCCAGCGCGGCGACCACGGCCCGGTGGCCAGGACCAGTTCACGTGCGTGCAGCGTGCGTTCACCGACGTGCACGCGCACACCCTGCGCGTCGGCGCTGAAATCCTGCACGTCCGAGTGCTCTTCGATCAGCACGCCCTGTGCGCGCAGCACGCGCGCCAGCTCGGCGGTGTAGCGGTCCGGACGCAGCTGCGCATCGCCGGGGAAGTGGATCGCACCGGCAAGGCGATCATGGAACGCTGGATTGTCGCGCGCGTAGTCGGCGCCATCGATGCGCACCGTGGCGATGCCCTGCGCGTTCAGCGCCTCACACTCGGCTGCATGGTGATCGAAATTGCGGGCGTCACCGAACACATAGTCCAGACCGCGCGTCTCGAATTCGCAGTCCAGCGCATGCGTCCGCACCCACTGCGCCAGGCGCAGCCGAGAATCATTCAACAGAGCGCCGCGTGCCCGCGTGGAGTGCAGCCAGTCACGCGCGTTGCAGCGCGCCCCGAACTGCAGTAGCCAGCGCCACAATGCAGGGTCCAGGCGTGTACGGACGTACAGCGGCGCACGCGGATCGAGCATCCAGCGCAGCGCCCGCAACGGCACACCAGGCGCTGCCAGCGGTGGCGCGTGGCTGGGGGTGATGGTGCCGCAGTTGCCATGCGAGGTCGCGCCGCCGATGCGCCCACGGTCGATCACCCGTACCTGCCGCCCCTGTGCGCGCAGCGCAAGCGCGGCGGCCAGCCCAATGGCACCGGCGCCGACCACGATCACATCCTCGCGCGCGCCCTGCATCGATCAGCCCTGCCCGGCCTCGCGCCGCATCGGCGGCCACTGCCGGTAGGTCATGGCGCGCCACAACCATTCCATGGGCCCGAAACGGAAGTGGCGCAACCAGGCGTGCGAAAGGGCCACCTGCACGGCAAACAACAACAGTGCGAACAGCAGCTGCACGCTGCGTGGCATCATTTCGAACGCGCCCAGGCCGTAGTGGTAGAACAACCAGGTGCACAGCAGCGACTGGCCCAGGTAGTGGGTCAACGCCATACGCCCGACCGGTGCCAGCCAGGCCAACCGCGCACGCCAATGCACGATCCACGCCAGGTAGCCCAGGCACATCGGCAGGCCACCGATCGTCACCAGTGCCATTGCGGCGGTCACCGGCAGATTGTAGGCACCCGGTGCCAGGTAGGGTTTCCAGGCAACACCGATCAACGTGACCAGCAGGCCCAACGGCAGCGCAATCCAGCGCAGCGTCGCGTACAAGCGCGGGAAGCGCTCCGGCGCCGCCAGCGCACCACTGCCGGCAAACCAGCTGCCGATCAGGAACATGCCCAACACCTCCGGGCCGGTGATCAGCAGCGCGCCCATCGACGTGCCAAACTCGCTCAGCCGCTGCGCATTGGCCTGCATCCAGCTGCCGTGCCCGTACACCAGGCGCTGCAGATCGATGCTCTGCTGCGCGTCGGCGAGCATCTTCTGCAGGTCTTCCGTCGAAGCCATGGACACCATCGCGCCCACCAGCAGCATCATCGCTATACCGCCGAGGTAGACCGTCACGCCCATCCACGGCAGCCAGCTGCGCGGCGCCTCGCGGCAGGCCAGCAGCGGCAACGAGACCAGCGCGTACATCACCAGGATGTCACCGGACCAGACCAGCAGCGCGTGGCACAGGCCGATCAGCAACAGACCAGCGCTGCGGCGCAGGTAGAACGGGGTGAAGTCGCGCCCGGCCGCCTCGGCGCGCTGCGCCATCACCGCGAAGCCGGCGCCGAACAGCAATGAGAACAGGGTGAAGAACTTGCCCTGCACGAACACGTAAACGAACGCATCAGCCCAGTAGTCGATGCCCTGCCAGTGCGTGTCGATGCCGGTGAAGGCCAGATCCAGCGGTCCGCTGAAGGCCTCGATGTTCATCAGCAGGATGCCCAGCAACGCCGCACCGCGCAGCACGTCCAGTATGGCGATGCGTTCGCCGGAAGCCATCGGCTGCAGGGAAGGAGAAGCGGCGTTCACGGGGCATCCGTCAGGCAGGTCCGCCATTATGCCGCTGGCCCGCATGCCATGGATGGCCGCGTCGTGTTCCAGAAACGCAACGGCCCGCCGAAGCGGGCCGTTGCTGCCATCACGATCGCGCTGCGATCAGTGGTGGTGGCCGCCGTCGCCGTGGACGTGGCCGTGGTCGATCTCTTCCTTGCCGGCTTCGCGCACGTCAACGATTTCGACGTCGAAATGCAGGTCCTTGCCAGCCATCGGGTGGTTCAGGTCGACGTCGACGACGCTCATGCCGACCTTCTGCACGGTCACCGCACGCGGGCCGAAGTTGGTCTGCAGCACGACCTGCTGGCCCGGGGCCAGCTTGGTGTTGCCGAAGTGCTTCTTCGGCACGCGCTGGGACAGGCCCTCGCGGCGCTCGCCGTAGGCATCGGCAGCAGTGACGTCGACGCTGAAGGTCGCGCCGGCTTCCTTGTCCATCATGGCGTTTTCCAGGCCCGGGATGATGTTGCCGTGGCCGATCAGGATCGCCAGCGGCTCGCCGCGGTCCTTGGACGATTCGATCGGCTCCTGGCCGGCTTCGGAAACGGTGTAGTGGAAGCGGACAACGCGGTCTTTTTCGATCTTCATGCGCAACTCTGTCTGGATCTGCCGAAGGCAGGCGGGTTGGGGCGGGTTGTCGCCCGGCGGGGACGCCGCCATCATGACGGCCAATCCTAAGGTGGCGCATTATCCGGAGATCATGCACATCACGCCAGTTTCGTCCGGCCTGCGCCGGCTCCTCGCCCCGGCCCTGCTGCTGGCCCTGCCCGTGCTGATGACCGCCTGCGGCGGCGGCAAGGCCACCCGCCCCGCGCCCCCCCCGCCGACGGCGAACTGGCCCAAGACCGTGCCGGACAACCCCGAGGCGGCCAACTCGGTACTGATGCGGGCCATCAGCCTGGTCGGCACGCCCTACCGCTACGGCGGCAACACCCCGGATTCCGGCTTCGACTGCAGCGGCCTGGTGGCCTATGTCTATCGCGAGATGCTGGACCTGAAACTGCCCCGCACCTCGCGCGACCTGGCGGCGGTACAGGGCCCGAAGATCGACCCGCAGCGCCTGGCCACCGGCGACCTGGTGTTCTTCGGCAGCCGCGGCAGCGTCACCCATGTCGGTATTTATGTGGGTGAAGGGCGCTTCGTGCACGCGCCGAGCACCGGCGGCACGGTACGCCTCGACTCGCTCAGCGGTCCCTACTGGAAAGACCACTACACAGGGGCGAAACGCGTCCTTCGCTAAAATGAACAGGCGATATGTTCAAAACTGTGACGGACATCACCATGCAACTAACGAATTACTAACGGAATTTTTAACTTATCCGCGCTTTTACAGGGCATGATGCCCCATCGTTTTTTTCCTGTGACCGACGCGTGACGACTGACGACCTGAAAAGCGAAGGCCAGACTTCCGTATCTTCACGTAGTGCCCGCCCGCTGTTGCTTGGCCTGGCACTCTGTCTGACCAGCCTTCCGGCCTGGTCGCAGACCGCTCCGAACCGTTCCTCCGATGTGACCCCGGCCCCGGTGGCCGAGAGCACCGCCCGACCGGCCGCCAAGGCCGAGGCTGCCGCTCCGCAGCGCAGCCGCGTCGACGCCGCCGCCAGCGCCACGCTGGCCGCCCTGCTGCCGCACCTGGCCGCCAACGACACCATTCCGCTGATGGACCGCTCGGCCGTGGTGGCCGGTGACCTCAGCCGCCTGCTCGCCAACTACGACACCAGCAGCGCCGCCAATGGCAGCGTTGTCGGCACCGCCGCCGATAACGGCAAGGTGCAGTCGCTGCTGCGCCGTGCGATGACCCTGCTGGGCACCCCGTACCGTTGGGGCGGCAGCAACCCGGACAGCGGCTTCGACTGCAGTGGCCTGGTTGGTTACGTGTTCCGCTCGGCGCTGGGCATCGAGCTGCCGCGCGTCTCGCGCGAAATGGCCCACGACGACAACGCCGAGCTGATCAACGACCGTACCGCGCTGGCGGCGGGTGACCTGGTCTTCTTCGGCCGCAAGGGCCGCGTCGACCACGTCGGCATCTATGTCGGCGATGGCCGCTTCCTGCACGCGCCCAGCTCGGGCAAGGACGTCCGCGTGGACACCCTGCTGAGCGGCTACTGGGGCAACAAGTTCATGCAGGCCCGCCGGGTCGACCTCTGACACACCCGCTGGCGCCTCCGCGCCGCCTGATGCGAGAAGCCGCTGCCCTGCAGCGGCTTTTTTGTTTGCGCCCCCGGTAGGGGCCGACCTTGGTCGGCACAGCGCCGCCTGCCCTGGTGGGTGCCGACCGTTGGTCGGCACTGCCTCCATCCACGCATGGCATGGATCTACCAGGGGCCCACCTTGGCCGGCACCGCGTCGGCCATCTCCCAAACAAAAGGCCCGCCGGTCTGGGCGGGCCTTTCATCTCCACGCAACCTCAGGCACGTGGCGGTGTCGGGTCCGGATCGTCCACCCCGACATTGCTGGACGGATTGTCATACACAGCCTGGTCGAGCAGCCCGGTCTCCTTGGCCACGATCACCGGCACCAGCATCTGGCCCGTCACATTCGTCATCGTGCGCATCATGTCCAGGATGCGGTCGATGGCATACAGGTAGCCGATGGTCTCCAGCGGCAGGTTGGCCGCGCTCAGCACCACCGTGGCCATGATCACCGCAGTACCCGGCACGCCGGCGGTACCGAAGCTGCCCAGCACCGAGGCGATCAGCACCACCACGTACTGTTCCGGGGTCAGCGGCACACCGCTGTACTGCGAAATGAACACCGCGCACAGCGCCGGGTAGATCGCGCCGCAGCCATCCATCTTGATGCTGGCGCCCAGCGGCACCGCGAACGAACCGTAGTCCTTGTTCACACCCAGGTTGTGGGTGATCGAACGCAGCGCCACCGGCATCGCGGCGAAGCTGGACGAGCTGACAAACGCCACCTGCATGCCCGGCGCGGCGCCACGGAAGAACTTCAGTGGGTTCAGGCCGTGCGCCAGCAGCAGCGCGCTGTAGACCACCACGATGTGCAGGGCGCAGGCCACGTACAGCGCCAGCACGAAATGACCCAGCGGCAGCAGCTTCTCGAAGCCGTAGCTGCCGACCAGGCCAGCGATCAGGCCGAAGGTGCCGATCGGGGTGACTTCCAGCACGAAGCGGGTCACCTGGATCATGATGTCGCTCATCTGGCCGACCAGCTTGCGCGCCTCGGTCACCTTCTCGCCCAGCTTGACGATGGCGAAACCGACCAGACCAGCAAAGAAGATCACCGGCAGGATCGAGCCACGGCCCGCGGCCAGCACGGTTTCACCGGCGGCATTGACCTTGGTGCCGATGCCGGACAGCGCATAGAAGACATTGGCCGGCACCACGTCCAGCAGCACCTGCACCACGCTGGGCACTTCGCGCGGCACGTAGTTGCTGGCCATCGACAACTGCAGGCCACCGGCGCCGGGCTGCAGCACCGTGCCTACGGCCAGGCCCACGCACACCGCCAGCGCGGCGGTGATCACGAACCACAGGAAGGTGCGGCCACTGAGCGCGGCGACCGACTTCTGCCCGTGCAGCGACGAGATCGCGTTGATGACCGCGAAGAACACCAGCGGCACGGCGATCATCTTGATCAGGGTGACGTACAGCTCGCCGAGCGGGCCGAACCACGTCTCCGCGGCCGGGCCGAGCGCCCAGCCGGCCAGCGCGCCGAGCACGAAGCCACCGACCACGCGCTGCCAGAATGGAATCCGCAGCCAGGCAGAGACCAGCTTCATAGGCAATCCAGAGGGGAAGGAAGGGATGCTGGCACGATAGCCCAACACGGCCCGCAGAACGACCGCCCGACCGGCAAATCAGTGTGTCATCGGCGTGCCTTGCGGGGCCGGGCATAATGAACGTCCCGTTACAGTTTGTGAGATCCCAGCGTCCATGCGCCGTTCCGTCTCCCTGTTGGCCGCCTGCGCCACCACCCTGCTGCTGGGCGCCTGCGCCAGCACCACCCCCGCCACTGCCCCGGCCGGCCTGAAGGTCGCCGTCGACCCCGTCGCCCATCCGGCCGGTGAGACCCCGCAGTGGTGGTACCGCAGTGGCGCCGCCCAGGCCGCCGCCAACGGCGCGATGTCTGGCAAGGCCAAGAACGTCATCCTGTTCCTCGGTGACGGCATGAGCCTGACCACGGTGGCCGCCTCGCGCATCTACGAGGGCCAGCAGAAGGGCGGCTCCGGTGAAGAGAACCTGCTGTCCTGGGAACGCTTCCCGGCCACGGCGTTCAGCAAGACCTACAACACCGATTCGCAGACCCCGGATTCGGCCGGCACCATGACCGCCATCACCACCGGCGTGAAGACCCACATGGGCGCGATCGGCGTCAGTGCCGGCAGCCGCACCGATTGTGCCGACAGCCTGTCCAAGGGCCTGCTGACCTGGCTGCAGCTGGCCGACAGCGCCGGCCTGGCTACCGGCGTGGTATCCACCGCGCGCCTGACCCATGCCACCCCGGCCGCCACCTACGCGCACTCGCCCGAGCGCAACTGGGAGAACGACACCGGCCTGACCGACGCGGCCAAGGCCGCCGGCTGCAAGGACATCGCCCAGCAGCTGCTGTCGACCTCGCGCTATGGTCGCGGCCCGCTGGTCGCCCTCGGCGGTGGCCGCGGAGAATTCACCACCGTGGAAGAGCGCGATCCGGAGTACGACGACAAGGTCGGCCAGCGCCTGGATGGCCGCAGCCTGGTGCAGGAATGGCAGCGGGCCCATCCGCAGGGCGCCTACGTCTGGAACAGCAAGCAGCTGGCCGCCGCCGCCAATGCGCCGGCCATCCTTGGCCTGTTCGAGCCGGACCACATGCGCTACGAGTACGAGCGACCGCAGGATCCGGGCGGTGAGCCGAGCCTGGCCGAACTGACGGCTGCGGCGATCAGGAATCTGTCGAAGCACCAGGAAGGCTACGTGCTGATGATCGAAGGCGCGCGCATCGACCACGCCAACCACAGCGGCAACGCCTACCGTGCACTGACCGAGACCGTGGCCCTGTCCGATGCAGTGCGCGTGGCCAACGAACTGACCTCGGCCGACGACACCCTGATCATCGTCACCGCCGACCACTCGCACACGCTGAACTTCGTCGGCTACCCGGCACGCGGCAACCCGATCCTGGGCAAGGTGAAGGACAAGGGTGGCGAAGATGGCGCCGGCAAGCTGGATTACGCGCTGGACGGCACCGGCCAGCCGTACACCACGTTGAGCTACGCCAATGGCCCGGGCCATACCGGCAGCAGCAACCAGCAGCCGGCCGGCCCGAAGCGCTACCCGCACAACCCGAGCAGCTTCGAACCGGCCAACGGCCGCCCGAACCTGCGCGAGGTCGACACCGAGCATCCGGACTACATGCAGGAAGCACTGGTGCCGATGAAGTCCGAGTCGCACGGCGGTGAAGACGTCGGCATCTGGGCACGCGGCCCGGGCAGCAAGGCGATCCGCGGCACGCTGGAACAGAACGCGATCTACCACATGATCGTGCAGGCCACCCCGGCCCTGCGCGAGCGCCTGTGCCAGGCCGGCACCTGCGACGACAAGGGCGTGCCGGTGCAGCTGCCGGCGCCGACGGCCTTCGAACGCAAGGCCGAGGCCAAGTGATCGCACGGCAGGCCCGCCCTGCGCCTGCCAGCGGCCGCTTCGCGCGGTCGCTGGCCCTGCTCGGCGTGCTGGCCAGTGCCAACGCGCTGGCGCAGGCACCGGCGTGCAAGCTGCTGACCGACGAACACGGGTTGTGGCCGCTGCCCAACTGCGAAGTGGTCGACCACCGGCCGAAGATCCAGCCGGACACCCTGAAAGACCTGAACTTTGATGACCACGGCCTGGCCGTGGTGTATGCCGACCAGGGTTTCCACTACGTCGACCGCAAGGGCCGCAGCCTGCCGGTGCTGACCTGGGACAACGGCCCGGAGATACCGGAAGAAGGCCTGCTGCGCGGCCGCGTCGGTAATCGCGTGGGCTACTTCGATCTGACATTCCGGCAGGTGGTGCCGGGCACCTTCGATTTCGCCTGGCCGTTCCGCGACGGCGTGGCCGAGGTCTGCAACGGCTGCCGTCGCGGCACGCCGGATGCCGATGGCCACACGCCGATGGAAGGCGGAGAGTGGTTCCGGATCGACCGCTCGGGTCGTCGGGTGAAATAGGGTTTTCGGCAGGGCTGCTCCCTGCACCTGCAGACGCAACGGCAACAGCAACGACCGAAGCAACAGCAACAGCGTGCATTCCGTGGGATGGCGAGGCACTGTGGGTTTGCGGGGACGGCGCAAGTACGTCCATGTAGCCTTGGTCGCCGCATCCATGCGGCTCACACCCCGCAAACCCACAGTGCCCCGCCTTCGACAGTTTTCCGGCGCCCAGTAGATCCACGCCACGCGTGGATGAAATCTGGCAGATATCGAGTTGAATCCGGGGTCAGATCCGTTTTCCTTCGGAAAACGGATCTGACCCCAAGAGCAATTACCCCGTGCTCCGACAGAACGCGGCCAACTGTCGAAGGCGGGGTGGGTCCGGTTGCGGGGGCGTGAGCCGCATGGATGCGGCGACCGAGCTTACATGGACGTACTTGCAGCGGCCCCCGCAACCGGACCCACCCCGCCATCCCTCAGGAAACCAGCTTCTGCTGTTGCTTCGGCTCTTGCCGTGGCCGTGGCCTCTGCAGGTGCAGGGCGCAGCCCTGCCACGTAAACCCCACCCTATACTTGCCGACGTGACTGCCTTCCCTGCCCTCGTTCCGCTGGATGCGCCGCTACTGGTGGGCTACAGCGGCGGTGTCGACTCAACCGTGCTGCTGCACTGGCTGTGGCGCTGCGCCCAGGCCGCCGGCACCGCGCTGCGTGCGGTGCACGTACACCATGGTCTGCAGCCAGCAGCCGACGACTGGGTACGGCATTGCCAGCAGCAGTGCGCAGCACTGGGCGTCGAGCTGGCCGTGCGCCACGTACAGATCGACGACACCACAGGCCTGGGCCTCGAAGGCGCAGCGCGCGAAGCACGACGTGCAGCGTTCACTGCTGAACTGCGCGAAGGCGAAACACTGGCACTGGCACAGCACCAGGACGATCAGGCCGAGACCTTCCTGCTGCGCGCGCTGCGCGGCTCCGGTGTCGATGGCCTTGCCGCGATGGCCGATGACAGTCAGCTCGGTACGCACCGCCTGTGGCGTCCCTTGCTGCACGCACCGCGCACCGCACTGCTCGACTATGCCCGGCAACACGCGCTGCGTTGGATCGAGGATCCCAGCAACGCCGAAGACCACGCCGATCGCAACTTCCTGCGCCTGCAGGTACTGCCACTGTTGCGCCAGCGCTGGCCGCACGCCGCCGCCGCGTTGGCCGGCAGCGCCCTGCATTGCCGGCAGACCCGCGAACTGCTGGATGAGGAAGATGCCGAACTGATCGCGCACCTGGAAGTGGCACCGCGCGTGCTGTCGCTGCAGTTGCTGCGTCAGGTGTCACCGGGACGCGCCGCGCGCGTGCTGCGCGCCTGGGTGATCGGCCATGGTGCCGCCCCACTGCCGGCCACGGTGCTGCAGCAGGGCCTGGACGAACTGCTGCCGGCCGGCAACGATCGCCAGGCGCGGGTACGCTGGCACGATCACGCGATCCAGCAATGGCGCGACCACGCCTACCTGCTACCCGCGCAGCTGCCATCGCTGCCCCGCGCGTGGCAGGCCGAATGGGATGGGCATGCCCCCCTGCCGCTGCCCGATGGCGGCCAGCTGCGGCTGCAGGGCGCCGCCGCCTTCGAGCGCCCACTGCAGGTCCGTGCACGCGTGGGCGGTGAGCGCATCCTGCTGCCCGGTCGCCAGCATTCGCACGCATTGAAGGACTGCCTGCAACGCGAACATCTCGCCCCCTGGCGACGCGCGCAGCTGCCGCTGATCTTTGATGGCCCGCAGTTGCTGGCAGCCGCCGACGTGGTCATCTCCGCGCCACTGCAGGCCTGGTTGCAGGCCCACCAGGCACAGCTGCAGTGGCGTCCCGGCGGCTGGTGAATTGACCCCCGCGCGCGGCCCGTCCACACTTGCCACATGGCCAAGAAGTCCCCCGAAAACGCCTCCCCGGTCGCCCAGTTCGAGCAGTCGCTCGAATCGCTGGAACAGCTGGTGGAGCAGATGGAAACCGGCGAGCTGAGCCTGGAAGCCTCGCTCAGTGCTTACGAACGTGGCGTCGGTCTGTATCGCCAGTGCCAGCAGGCGCTGGAGCAGGCCGAACTGCGCGTGCGCCTGCTCAGCGATCCGGCGCAGCCGGAAGCAGCCGAACCCTTCGATCCGCCCAGCCATGACGGCTGAGGTTCTGTTCGCGCGCTGGCGCGACCGTATCGAAAGCCAGCTCGACGCCGCTCTGCCCTCGCCTGCCGAAGCACCGCAGCGCCTGCACCAGGCCATGCGCTATTCGGTGCTGGGCGGTGGCAAGCGCATGCGCCCTCTGCTGGTCTACGCCAGTGGCCACCTGTTCGGTGCGCAGCCGGAAAGCCTGGATGCGGCGGCCATGTCCGTCGAACTCATCCACGCCTACTCGCTGGTGCATGACGACCTGCCGGCGATGGATGACGACGCGTTGCGCCGCGGCAAGCCGACCACCCACATCGCCTTCGATGAAGCCACCGCGATCCTGGCAGGCGACGCGCTGCAGACCCGTGCCTTTGGCCTGCTCGCCGATGCGCCGCTGCCAGCCACCTTGCGCGTGGCCTGCCTGCAGACCCTGGCCCACGCCTCCGGCGCGTCCGGCATGTGCGGCGGCCAGGCGCTGGATATCGATGCCACCGGCCAGCAGCAGACGCTGGCGGCATTGACCCGCATGCACGCGCTGAAGACCGGCGCGTTGATCCGTGCGGCAGTGCGCATGGGCGCGCTGTGCGGCCAGGCCCACGAACCGCAGCTGGCCCAGCTGGACAGCTTCGCCGATGCACTCGGCCTGGCCTTCCAGGTACGCGACGACATCCTCGATGTCGAGGCCAGTTCCGAGCAGTTGGGCAAGACCGCCGGCAAGGACCAGGCGCAGGACAAGAGCACCTTCCCCGCCCTTCTCGGTATGGACGGCGCAAAGGCCCAGCTGCACGAACTCGCTGCACGCATGCAATCGATCCTGGCCGGGTATGGCGAGGAAGCCGATGCGCTGCGTGCGCTGGCGACGCTGGCGGTCGAACGCGATCATTGATTGCTCGCCGGGCACCGCCCGTCGCTCCCCGCACATGAAAACGCCCGGCAATGCCGGGCGTTTTCAGTTCCGCATGTAGCCGGTATTACTTGATCAGGCGCAGCGCGAACGGGTAGCGATAGGCTTCACCGTTGTTGGCCTTGACCGCTGCGATGATGCTGAACACCAGGCTGATGATGCCGACGATCGGGGCCAGGAAGACGCCGATGATCACGATGGTCAGGATCATGCTGATCACCATGGCGATGGTCACGGTGATCTGGAAGTTCAGGGCTTCCTTGGCCTGGTCGGTCACGAAGGCCTTGCCAGCATCGTCCTTGTTGATCAGCCAGATGATCAGCGCGCCGATGAAGCCGGTGAAGATGCCCAGCAGGTGGGCAGCCAGGGCCATGGTGCGCTGGTCGGCCGGCACGTCGGTGGTGGCCGGCGGCGGCGGGACGTTATCGAATTCGCTCACGACAAAACTCCTTTTCATTGGGTGGTCTTGACCCACCAGCACCAAGCTGGTTGCGTCAGGCGGGCATAGCTTACGCCATCGACGCCATCAATCATTACCGGCGATGGTCATCCGCCCCAGCAGGATCGAACCGGTCCGGATGTGCGAGCGCGGGTCGACGTCGCTGCCAACCGCTTCGATGCTGCTGAACATCTCGCGCAGGTTGCCGGCGATGGTGATGCCATCCACCGGGTACTGGATCTCGCCATTCTCGACGCGGAAGCCGCCGGCACCGCGCGAGTAGTCGCCGGTCACCCCGTTCACGCCCTGCCCCATCAGCTCGGTCACCAGCAGGCCATCGCCCATCTGGCGGGCGATCTCCTGCAGGGAGCCCGCGTTGGCGGCCAGTTGCAGGTTGTGCACGCCACCGGCATTGGCGGTGGTCTGCAGGCCCAGCTTGCGCGCCGAGTAGCTGCCCAGCACATAGCGCTGCAGCACGCCGTCACGGACCAGGGCCGAAGCACGGGTGGCCACGCCGTCACCGTCGAAGGCGGCCGAGCGCAGGCCACGGCGCAGGTGGGGCAGTTCCTCGATCTGCATCCAGTCCGGGAACAGCTGCTGGCCAACGCTGTCCAGCAGGAAGCTGGCCTGGCGGTACAGGGCACCGCCGGACACCGCCGACAGCAGGTGACCGACCAGGCTGCGCGCGACTTCCGGGGCGAACAGCACCGGCATGCTGCCGGTGGCCATCGAGCGAGGCTGCAGGCGGGCAACGGTACGCTCGGCGGCACGACGACCGACCAGGCCCACCTCCTCAAGGTCCTCGCGGGCCAGCGCGCTGGTGTACCAGCCATCGCGCTGCATGCCATCGCCCTGGCCGGCGATCAGCGCACAGCCCACCGAATGATGGGTGCCACGCTCACGGCCGAAAAAGCCATGCGAATTGGCGTACACCGACAGGCTCTGCATGCTCGACACCGAGGCGCCGTCGGAGTTGCGGATCTGCGCATCGGCCTCACGACCTGCGTTCTCGCAGGCCAGGGCCAGGTCCACCGCCTCGTCGGCCTGCAGCGCCCAGGGATGCCAGCTGTCCAGGTCGGGGAAGTCGGTCGCCATCAGCGCCGCCTCGGCCAGGCCGGCGGCCGGGTCGTCCTCGGTATGGCGGGCGATCGCGCAGGCCTGCTCGACCGTGGCGGCAAGGCTGGCCTCGTTCAGGTCGCCGGTGCTGGCGCTGCCCTTGCGTTGGCCGAAATAGACGGTGACGGCGATACCGCGGTCACGGGTGGACTGCACGGTCTCAACCTCGCCAAGGCGGACATTGACCTCCAGACCACGGTCCTCGCTGCAGCTGACCTCGGCCTGGCTGGCGCCCAGCGCCCGGGCACGGTCGAGCAGCTGCTGGGAAAGGTCGGCCAGCCGTTCCAGCCGGGCCGGGCTGTCGTCGCCGACAGCGACTTCAGGGGCGATCACGTTCAATGCTTTATCCTGTACGGGTTGGGCCCGGCATCACGCCGGGCGACTTTTTTTGAGATCAGGTAGGAACGATGCGCGGACGCGACGAAGAAACCGGTGAATTCCACGACAAGAGCCGCAGCCAGAACCGGCGCGATGCGCTCGACGTCCTGGCCCTGGGCGAGAAGCTGGTGTCGTTGACCCCGGCCCAGCTGGCGCGCCTGCCGATTCCGGAAGACCTGCTGCCGCACATCGCCGAGTGCAAGCGCATCACCGCCCACATCGCCCACAAACGCCAGCTGGCGTTCCTGGCCAAGCACATGCGCCGCGAAGAAGACGCCACGCTGGATGCGATCCGCGATGCGCTGGACGCCAACAGCGAAACCGGCCGCCGCGAAGTGGCGATGATGCACCGCGTGGAAGACTGGCGCGAGCGCCTGCTGGCCGAAGGTGACAAGGCGCTGGCCGCCCTGCTGGACGATTACCCGCAGGCCGACCGCCAGCAGCTGCGCACGCTGGTGCGCAACGCGCAGGCCGAGAAGGCGAAGAACAAGCCGCCGCGCGCCTACCGCGAGATCTACCAGGTGCTGCGCGCGCTGATGCTGCCGGCGGCGCTGGGCCTGAAGGCCAGCGGCGAAGACGCTGGCCACGTCGAGACCGACGAGGCCGACGAGGGCTGAGTCCGCGCCGGTCGGGGCGGTGGCGCTGGCCATCGCCCGGCTCAGGCCTGGGTACCGCCGACGGTGATGCCCTCGATCAACAGCGAAGGCTGGCCGACACCCACGGGCACGCTCTGCCCATCCTTGCCGCAGATGCCCACGCCCTCGTCCAGAGCCAGGTCGTTGCCGACCATGCGCACCTTCTGCATGGTTTCCGGACCGTTGCCGATCAGGGTCGCGCCCTTCACCGGCGTGGTGATGCGGCCATCCTCGATCAGGTACGCCTCGGTGGCCGAGAACACGTACTTGCCGCTGGTGATGTCGACCTGGCCGCCGCCGAAGTTGACCGCGTACAGGCCCTTCTTCACCGAACGGATCATCTCCTGCGGGTCGTGCTGGCCGGCACGCATGTAGGTATTGGTCATGCGCGGCATGGTCAGGTGCGCGAACGATTCGCGGCGGCCGTTGCCAGTCGGCGCTACGCCCATCAGGCGCGCGTTGAGGCTGTCCTGCATGTAGCCGACCAGGATGCCGTCCTCGATCAGCGTCGTGCACTGGCTGGGATGACCCTCGTCGTCGATGTTCAACGAGCCACGGCGTCCGTCCAGCGTGCCGTCATCGACGATCGTCACGCCCGGGGCGGCAACGCGCTCGCCGATCCGGCCCGCGTAGACGCTGGTGCCCTTGCGGTTGAAGTCGCCTTCCAGGCCATGGCCGACCGCTTCATGCAGCAGCACGCCGGGCCAGCCCGGGCCCAGTACCACCGGCATCACGCCGGCCGGTGCCGGTACCGCTTCAAGATTCACCAGCGCCTGGCGCAGCGCCTCACGGGCGAAGGCTTCCGGGCGGCCGTCCGCGAACAGTTCCTCATACCCGTAACGGCCACCGCCACCGGCATAGCCGGACTCGCGACGGCCGTTGTGCTCGACGATCACCTGCACGTTCAGGCGCACCAGCGGGCGCACGTCAGCGCCCAGCACACCGTCGCTGCGGGCGATCAGCACCGTATCGACGCCGCCGGACAGGCTGACCATCACCTGCTTCACGCGCGGGTCGGCGGCACGCAGGTAGCCGTCCAGGCGCTTGAGCACCTCGACCTTGGCCTCGTTGCCGATGCCGTCGATCGGGTCCAGCGCCGGGTAAAGCGCGCGCGCGTTGCCACGCAGCAGCGAGCGCCCGGTCTGGGCACCACCTTCGCGCGAGATCGCGCGCGCCGACTGCGCCGCCACCCGCAGCGCATCGGCATGGATGTCGTCGGAGTAGGCGAAACCGGTCTTCTCGCCGGAAATCGCCCGCACGCCCACGCCCTGCTCGATGGAATGGGCACCGTCCTTGACGATGCCATCCTCCACGCTCCAGCTCTCGCGGCGGGCGTGCTGGAAGTAAAGGTCACCAAAGTCCACACCGGGGCCGAGCAACTGCCCGAAGGTGCGCTCCAGGCCAGCGGTATCCAGGCCACCAGGGCGCAGCAGGCGGTCTTGGGCAAGCGTCAGGGCGATATCAGTCATGGTTCTCGATCTGGGGATGCGGGGGCGCTCAGGCAAGCCCCGTGAACAGGAAAGCCGCGCTCAACGCGCGCGCGGCAGGCCGGTGACGGTCGGCGGAATGGCCGGTGCCGGTGCCGGCGCGGGTGGCGGAGCCTTGTCGCGGCTGCGCTCGATCACTTCCACCTTCGGTTCCTTCCATGGACCGGTCACCTTGTAGGTACGGGCGCCAATCTCGCCCAATGGTTTGGACAATACCGCATTGGTGGCCGCGCCCAGCGCCGCCCCCACCGGGCCACCGGCCACCGCCCCCACCACGGTCAGCAGATTGCCTGCGCGCGGGTTGACGTCGATGGTCTGGTCGAACTGCTGGTTGCGCAGGTCGGCCTGGCCGCGGATGGTGATGTTGGCTGCCGGGCCTTCGATCAGCACCTTGTCTGTGCGCGCCATGCCCTGGCCGAACTGCATGCTGCCGTCGATCTGGTTGAACGCGAAGCCCTTGGAGAAGAAGTCGCGGAAGTCGAACATCAGGCGCCGCGGCAGCTGGGTCACGCTGAGCAGGCCCAGCACGCGGCCGGCGCCGGGTTCCAGCTCCAGCAGCTGGCCGTTGCGTGCGTGCAGGTCCAGGCGGCCCTGCAGGTTGCCCAGCTGGAACTCCGACGGCCCCCCACTCCACGTGGCCTGCAGCTGCGCCTGGCCGGAACCGCCACGCAGCTGGCCGCCGTAGTCGAGGTTCTGCATCAGTCCGCCCAGATCCTCGCTGCGCACCTGAGCGGTCAGCTCGGTGCGGGCACCACCGGTGCGGCCCAGCCAGCGACCGCTGATGTCGATCTCCTGGTCAGGCGCACGGAAGCGCAGCTCATCCACGTTCAGGCCATTGGCCAGCGGCCGCGTACGCAGCACCGCCTGGCCCAGCACCACCTTGCCGAACTTCAAGTCGGCGATGTCCAGCGCGAACGGCGGCAGCTTGGCCGGGTCCATGTCGTTGGCGCCGGCCTGTACCCGTGCCGGCGCGGCCGGTGCACCTGGAGCCGCCGGCAATGACTGCCAGTGCACGCGGTCGAGCTGGCCACTGATGGTGCCGCCGTCTGCATTGGGGACGGTCAGGCGCCCGGCCAGCGACGGGCCGTCCAGGCGCACATCCAGTGCCTGCGCTCCCGGGCGCAGCTGCAACCGGGTCTGCTCGAACACGCCACCGATCAGCATCAGCTTGCCGACCTGCACATCCACCGCACGCAGCGGCATGCCGTCATCGTCGTTGCCACCACGGGCCAGGCCGATCCACTCCAGCGCATCCAGGGTCGGGCTGCGGCCATTCACGGACAGTCCGCTCGGCGGCGGCTCGCGATCGGCATGGTCGCTTCCCAGCGTCACCTGCACACCCGTCTGGTTGTTGTGGCTGCGCGCAGCCAGCGCCAGGCGCTGGCCGAACGCCACGTCGATGCGGCCGGCCCCCATCGGCAGCTGTGCAGCCACGGTGGTCGCCAACGGCTCGGCAGCCGGTTTGTCCAGCGGCGCCGGCAGATCCAGCCGGGTCCCGACCAGATCGGAGCTCAACCGCAGCTCGCTGGGCGGCGCAGGCGCCCCCGGAGCGACCTTGGGCAGATTGACCGCGATGGTCCACGGCGAGGTGCCGGCGATGTAGGGCTTCAGCCACGCCATTTCCGGTGCGCGGTCGATCAGCACGCCAGCATCGAGGTTGGCCGACAACTGCGATTCAAAGGCCAGCTTGCTGTCGTGCACGTAGCCACCGGCACGCAGGCTCAGGCGGCCGTCCTGGCCGAGGTGGCGCACCGCCAGTTCCTCGGCATCGAAACCGCCGTTGCTGTAACGCGCCTGCCCGTGCATGTTGTCAAAGGTGAGCTGGAAGCGCTTGTCGACCAGCTTCACGCCGGCCAGATCGACCGTTCCCTGCAGGTGGCCGCCCCCTTCATCGTGGTGCAGCGGCTGCAGCAGATCGAAGGTCACATGCGCCGGGCCCGTAGCGGTGAGGTTGTCCAGGGTGTCGCCATAATCCTTGTGCAATGGGCTCTGCCGCAGCATGGCCAGCAGCCTGTCGGCCTCGCTCTGCGCATCGGCACGCACGTACAGCGGCTGCTGCCCGAAGTCCTGGATGCCCGCTTCGAATTTCTGCACCGCCACGCCGGCCAGATCGCCTCGACCGTGCATGTCGAAGCCGGGGCCGATGAAGGCGATATCGGCGTCGACCTGGCGCATCAACGGCCAGTCGTGCTGGAAGCGGATGTCACCATTGGTGATATGGCCGGTCGCCTCGAAGCGGCCATCGTTGTTGTCGAACGGCCAGTCGTCCAGGTCGCCACTGACCAGGCCGATGCCATTGCGCACCTGGCCGCCGGCCAGCGCCATGTCCAGCCAGTCGGTGGCGCCCTTGCTCATCTTGGAGTGGATCCAGAAGCGCTTGGCCGATGTCATCGGCACGTCGTCCAGCTTGGCCGCCAGCTGCAGCCACGGCCGCGTACCGTCGCCCTGGAACCAGACACCACCGCGCACGTCCGCCGCGTAATCGGTGCCTTCCACGCGCATCGCCGCCGTACCGATGCGCCAGCCACCGCCTTCATCGCGCCAGCCCACCACCTGGCCCGCCAGGTGCAGATCGTGGCGCACGCCGAAGCCGGTCGGCCAATCGAACTGCAGCTGGCGTTGCGGCTGCAGCTGCAGGCTGAAGCCATCCGCGTCGCCTTCGAAGCGCCCGCCCAGGCCGCGCAGGCCGGGCGAATTGCCCACGCTGGCGAAGCCCAGCGACTGCAGTTCGCCCTGCGCCCACAGCGGGCCATCGCGTTCGCCCGCCAGCTGCAGCTCGCGCACGTCCAGCTGCGGCCTGGACAGGAACAGCCAGCGACGCAGGCCCGGTTCAAGACGATCGCTCAGGGCCAGCGCACGCAGCGCGATGCCGGCCTGCACTTCGCCAGAACTGACCCGCAGCTGCTTGCCGAGCTGCAGCTGCAGGCCATCGAGCTGCTGCTCGCCTTCTTCGGTTTTCAGGCGCAGGCGCGGCACCTGCAACGCCCAGCCGTCGACCTGGCGCTGCCAGCGCAGGCGTGCCTGCAACCGCTGCAGCTGCAGCTGCGGAGCCGCCATCGCGGGCATCGGTGCGCCATCGATGCGGACATCACGCAGGTCCGAATCGGTGGTCACCGCCACCGGCGCGAAATCGCGCAGGGTCAGCCACAGGTTGAGTTCGCCCTTGCCTTCGCGCAGGCGCACACCGCCGGCCGCCAGCAATGGCGACCAGGCATGGAAATCGACCGGATCGGCGCCCAGCCAGGCCTGGCCGTTGCCGCGCACGCGGTCCACGTCCAGCACCGCAGTCAACGGCAGCGCTTCGGTCTGGGCCCAGGCGCGCACGCCTACACGCAGGCGGTCGCCGTTGACCCGCAGGCGCACGTCGATGCGTGGCAGCGTGGTATCGATCCCCAGCCCCGGCGCATGCACGCCCAGGCGGCCACCGATCACCTGCAGTTCGCCCAGCCGGCGCAGCGCATCCAGCGGGTCCCCGCCATTGGCGGCCTGCGGCAGGCCACGCACCGACCAGCGGCCGTCCTCGCCCTGCTGCAGGTCCAGTGCCAGGCCACGCAGGCGCAGTTCGGTCAACGAGCGGCCGGGCAGCAGCCCGCTGTACATCGACACCAGCACCTCGGCCTCGCCGATCGCCAGGCCCTGGCCGGCGCCAATGCGCAGGCCCTTCAGCTGCAGCAGCGGACCACGCCGGGTCCAGGCCGTCTGCAGCTGGTCGAAACGCACCGGCTGGCCGGCGCGTTCACTCAACCAGGCGGCAATCCTGTCGGGATGGCGCTCGGCCAGCGGCAACAGCTGGCTGAGCGTGCCCACCAGCAGTGCCAGCCCGACCAGGCCCACCGCGCAGGCGGCAATGAAATGACGGCGGATCCTTCGCAGTCGCAGGCGCGGCGGCGCGCTCATCGGCCACCGCCGGCCTGCGGCCGGCGAGGATCAGAGCAGAACAACATCGAATTGCTCCTGCAGGTACTGCTCGTCCGCCTGGAAGCGGATGCTCTTGCCGAGGAATTCCTCCAGTTCGGCCACTGCCGCGGATTCCTCGTCGGTGATGCGCGCGACCACCTTGGTCGAAGCGATCACCAGCAGGCGCGCGGCATCGAACTGGCGCACGGCACGGGTGATCTCGCGGAAGATCTCGTAGGTCACCGTCTCGGTGGTCTTGATGCTGCCACGGCCGCTGCACTGCGGGCAGGTTTCCGACAGCTGGCGCTCCAGGCTTTCCACCGTGCGCTTGCGGGTCATCTCCACCAGGCCCAGCGGCGAGAAGTCGTACACCGTGGTCTTGGCATGGTCACGGGCCAGCGCCTTTTCCAGCGTACGCAATACCTGGCGGCGGTGCTCGGCATCATCCATGTCGATGAAGTCGATGATGATGATGCCGCCCAGGTTGCGCAGCCGCAGCTGCCGTGCCACCGCCTGTGCCGCTTCCAGGTTGGTGCGGAACACCGTCTCTTCCAGGTTGCGCTGGCCGAGGAACGAACCGGTGTTGACGTCGATGGTGGTCATCGCCTCGGTCTGGTCGATCACCAGGTAACCACCGGATTTCAGCGGCACCTGCTTGTCCAGCGCGCGGCCGATCTCGTCCTCCACCCCGAACATGTCGAAGATCGGACGATCGCCGGAATACAGCTCGATCTTCTCGGCCAGCACCGGCATGTACTTGGCGACGAAGGCCTGCAGCTGGGCGAAGGTCTCCTTCGAATCCACCTTCACCTTGTCCACGTCCTTGCGGATCAGGTCGCGCACCGAACGCAGCGGCAGGCTCAGGTCTTCATAGATGTTGCTGCACGAGGGGGCTTCGCGGCCGCGGCGCTCGACCACGTTCCATACGCGCGACAGGTAGGCGATGTCCTCGGCGATGGCCTCGGCCGGCTGGCCCTCGGCATTGGTACGCACGATGTAGCCGTAGCCCCCGTGCTGCGCCGACAGTTCGGTCACCAGCGCCTTCAGGCGCGCGCGCTCGGTTTCATCCTCGATGCGTGCCGATACGCCCACCACTTTCGACTGCGGCAGCAGCACCATGTAGCGCGAGGGAATGCTGATCTGCGTGGTCAGGCGGGCGCCCTTGGTCCCGATCGGGTCCTTCACCACCTGCACCACGATGTCCTGGCCGTCGCGCAGCAGCTCGACGATCGGCACGCTGGACGGCGGCGGCAGCGTGGTGTTCTCGGTGTCGGCACTGGCTACCGGCGCCGGCCGCACCACGTCGTTGGCGTGCAGGAACGCGGCGCGCTCCAGCCCGACTTCGACGAAGGCCGCCTGCATGCCGGGCATCACCCGCTGTACCTTGCCCTTGTAGATGTTGCCGACCACACCCCTGCGCCAGCCGCGCTCGATGTGCAGTTCCTGCAGCATGCCATTTTCGATCACCGCGACCCGGGTCTCGCGCGGGGTCACATTGACCAGGATTTCCTCAGACATCGGCAGCCTCCCTGGCGGCATCGGCAGTGGGGGCCGGCACGCCACAGCGCGCCAGCAAACGATCGGTGTGCAGCAACGGCAGCCCCATCACCCCGGAGTAACTCCCGGACAGGTGCTCGATCCAGCGCTCGGCCCCGCCCTGGATGGCGTAGGCACCCGCCTTGTCCAGCGGTTCGCCGGTGGCCACGTAGGCGGCGATGTCGGCGTCGTCGATCGGGGCGAAGGTCACTTCGGAAATGACCAGCTCGCTGTCCAGCCCGTCCGCGCCGACCACCACCACCGCGGTCATCACCTGATGGGTACGCCCGGCAAGGCGCGCCAGCATCGCCCGCGCATCGGCGGCGTCGGTGGGCTTTCCGAACACGTCGCCGTCCAGCACCACCTCGGTGTCCGAACCGAGCACCCGCGCCTGCGGGTCATCGGCCAGCACCCGGGCCAGGCCAGCGCGCGCCTTGTCGGCGGCGACCCGGCAGACATACCGTTCGGCGCTTTCAGCGGGCGCGCGCTGCTCGACGACCTCCAGGTCCAAGGCCTGGAAGGGGCGTCCGAGTCGGGCCAGCAGCTGGTTGCGTCGGGGGGAGCGGGAAGCAAGGTAGAGCATCGGCACAGCATAACCTGAGGCTGCCACCTGAATCGTCGGCAACCCGTTCCGGAACGCGTTCAACCCCGAACGGGCTCACAGCGCGTTCATCGCTACGACACCACCCTCAACGGCACAACAAGGAGTTCTCCATGCGCCTGACCGCCACCCCGCTGCTGCTCGCCCTGT
Source organism: Stenotrophomonas sp. 115C5 (assembly GCF_056861055.1). NCBI lineage: Bacteria > Pseudomonadati > Pseudomonadota > Gammaproteobacteria > Lysobacterales > Lysobacteraceae > Stenotrophomonas > Stenotrophomonas sp. 115C5. The sequence goes on from NZ_JBSPUQ010000007.1 coordinate 148,524, forward strand.
CCCTCGCCCTTGGAACCTCGATGACCGCCCATGCTGCCCCGTCGTCGCCGTCGATCGCCGCTCCGGCCGAAGGCACCCTGCTGAACATCTCGGCCAACGCCGAGGCGACCCGCGTGCCGGACGTGGCCACCCTGTCGGCCGGTGTGGTCACCCAGGCCGCCGATGGCAACAGCGCCATGCGCCAGAACGCCCAGCAGATGGACAAGGTACTGGCTGCGATCAAGGCCGCCGGCATCGCCGAGCGCGACGTGCAGACCAGTGGCGTCAGCCTCAACCCGCAGTACCGCTATGCCGACAACGAAGCACCGAAGATCACCGGCTACCAGGCCAGCAACACGGTCAGCCTGAAGGTGCGCGACATCGCCAAGCTGGGCAAGGTGCTGGACGCACTGGCTGCGCAGGGCGCCAACCAGATCAATGGCCCCAGCTTCGAGATCGACCAGCCGGAACCGGTCTATGACGAAGCCCGCCTGGCTGCACTGAAGAAGGCCCAGGCCCGCGCCCAGACCTATGCGAAGTCGCTGGGCCTGCAGGTGCGCCGCATCGTCAGCATTTCCGAGAACGCCGGCGGCGGCTACCGCCCGATGCCGATGATGCGGGCCATGTCGGCCGGCGCGGCGATGGACAAGGCCACCCCGGTCGCACCAGGTGAATCGACGGTCTCGGTCAACCTGGACGTGGTGTTCGAACTCGGTCGCTGATCCCGTTCGTCATTGCCGGCAAAGGCGGATCCCGCAGGGGATCCGCCTTTTTTCATGCCCGCAGCCGGCACTGGCTGAAGGCCAGCCCAACGATCGCCCCCCTGCCTCTAGGCAGTAGCCGCCATGTCGCGCTACTGATGGACTGCCAGCCGCGTGCGGCAACCCCGCCACGGGCCCTGGTGCGTTGAGGACTTCGTCACTGGCATGGAGGTGGACCATGGTTCGTACGTATCCCGTTGCATCCCCGCACTTCGACCCCGCCCGCGTTGCCGCCTGGAGCGCGGCCATCGCCCTGCATCTGCTGGCCTTCCTGTTGCTGCTGATCCCGGCGACCTACCAGGCTGTGCAGGTCCCGCGTGACAAGACTGCGGTCAGGCTGATCGAGAAGATCCCGCCACCGCCCACGCCGCCGGTTCCGATCCCGCCGAAAGAAATCGTCCAGGTGGTGCCCAAACCCCGGACGCAACCGGTAGCACCGCCGCTGCCCGCCCCCACCGCGACCGTAGAGGAAACCCAGGGCATCGCACTGCCGGCCGCCGAACCGGCCCCGCCCCAGCTCGTACCGAGCATCGATACCGCCACACCACTGGCCGGCGCCCAGCTGCAATACCGCAGCGCCCCGCCGCCGGCCTACCCGCTGGCGGCACTGCGCAACCGCGAGCAGGGTACGGTGCTGTTGCGGGTAGAGGTGGACACCCACGGGCAGCCAGCGGTGGTCAGCATCGAGCGCAGCAGTGGCTCGCGCAGCCTGGACCAGGCTGCACGCCAGCAGGTGCTCAAGCACTGGCGCTTCGAGCCGGCCCAGCGTGATGGCGTGGCCGTGCCGGCCATCGGCATGGTGCCGGTGCAGTTCTCGCTGCCGGACTGAGGTGATCGCCGGCCCGGCCATCTGCCGGGCCGGCCCTTCCGTCCGGGCGGGTACGGACGGAACAGGATCAACTGTTATCAATTAAGCAAAAATTCACGACTTCGTCACCTGCCGGAAACCTAGATTGGTCCGTCCCGGAATCTACCGGAGACAGCCCTCAACGCTACGGTTTTCCAGTTAGGAGAGAAGCTGTGAAACACCTGATCCAACGGCCCGCCAGCCGCCGCCGCACCACCCTGGCATCGTCCATCACCCATATCCTTACCGGCGGCACCCTGCTGCTGGTTGGCGCCGTGGCTTCCACCTCCGCTTTCGCGCAGGAGAAGGCCACCAACCTGGACCGCATCACGGTCACCGGTTCGAACATCCCGCGCACCAACACTGAAACACCGTCCCCGGTGCAGGTGGTGACCCGCCAGGAAATCGACCGCACCGGCAAGACCACGGTTGCCGAGTACCTGCAGACCATCACCGCCAATGGCGCCGGCTCGATTCCCAAATCGTTCGGCAACGGCTTCGCCGGCGGTGGCGCCGGCATTTCGCTGCGTGGCCTGGGCGCGGGTTCAACCCTTGTCCTGTTGAATGGTCGCCGCATGGCCACCTACGGCCTGGCCGACGACGGCCAGAAGGTCTTCACCGACCTGAGCACCATTCCGCTCGACGCCGTTGAACGCGTGGAAGTGCTGAAGGACGGCGCCTCGGCGATCTATGGCTCCGACGCCATCGCTGGCGTGGTCAACATCATCCTGCGCAGCGACTTCCAGGGCGCGATCCTTCGCGGCTCCTACGGCCTGTCCGGCGACAGCGATGGCGATACCAAGAAAGCGACCCTGACCGCCGGTACCGGCGACATGGCCACCGACGGATGGAACGCCTTCTTCAGCCTGGATGTCGGCAAGAGCGACGCGATCAAGATCAGCGACCGCAAGAACCGCAAGTGGATCGGTACCGGCGACACCCGCCAGTGGGGCTATGGCAACAACGCCCAGTTCCTGGGTGGCGCCTTCCTCAGCGGCAAGACCCGCGGCGGCGTTGGTCCCAATGGCTCGGTGTACGACGACCGCAATGTCACCGACACGAATCCGGCCACCCTCGTGCCACTGCCTGGCTGCCAGGGTCTGACCACCATCGGTGGCCAGACCGACGCTTCGGTCGCCGCGCAGGGCTGCCTGTGGGATCCGGCACAGCTGTATCGCGACATCTCGCCGGAAGAGAAGTACGTCAATGTGTTCGGCCGCGCCAGCTTCGCGTTCGGTGAAGGTGGCGAAATCTACACCGAGATCGGCTACTCGAAGAAGGAAACCACCTTCAGCAACACGCCATCCGCCGCGTCCGGCGGCTGGGGTTATCCCGGCGGGCCGGTCAACGGCAACAGCGGTCCGGGCGCCGTGGTGCTTGGCCCCAATCATCCTGACCGGCCTGCCGGCCTCGGTACCGGCCCGTTGCGCCTGCGCTACAGCGCTTGGGACGTCGGCCCCCGCGTGACCGACAACACCAACGAGTTCAATCGTTTCCTGGTCGGCGTCAAGGGCAATTGGGGTGACTGGAGCTACGACACCGCCTACCTGCACTCGGGCACCGACCTGGTCAACGAGCGCACCGGCTTCCTGCGCTACAGCGCCGTGAAGTGTGCACTGGGTGACGCGAACTGTGCCGGTGGCGTATGGCGCATTGGCGACAACGCCAACCTGAACTCCCAGGCGCTGTACGACTACATCTCGCCGAAGATCAGCGCACGTGCCAAGTCCAGCCTGGACATGTTCGACTTCACCGTGTCGCGCAGCCTGATGGACCTGAAGGGTGGCCCGCTGGGCCTGGCGATCGGTACCGAGTGGCGCAAGACCAGCAACAGCCTGACCCCGCAGACCTACACCGACACGGGTGACATCATCGGCCTGGGCTACTCGGCCTATGACGGCACGCAGAACGTGTACGCCGGCTACGTCGAACTGTCGGCACCGGTGCTGGAGCAGTTGGAACTGTCCGCTGCACTGCGCTACGACAAGTATGAGAGCGGTGAAGGCAAGGCCACGCCGAAGCTGGGTGTGAAGTGGACGCCGGCCGACTGGATCGCCCTGCGCGCCAGCTACGCCGAAGGCTTCCGCGCGCCGAACCCGGCCGAGAACGGCGATGGTGGCTTGGCCGCCTTCTCCACTGCCTCGGATCCGATCCGTTGCCCGGACGGTGAAAACCCGGCCCCGGGTGCTTCGCCTGACGACTGCGGCTCGCAGTCGGTTGCGATCATCACCCGCCCGAACAAGGACCTGAAACCGGAAGAGTCGAAGAGCTACTCGGTGGGTATCGTGCTGCAGCCCACCCGCTCCACCTCGTTGACCGTCGATGCCTGGGAAATCAAGCGCACCAACGAGATCGCCCAGGGCGATACCGATGACGCGATCCGGGCTGGCAACGTCCTGCGCGACAACAACCTGCTCAACGGCGTCGCCGGTACCGGCAGCATCCTGGCCGTCAACACCGCCTACATCAACGCCAGTTCCTCGCGCGTTCGCGGTATCGACACCGACATCCGCCAGACCTTCGACATCGGCCCGGGCCAGCTGGAGATGGATCTGCAGTGGAGCCACCTGCTGAAGTTCGAGCGCACCAGCGGTACCAGCACCGATGATTTCCTGGGCACGCACGGCAACTGCGACGTGACCAACTGCATCGGCACGCCGAAGGACCGCATCAACTTCGGTACCACCTGGAAGCAGGGCCCGTGGAGTGTCAGCGGCGTGGCCAACTACATCTCCAGCATGGAAAACACTGACAAGCGCGGCGGCAAGTACCAGTTCTTCTATGCCGATGGATCGCCGGTGAAGAAGATCTCTTCGTTCACCACCTTCGACCTTTCCGGCCGTTGGGCAATCACCGAAGCGTTCGAGCTGAATGCTTCGGTCGAGAACGTCTTCGACCGCATTGCTCCGCTGGATCCGCTGACCTATGGCGGCGTGAACTACAACCCGATGCACTTCAGTGGTGCCATCGGTCGCTACTTCACCGTCGGTGCCAAGTACACCTTCAAGTAATACAGGCACACGCTTCAACGCAGCAACTTCGAAGGCCCGGGCAGCTGCCCGGGCCTTCGTCGTTCTGCCCCTTGCAGGCATGTTCACGGGCACAGGGCTACCGTGTGCACGCGGCATCACCGCCGCAGGGGATCTCCATGGCCGCGACATCGCAGCGCTTGGGCCTGCCCGCGTTGACCGCACTGGTGGTCGGCTCGATGGTCGGCGCCGGTATCTTTTCATTGCCGCAGAACGTAGCGCGCAGCGCCGGTCCGGCCGCCGCGCTGATCGGCTGGGCGGTGAGCGGCGCGGGCATGCTGATGCTGGCCTTCGTGTTCCAGGCGCTGGCCAACCGCCGGCCTGATCTCGATACCGGCATCTACGCATACGCGCGCGAAGGCTTCGGCAATTACATCGGCTTCTCCGCTGCGTGGGGTTACTGGGTTGCCTCGGTGCTTGGCAACGCCAGCTTCTTCGTGCTGATCTTCAGTGGCCTCGGCCACTTCATGCCCGTGTTCGGCGAAGGCAATACCCCGGCCGCCGTGACCGCATCATCATTGCTGTTGTGGACCGTGCACCTGTTGGTGCTGCGTGGCCTGCGCACCGCAGCCATCGTCAACGGCCTGGTGACCGTGGCCAAGCTGCTGCCGATCGCGCTGTTCCTGATCCTGGCCGCCGGCGCGTTCCGCATGGACGTGTTCCGCGCCGATTTCCTCGGCACGCCTGCACTCGGCGACCTTGGCCAGCAGCTGCGCGGCATGATGCTGGTGACCGTGTGGGTGTTCATCGGCATCGAAGGGGCCAGCATCTATTCGCGACGCGCGGCACGCCGCACCGACGTGGGTCGCGCCACGGTGATCGGCTTCCTTGGCGTGTGGCTGCTGCTGGTGCTGGTCAGCCTGTTGTCGATGGGCGTGCTGTCGCAGGCGGAACTGGCCGGACTGCCAAATCCGTCGATGGCCTATGTGCTGCGCGCCATTGTCGGCGAATGGGGCGCGACGGTGATCATCATCGGTTCCATCATCTCCGTTCTCGGTGCATTGTTGGCCTGGGTGCTGCTGTGCGCTGAAGTGCTCTATGCCGCCGCAGGTGACGGCACCATGCCCGCCTTCCTTGGCCGTGAGAACGCGCGCGGCGTGCCGGCCAATGCACTGTGGTTGAGCAACGGCCTGATCCAGTTGTTCCTGCTGCTGGTGCTGGTCAGTTCCGGCAGCTACACCGGGCTGGTGCTGCTGGCCGCGTCGATGAGCCTGGTGCCCTACTTCCTGTCCACGGCATTCGGCGTGCAGCTGGCCTGGCGCGGGCAGGCCTATGCCGGTGAGCCGGGTGTGCGCTGGCGTGATTTCGGAGTAGCACTGCTGGCCAGTGCGTATGCGCTGTGGCTGGTGTATGCCGGTGGCCTGGACAACCTGCTGCTGTCGGTATTGCTGTACGTGCCCGGTGTGGTGTTGTTCGCACTGACCCGGCGCCAACGCGGCGAACAGGTATTCACGCGATGGGAATGGGCGCTGTTCGGTGCGATCCTGATCGTGGCGATCGCCACGCTGGTGGCGTTCTGGCGAGGAGCGCTGGCGCTGTAGAGCCGAGCCCACGCTCGGCTTCGCACAGGCAGCCGAGCACTGCTCGGCTCCACAACAGCAGTCGAGCAAGCTCGACTCCACAAAGACGCAAAAAAAAACCTGCATCTCGCGATGCAGGTTTCTCAAGGTGGCGCCCGAAGTTGGACTCGAACCAACGACCCCCTGATTAACAGTCAAGTGCTCTAACCGGCTGAGCTATTCGGGCAGACGACTAGTATAACCACTCTTCACGCGCGATGGTAGGGGTGATTGGCAATCATTGCGGCAGCTCGATACAGCTGCTCGGCCACCACCAGGCGTACCAGCATGTGCGGCAGCGTCAGCGGTCCGATCGACCACTTCTCGTCGGCCAGCGCGGATACTTCCCGCGAATGCCCTTCCGGACCACCGATCAGGAACGCCAGGTCCCTGCCCTGCCCGCGCCAGTGTTCCAGGCGCTGTGCCAGCTGTTCGGAACTGAGCTGGCGACCCGGCACATCCAGCGCCACCACATAGGCATTCTTCGGCAGCGCAGCGATCACCCGCTTGCCTTCATCTTCAGTGGCGCGGCGCGGATCACGGCCTTTGCCGCGCAGGCCGGGCTCGATTTCCACCAGCTCGAACGGCAGCCAGTGCGATAGCCGCTTCTGGTACTCGGCGAAGCCCTGCGCCACCCAGCTGGGGGCGCGTTCACCGGTGGCGATCAGACGGGCTTTCATCAACGGTCCTCCAAAACGTCGACGGCGCCATCGGCGCCGTCGAGGGGATGCGTCAACGTGCGGCTCAGGCCACTTCGTCGTCGCTGGACGGCGGCTGGTCGCCGACGGTCCACAGGCGCTCGAGAGCGTAGAACTCACGCACGCGCGGCAGCATCACGTGGACGATCACGTCGCCCAGATCGACCAGCACCCACTCGGCTTCACGCTCGCCTTCCACGCCCAGCGGCATCACGTCGATGTTCTTGGCGAAGCGCACCACTTCATCGGCAATCGACTTGACGTGGCGGGTCGAGGTGCCCGAAACGACAATCATGTAGTCGGCAACGCTGGACCGGCCGCGCACGTCGATCTCGACCAGGTCCTTGGCCTTCAGGTCTTCGGTGGCTTGGCGGACGCTGGCCAGCAGTTCCGGCACGGACGGCGGCGGGCTGGGCAGATCGACCTTGATGGTCTGGGGCTGGGTCTGGTTGCTCAAAGTGGATCGACTCGATAAACGTGGGGGCGATTATACGGGGATGGCGCCGCTACGCCATTCACGCTGTGGCCGGGCGGTACAGCCCGTGTGCAGCCACATAGTCCGCCACGCCGGGTGGCAGCAGGGCGCGCCAGGGGCCGCCGCCGGCGATCTGCGAACGCACGGCGCTGGCCGATTCCTCGCGCAGCGGGTGGTGCAGGCGCAGGATGCGCCCGGCCGGGCTGGCGAACAGGGCCTGCTCGGTGTCGGCCCAGCGCCCTTCCAGCGCCCGGCCCAGCTCGCCATCCACCGCAGCCTGCAACGGGCTGCCCGGGCGCTCCGCCACCACGAAATGAGCCAGCCCGAACAGCGCCTCCCACTCGTGCCAGCGGGACAGGCCAAGCAGGCTGTCGGCGCCGACCAGCCAAGCCAGCGGCCGGCTCGGACCCAGCTCGCCACGCAGCTCGCGCAGGGTGTCCACGGTGTAGGACGGCCGACCGGGGAAACGCGCTGCACGGTCCAGCTCGCGGCGGTCCAGCAGCAGACCCGGTTCGTCGCCGATGGCCAGCGACAGCATGCTGCAACGCTGCTCGGCCGTGGCACCGGGCACGGCCCGGTGTGGCGGATCGGCGGCCGGCAGCATGCGCACGGCAACCTGCAGTTCGTCGCGGGCAGCCCGCGCGATCGCCAGGTGCCCGAGGTGCACCGGATCAAAGGTGCCCCCGTAATAGATCCGCAGGCTCATTGCTCAGGCCCGCGCCAGCAGGCGCACGGCACGCGGTTCGGCCACGGCCACCAGCAGGCGCTCCAGCGCCAGCCAGGCATCACCGTCGGCGCGCCCCTTGGCGATGCGGTCGACCAGCCCGGCTTCGGCCACGAAGCGCTCCCAGCGCTTGCTTTCCGGATGCCGCTGCAGCGCGCGCTTGTACGGCGCCTGCCGCGATTCCCAGATGCCGCGCGATTTCATTTCGGCGGCCAGGTTGCCGCCACGGGCCTGCACCCGGGCCAAGCCTGCACCAGCCAGCAGTTCGCGGATCACCATCGGCATCAGTGCAGCCACCGCCTCACCCTCGCCGCGCAGGCCGGCCAGCATGCGCAGCACCGCCGGCGGTTGCCCGGAGAACGTCGCCTCCACCAGCCGGAACACGTCATAACGCGCGGCGTCGGCCACCAGCGATTCCATCCGTTCCACGTCCAGCGGCTGGCCGTCGGCCAACAGCGCCAGCTTGTCGATTTCCTGGGCGGCAGCCAGCAGATTGCCTTCCACCCGCTCGGCCAGGCGCTGCACGGCGGCCGGGTCCGCGCGCAGGCCCTTGCCACGCAGGCGGCGCTCGATCCAGTCCGGCAATTCGTGCGGCTTGATCGCCCAGGCCACCGACAGCACGCCGATGCGGTTGACCGCCTCGGCCCACTTGCCCTGGTGGGCCCTGCTCCATTCGTTGGCGGTAATCATCAGCACCACGTCCGGCGCCGGATTGGCGCAGAACTGGCTGATCACCTCGGCCCCGTCCTTGCCCGGCTTGCCGCTGGGCAGGCGCACCTCGACCAGGCGGCGGGCGCTGAACAGGCTGGGCGCGTTGAAGCTGGCGTCGAGCTGGTTCCAGTCGAAATCACGGCCATCGGCGTCGAACACTTCCCGCTCGCCGATGCCGGCGGCGCGCGCGCGCGCGCGGATGGCGTCGGCCGCCTCAAGCACGCGCAGGGTTTCCGGGCCGGCAATCAGGTAGACCGGCGCCAGCGCGGTATCAGCGCCCTGGCTGGCCAGCTGCTCCGGACGCAGTTCCATCGTCGCGGCTCAGTGCTTGGCTGCGGGGACCGGTTCGGCCGGCTCCGCACCTTCAACCGGCTTGTCCTTCGGCGCCGACAGGCTACCGCCCTTCTCGATCTCGGCACGCACCACGCTGTCGATGCGGCGGATGATCGAGGCGGACATTTCCCGGCGCAGTTCATTGGCCAGGATTTCACGTTCGGTGGTGGTACCGGTGGCGTCGGTCGGCGGCGACACGTAGTCGCGCGACAGCTCGATCACCTGCTGCGGCACCAGCTCGCTGCCGTCTTCGCGACGGAAAATGAAGATCACCGCGTAGCGCAGGCTGTATTCCTGCGCACGGCCCTGCGAGTCGATGGCGATCGGCAGGTCGCCCCAGCGTTCGGACAGCACCTGCAGCTGGGTACTGGGTTCCTTGCTGTCCTCATCGGCCAGCCTGGCGCCGGAGGCCAGCAGGCTGCGGTTGAGCAGCTTGACCAGTTCGCTGTACGGCGCAGTGGAAACCACCTTCACCGGTGCCGTGTCGGTCGGCAGCATCAGCTTGTTGCGCAGATGGAAACCGCAGCCGGCAAGGCCGAGGACAAGAACGAGGGCAAGCAGGATTCGGGTCATGGAGACAGTCTGGCGGAGCCGGGCGATCACGGCAACACACAGCGTGCCCGAAGCCGCGTGAATGCAGGGCCATCAAACGCCTGGCCCTGCACCGGAATGGCACCGGCCACCACACGGGTGGCCGGTGCGGGGTACATCAGGCGGCGACGATGTTCACGATCTTGCCGGGCACGATGATGATCTTGCGCACCGTCAGGCCTTCCATGAACTTGGCCGCGTTGGGCTCGGCCAGGGCCAGTGCCTCGACCTGCTCGCGCGCGGCGTCGGCCGCCACGTCGATGGTGCCACGCAGCTTGCCGTTGACCTGCACGGCCAGGGTCAGCGCGTCGCGTACCAGTGCACCGGCATCGGCCTGCGGGAACGGCTGGTCTTCCAGAAGGGTCTCGCCATGGCCCAGCACCTGCCACAGGGCATGGCTGGCATGCGGGGTGATCGGGTTGAGCAGCAGCACGATGGCCTGCAGCGCTTCCTGGCGCACCGCACGGCCCTGCTCGCTGCCATCCTCGAACTTGGCCAGCGCGTTCATCAGTTCCATCACCGCGGCAATGGCGGTGTTGAAGCTGTGGCGGCGGCCGTAGTCGTCACCGACCTTGCCGATGGTCTCGTGGGTCTTGCGGCGCAATGCCTTCTGATTGGCGTCCAGCGCGGCCACGTCCAGCGCCGGGGCGGCACCGTCGGCAGCGTGCTTCTGCACCTGGGCCCACAGGCGGCGCAGGAAACGAGCCATGCCGTCCACGCCGGCTTCGTTCCACTCCAGCGACTGTTCCGGCGGCGCGGCGAACATCGAGAACAGGCGGACGGTGTCGGCGCCGTACTTGCCGACCATCGCCTGCGGGTCCACGCCGTTGTTCTTCGACTTGGACATCTTCTCGGTGCCGCCAACCACCACCGGCTGGCCGTCGGCGATCAGGGTGGCGCCGGTGATGCGGCCGCGCTCGTCGCGCTGCACTTCCACATCGGCCGGATTGATCCAGTCCTTCGAGCCATCCGGGTTCGGGCGGTAATAGGTTTCAGCAATCACCATGCCCTGGCACAGCAGATTGCGCGCCGGTTCGTTGCTGTCCACCATCCGCGCGTCGCGCAGCAGCTTGTGATAGAAGCGGAAATACATCAGGTGCAGGATCGCGTGCTCGATACCACCGATGTACTGGTCCACCGGCAGCCAGTAGTTGCCGCGCTTGTCGACGGCGTCACGGGCACCCGGCGAGGTGTAGCGGGCGTAGTACCAGCTCGACTCCATGAAGGTGTCGAAGGTATCGGTCTCGCGCTCGGCCGCCCCCCCGCAGTCCGGGCAGGTGGTCTTGCGCCATTCCGGATCGGTCTTGATCGGCGAACCGGTACCCGAGAACGCAACGTCCTCCGGCAGCACCACCGGCAGCTGCTCTTCCGGCACCGGCACCGCACCGCACTTGGCGCAGTAGATCACCGGAATCGGGCAACCCCAGTAGCGCTGGCGGCTCACGCCCCAGTCGCGCAGGCGGTAGTTGACGCGGCGCTGGCCCTGGGCCTTGCGCTCGAATCGTTCGGCCAAGGCTTCGAAGGCGCCCTGGAAATCCAGGCCATCGAACTCGGCCGAGTTGACCAGCTCGAAGGCACGGCTCTTGTCGCTGTACCAGTCCTGCCAGCGGCTGCCATCCCAGGTGCGCTCTTCTTCGGTGCGCGCATCCTTCAGCGCGATCACCTGTTTGATCGGCAGGCCGTACTTGTTGGCCACTTCGTTGTCGCGCTGGTCATGGCCCGGCACGGCCATCACCGCGCCGGTGCCGTAGCCCATCAGCACGAAGTTGGCGACCCAGACCGGCACCGGCTCGCCGGTGACCGGATGCAGCGCGCGCAGGCCGGTATCCATGCCGCGCTTTTCCTGGGTTTCCAGCTCGGCCTCGGACACGCCGCCCTGCTTCAGGTCGGCCAGCATCGCCGCCAGCTCCGGGTTGTTCTTCGCCGCATGCAGCGCCAGCGGATGTTCGGCGGCGATCGACACGAAGGTCACACCCATCACCGTGTCCGGGCGGGTGGTGAACACGCGCAGCGGGTCCAGCGCGCTGCCGTCGACATCGCGCACGTCGAACTGGATTTCCAGACCCTCGGAACGGCCGATCCAGTTGCGCTGCATGGTCTTGACCGATTCCGGCCAGCCGTCCAGCTCATCCAGGCCGTCCAGCAGCTCCTGGGCGTAGTCGGTGATGCGCAGGAACCACTGCGGGATCTCGCGCTTCTCGACCAGCGCGCCGGAGCGCCAGCCGCGGCCGTCGATGACCTGCTCGTTGGCCAGCACGGTCTGGTCGACCGGATCCCAGTTCACCACCGCGTTGCGGCGGTAAGCCAGACCCTTGCGCATCAGGCGGGTGAACATGCGCTGCTCATGGACGTAATAGTCCGGGCGGCAGGTGGCGAACTCGCGCGACCAGTCAATGGCATAGCCCAGCGACTGCAGCTGGCTGCGCATGTGGTCGATGTTCTTGTAGGTCCACGCCGCCGGCGCGGTCTTGTTCTTGATCGCCGCGTTTTCCGCCGGCAGGCCGAACGCGTCCCAGCCCATCGGCTGCAGCACGTTGTGGCCGGTCATGCGCTTGTAGCGGCTGATCACGTCGCCAATGGTGTAGTTGCGCACGTGGCCCATGTGCAGCGCACCGGACGGATACGGAAGCATCGACAGGCAGTAGTACTTCGGCTTGTCCGAGGCTTCATCGACCTCGAAGGCACGGGTAGCGTCCCAGTACTTCTGGGCGGCGGATTCAACCTGCTGCGGATCGTAAACGTTGGGTTCGACGCTGGTCATGTAACACGCGGTTGCGGCGGCAAAGCGGTACAGCGTACCGCAGTGCGGCAAATGGCTCCAATCCTGCCCGTCGACCGCCGGCGCCGATTGCGCGCGGAGCCAGTCTCAGCGCGGCCGCGACAACGGCAGGGCCAGGGCCAGCCAGCCCGCCCAGCAGGCGAACGCAAGCCGTTGTGCCAGTGGCGCCGGCAGCACGCCCTGAAGGGCAAACGCCGCCAGCGCGGCCAGCACGCCACAGGCGAGCGCCACTGCGCCCAGCGCGCGGCCATGCCCCTGGCGCACCTGCGACGTGCCCAGCAACAGGGTCCCGGCGACAAAACCCAGCACCCAGATCATCCAGGCGCTGGCATGCAGCTGGCTGGCTGGCCCGTGCAGGTCGTCCACATCCAGCGGCAGCAGCCCCATCGCTGCGAACGCCAACCCGGCCAGCAGCAGCATCTGGCTACCCACCCGCGGCGCCCAGCCGGCGGTTGCCGGCAGCCCGCGGCGCAGGCACTCGGCCACAACCACCGCCAGCAGCCCTGGCAGCACGAAGCCCAGCAGATTGAAGGCCAGCGCATGCGGCACCCCCTGTGCCCCCAGCAGTGCTACCGGGTGGCGGGCCTGCGCGTAGCCGTCCAGGCCAGCGCCGAAACCGAGCACCGCCAGCACGAACAGCAGCGCGGCGACCAGGCCGGACAGGCGCAGCAACGGGGACAGGGACGACATGCAGGCTCCGGAAAGAACAGCGACAGGAAGGCTGCATTGTCAGGCATTTACTACAACCCGGGTTGAGACCGGCATCGATCGTCACCATAGAATCGGTCTCCAGACGCCAAACGATGCTTCCCCCCATGACCGAGACGACCTACGTATTCGACGCCACCACTGCGACCTTCGAGGCCGAAGTCCTGCAGAAGTCGCTGCAGACGCCGGTACTGGTCGACTTCTGGGCCACCTGGTGCGGGCCGTGCAAGACCCTGGGGCCGATGCTGGAAAAGCTGGCCGCCGAATACAACGGCGCCTTCGAGCTGGCCAAGGTCGATGTCGACAAGGAACAGCAGATCGCGGCCGCCTTCCAGATCCGCTCGGTGCCGACCGTGTTCCTGGTCAAGGGCGGCCAGCTGGTGGACGGCTTCCCGGGTGCCATTCCGGAAGGCCAGCTGCGTGAATTCCTGGCCCAGCACGGCATCGTGCCGGCCGACATCGGCGACGCCGTCGCCGAAGACGAAGCCCCGCTGGACCCGCAGGCGCAGGTGGACGTGCTGCGCGCGCAGATCGCCGCCGAGCCGGACAAGGACGAGCTGAAGCTCGACCTGGCGTTGGCCCTGCTGCAGATCGGTGGCGTCGATGAAGCCAGCCTGCTGATTGACGGCCTGCCCGCCAACCTGTCCACCGACGACCGGGCCGTGCGTGCACGCGCCCGGCTGGCCTTCGCCTCGGCCCTGAAGGACGCCCCGGCGGCTGAAGTGCTGGACGCCCGCATCGCTGCCGATGGCAAGGACCTCAAGGCGCGCCACCTGCGCGGCGTACAGCTGCTGCTCGGTGGCCACGACGAAGCCGCGCTGGCCCAGTTCCTGGAAATGCTGCGGATCGACCGCACATTCGAGGACGGACTGCCGCGCAAGGCCCTGATCGACGCCTTCAATGTGATCTCCGACGAGGACCTGGTCGGCCAGTACCGTCGCCGGATGGCTTCCCTGCTGTTCTGAACGGGAGCCGGGTTCGTTCAGAATCCCTGCACTGAACGCGGGCAATAATGCGCGGGATGGCGGCCGTACGGCCGCCACGATCCGTTCGGGGGGATGAGGTCGGGGCCATGGGGTCTTGCAGCTGCGCCCCCGCATTGCCGGGATTGCAAACTGTGACCTTCGTCCGCTCGCTGTCGTTCGCCATGCGCTTCCAGGGCGCGCTGCTCTGCGCTCTTCTCTTCCTGCCGGCCATCGCCGCCGCCCAGGACTGGAACTACCGGGTCCGTCCCGGCGATACCCTGTGGGATCTGGGAGGCCTGTACCTCAAGCCCTCGGTGCGCTGGCAGCAGCTGCAACAGCACAACCGCATCGACAACCCCTACCAGCTGCCGCCGGGCCAGCTGCTGCGCTTCCCGATCAGCTGGCTGCGCATCGAACCGGCACCTGCCCGCGTGCTGTCGGTGCGCGGCAAGGTCGAATTGTCCGGCGCCGATGGCAGCGCCACGCGCGCGATACTCGCCGGGGAACAACTTCGCATCGGTGACACCGTGCAGACCGAAGGCGACTCCAGCGTCACGCTTGAATTCGCCGACGCCTCGCGCCTGCAGCTGCGCGAGTATTCCCGGCTGCGCCTGGACCAGCTGAGCCGCTACGGCCACACCGGCATGGTCGATACCCGTCTGCGCCTGCAGCAGGGCCGCGCCAGCAACCGGGTGACACCTGCCCGTGGCCCGGCCTCCCGCTACATCATCGACGCACCTACGGCGACCAGCAGCGTGCGCGGTACCGTATTCCGGGTCAGCGCCGGTGACACCGGCCACGTAGCTGCCACCGAGGTACTGCAGGGCAAGGTGCAGGTCGGCAACACCCACGGCAAACGCCTGGTCCAGCCTGGGCAGGCCAGCCGCAGCATCAGCGCCGATGCCGCACCGGACGCTGTCTCCGCCCTTCTTCCAGCGCCGCAGCTGCGCAGCGACGATGTGCGCCTGGCGCCCCTGCCGACCCTGCTCGCGTGGGACCCTGTCGACGGCGCCGCGCGCTACCGCGTTGAAGTGGTGCAGGCAGCGACGCCGGAAATCCTGCTGTTTGCCGCCACCACTGCCGACACCCGGCTGGCGATCGGTGACCTGCCCCCCGGCCAGTTGCGCATCCTGTTGCGCGCCGTGGATGCGCAGGGCGTGGAAGGCCTCGACGCCAGCGCCGATTTCGAACTCAGCGACCAGCCCCCGCCGCCGCTCACCGTGACCCCCCTGCATGGGCAGACCGTCAACAGCGACCGCCCGCGCTTCCGTTGGAGCCAGGCGCCGGGCGCGCGCAGCAGCGTGCTGCAGATCGCCGCCGAGCCGAGCTTCGTGCAGCCGCTGCAGGAACAGAGCACCCAAGGCACCGACCTGCGCCTGGCGCAGCCGCTGCCGCCCGGCGAGTACTTCTGGCGGGTGGCGTCGCGCGATGGCAACGGCCACCAGGGCCGTTACGGCCAGGCCCTGCCCCTGCAACTGAGCAATGAACCGGTCGACCCTGCCCTGCAGCCGCCTGAAGCCGCGCATGGCGAGCTGACCCTGCGCTGGCAGGCCGGCAGCGAAGGCCAGCGCTACAGGGTGCAGGTGGACCGTCGTGGCGATTTCAGGACGCCCCTGGTCGACCAGACCGTGAGCGAGCCGCAGGTCAGCTTCAAGCGGCCGTGGAGCGGCACCCTGCATGTGCGTGTGCAGTACATCGACGACGACGGTCATGCGGGCGAGTACTCACCGGCCCAGCAGATCAAGCTGCCCTGCCGCCTGTGCTACGGCGCCGGTGGTGGCGCCCTGCTGCTGTTGCTGTTGTTATGAGGCGCTCGCCGCTGCCGTGGTCGAAGCGGATCCTGCTGGCACTGCTGGCCGGCGTGCTGACGGTGATCGCCAGCCAGGGCCAATGGCTGTGGCGGCAGGACGAAGCCGCCTATGACGCCATGGTCGGCAACTGGGACTACCGCCCCGACCCCAGCGTGCTGATCGTGGCCATCGACGAGGGCAGCCTGCAGCGCATCGGCCAATGGCCCTGGCCCCGCTCGATCCATGCCCGCCTGCTGGACCGGCTGACCGACGCCGGTGCCGAGCGCGTCGCACTGGACCTGATGCTGTCCGAACCTGATCGACGCGACAGCCGCCAGGACGATGAACTGGCCGCAGCGATCCGACGCAATGGCCGGGTGGTGCTGCCGGTGCTCGCGGCGCCCGCCGCCGGCGACCGCATGGCCGAGGAAATGCTGCCGATTCCGCAGATCGCGGCCAGTGCCGCGGCGATCGGCCATACCGACGTGGAAGTGGATGGCGATGGCGTCGCACGCGGTGTGTATCTGCATGCGGGCATCGGCCAGGCTCACTGGCCGGCACTGGGCCTGGCGCTGGCCGCCCTACCGCCGGGCGCGGTGCACGGCCTGCCCGACCCTGATCCGGAGATCGGTTCGCCCTACCAATGGCGGCGCAACGACTACGTGCGCGTGCGCTATGCCGGGCCGCCCGAGCGCCTGCCACAGGTGTCCTATGCCGACGTGCTGGATGGTCACGTGGACATGGCGATGCTGCATGGCCGCCGCATCGTGGTAGGCATGACCGCCAGCGGCATCGCACCGCGGCTGCTGACCCCGACCACCCGCGAGTTCTGGATGAGCGGCAGTGAGTACCAGGCCAACATCGCGTCGATGCTGCTGCAGCACAAGCAGATCGATCTGCTGCCCCGCCTCTGGCAGCACGCCATCAGCGGCGTGCTGGTGGCGCTGTGCGTGATCCTGCTCGGCCTGCGCCTGCCATGGCTTGCTGCGCTGTGCTCGCTGCCGCTTCCACCGCTGCTGAGCTGGTTGCTGTTGCGCGCCGGCGACCTGTGGTGGGCACCGGCCAGCGCAATGCTGGGCATCCTGCTGGTGCTGCTGGCCTGGGCGACCTGGCGGGTCTCGGCCTGGCACCGCCTGGCCAATCGCGATGCGCTGACCGGTCTCGGCAATCGCCTGCGCTTCGAGCAGTCGCTGCAACAGGAATGCGATGCCGCGCGACGCAGTGGCAAATCCCTGAGCCTCGCGCTGATCGACGTTGACCATTTCAAGCGCCACAACGACCGCCACGGGCATCAGGTCGGTGACCGCGTGCTGCGCGATGTCGCCCGCCTGATCGGTGCACATGCGCGACGTCCACGCGACATGGCCGCGCGCTACGGTGGCGATGAGTTCGCACTGGTGCTGCCGGATACCCCGGCCGAAGGCGCACGCCAGGTCATCGAGGACCTGATCGCCTGCGTGCGTGCACTACCGGCGCCCGGTGACGGCAGCGAAGCAGGCGTCACCCTCACCATCGGCGTGTTCACCCGCGTACCCGACGGCACGCTGCAACCGCACCATTTCGTCGAGGGCGCCGACACCGCGTTGTACCAGGCCAAGGCCAACGGCCGCGACGGGTATGTGATCGACGGCGAGGCATGACCCTCGCCGCCCGGGGGTGCAACATACGCATGCGAATGGTTAGACTGGACACCTCGCCCTGCGCCCCCGGACCCGCATGAACGCCCGCCTGTTCCGCTTCGGCATCAATCTCTGGCCGCCGTTCCTGTTCACCGGCATCCACGTCACCCGCATCACGCCGGACTACCGGCAGATCGATGTCGAACTGCGCCTGCGACCATGGAACCGCAACTACGTCGGTACCCACTTCGGTGGCAGCCTGTTCGCGATGACCGATCCGTTCTGGATGCTCGGCCTGCTGCACATCCTCGGCCGCGACTACTACGTGTGGGACCGCGCCGGCGCCATCGACTTCCTCAAGCCGGGCCGTGGCATCGTGCGGACGTCGTTCCGCATCGACGACGCGCTGCTGGACGAACTGCGCGCGGAAGCGGCCAGTGGCGAGAAGGTGCTGCGCTGGTTCAGCAACGACGTGATCGATGAGAGCGGCGAGGTGGTCGCCCAGGTCCGCAAGCAGGTCTATCTGCGCCTGAAGCCACACGCACGCTGATCATCGCTGGGACGCTATCCTCTGGCCTCTGCCATGGAGGCCCCGATGCGCCCGTACACCCTTGCTGCACTGCTGAGCACCCTGCCGTGCGCGGCCCATGCGCTGGACCTGCCGCCGGTGCAGTACCCGACGCTGCCGGCACAGGCTGCCACTGCCGCCGGCTTCGTGCCCAACGGCTGGACGCTTGAATCCAGCATCGAAGGCGATCTCGACCAGGATGGCCGCGCTGATCTGGTCCTGGTACTGCGCCAGCAGGACCCGCGCAACGTCATCGAACACGATGGCTTCGGCCCCTCGCCGCATGACAGCAACCCGCGCATTCTCGCCGTGGCATGGTCACGGCCAACCGGCTATGTGCTGGCGGTGCAGGACCATCAGCTGATTCCGCGCCCGGAGAACCCGGTGATGAGCGATCCGCTTGAAGAAGGGGGTGTCAGCATCCAGCGTGGCACGTTGAAGGTCGCGCTGTTTTCATTCGCCAGCGCCGGAAGCTGGTCGATGGGTACCACCGCCTTCACTTTCCGCTGGCAGGACGGCGCGTTCGCGCTGATCGGCTACGACCAGGATTCGGTGATGCGCAATTCCGGAAAGACCGAATCGCTGAGCGTGAACTTCTCCACGCGCAAGGTAAGGCGCGCCGAAGGCAGCATCGAGAACGACAAGGACAGCGTGCGCTGGCAGCCACTGCACGGCACCCGTCGCTGGACGCTGCAGACGGTCGGCGATGGCTGGGCATTCGATCCGCAGGCCGGCACCGACTGAGCCACAGCTCAGTCGCGGGCAGCGGCGGTTGCGCCGGCGCCAGCCACCAGCGGTACGGACAACCACGGGCTCTCAGCGTTGCCACGCGGCGGCGAACGACGCGGCACCTGCAGATGGCGGCCATCGGCGGACAGCTGCGGCGACCGCACCGGCGAGCGGAACTGCGCCGGCAACCGCTGCAGCGCCTCAGCCGGATCTTCCGCCTGCTGCCGCAACCAGCGCTGTGCGCCCAGCAGGCGCAGCATTGCCGCCGCATCCTGGGACCGTGACGAATACGCGGGATAGACCGGCGCGGCGATCTCGGTCAGCACGCACCCCATCACATTGGACAGGCAACCGAAATCCCGCTGCGGCGGCGCCTGTACCGGCAGCGGCCGATCAGCCTCCAGCGCCGCCATCGCGGCTGCACCACAGGCCCAGCCAAGATTGCCGGCCGCGCGCGCCAACGTGCTGCTCCGATCCAGTACCAGGACGCCGCCAAATTCCTGGGCCGAAGACTCGATCGCCGCCCGGCTCATCGCATACTCGCCTTGCATGGCACGGCACAGGCTCTGTTCCTCGGCCCGCAGCGGCTGCATGGCCTGTTCGCATACCGCGGGCAACGGATGGCCGGCAGGCAGTTCGACCAGCATGTCGGCCAGCAGCTGGGCATTGGCCTGCACCAGGCTGGCACCGATGATGCTCTCGACCAGATAACTGCTGCCGGGCACCAGCCGCCGGCCCAGCTGCAGGCCACGGCAGGCGCCACGCAGAGCACCGTCGATATCGCCCTGCACGTACGCCAGCGCGCGTGCACTGGTGGCGTCCATCACCACGCCATAGGCCGGCAACGGGACCAGAATGCCCTCGCCCTTCGGCGGAAACGGCGACATGAAGTAGTCCGCTTCGGCCAGCTGATCCAGCCGCGCATGCAACTGCTGGTGGCCGGCGTGGGCCTCCACGAAGCGTTGCGGGTCCGCGCGGACCTGGGCGAGGCAGCCGCTGGCGGCCGGCCCGCAACTGGCACCGGGCCGCGAGTGCAGCTCGGCATGGTTGGCCACCAGGTGTGTCCGGCCGCCGCCTCCACCGTGTGGGTCGGCCTCCCAGCGCCGTACATCCTCGGCCAGCGCCTGCTCGCGCTGCTGGGCATCCAGGTCGTCGAATGGCAGCGTCCACAACAAGGCATAACCGTTGTGCCCGGTCGCCGGCAGGCGTGCTTCCAGTCGCTGCTGCGCCTGCAGCCGCGATTCGGGTACCGGCCACATGCGCGAGGCGCACCACACCACGATGGCCAGCACCAGCAGGCCTGCCAGGGTCCAGCCCAGTCCGCGCAGAATCTTCAACACAGCTTCCCTTCCATGTGCCGTTGCCGCAGTCGATTTCCCAGCGTAATCGACCTGCAGTGACCGCTACAATGCGCGCATGTCGCTCGAAGCCCCCGCCCTGGTCCCCCGCCCCTCCCTGCAGCGCCTGTTCCTGACCGGCCTGCTCACCCTGCTGCCGATCTGGCTGACCTGGGTCGTGGTCAAGTTCGTGTTCGTGCTGCTGTCGGGCATTTCCAGCCCGCTGGTGGTGCCGCTGTCCGAACAGATCGCAACCAGCTTCCCGCACTATCTGGGCTGGGTCCGCGCCGAGTGGATCCAGGACACCATCGCCCTGCTGGCCACCCTGCTGGTGATCCTGGCGGTGGGCGTGGCCAGTCGCCGCGTGCTTGGCCAGCGCCTGCTGCGCTGGGTCGGCGCGGTCATCAAGCGCATCCCCCTGGCCAGCATCATCTACGACAGTGCCAAGAAGCTGCTGGACATGCTGCAGACCGAGCCGGGCAGCACCCAGCGCGTGGTGCTGATCGACTTCCCGCATCGCGACATGAAATCGGTCGGGCTGGTCACCCGCGTGATCAAGGAACACGGCACCGACCGTGAGCTGGCCGCGGTGTACGTGCCGACCACGCCGAACCCGACCTCGGGCTACCTGGAAATCGTGCCGGTGGAACTGCTGACCCCGACCGACTGGACCGTCGACCAGGCCATGAGCTTCATCATTTCCGGCGGTGCCGTGGCGCCGTCCAGCGTGCCATTCACCCGCGCCGGCGAACGCACCGAATGACCCCGGCGCCGATCGAGCGCCCGCTGCAGGACCGCGCGGTCCTGCTGTTCATCGTGCTGGCCGCGTTCTTCTGCGGCAATGCGGTGCTGGCCGAGCTGATCGGGGTGAAGATCTTCGCGCTGGAAGACACCCTCGGCATCGCTCCACTGAACTGGAACCTGTTCGGCCAGACCGGCTCGCTCAGCTTCACCGCCGGCACCCTGCTGTGGCCGGTGGTGTTCATCATGACCGACACCATCAACGAGTTCTTCGGCAAGCGCGGCGTGCGCTTCATCTCGTGGCTGGCGGTGGTGCTGATCGGCTACGGCTTCCTGTTCGCCTTCGCCGCCATTTCACTGGCGCCGGCCAGCTGGTGGGTCACGTCGATGGATGGCCACGGCGTGCCCGATTACCAGGCCGCGTTCGCAGCCGTGTTCGGCCAGGGCATGTGGACCATCGCCGGTTCGCTGGTGGCCTTCCTGCTCGGCCAGCTGATCGACGTGGCCGTGTTCCATCGCATCCGCCAGGCGACCGGTGAGCGCCACGTGTGGCTGCGTGCGACCGGATCGACCGCGATCTCGCAGGTGGTGGACAGCTTCGTGGTGATCTGGATCGCCTTCGTGCTGGGCCCGCAACACTGGCCGACCTCGCTGTTCCTGGCGGTCAGCAGCGTCAACTACATCTACAAGATGGGTTTTGCGATCGCACTGATTCCGTTGCTGTACCTGATGCGGCGTGCCATCACCCGCTACCTGGGTGCCGAGCGGGCCGCATCGTTGCGGGCTGCAGCTGCGGCTGACTGAAGCCCCAGCAGCGGAACGCTGACTGGGCCTTCACGCTGGCCGTACGCGCGCGGATCGTGCAAGCTCCACGGTCTGTGTTCCACGGAAGCTTCTTGATGCCGTATTCCCCCCGCGTCCTGGCCGCCGCCATTGCCGCGTTGTTCCTGTTCAGCGCCGTACCGTCGGCCGAAGCAGCGAAAAAGAAGGCCAGCCGCCCTGCCGCCGCGCAGACCCGCCAGGCCGCCAAGCCCAAGGCCCGGCCCGCCCGCGCCACCGCGCCGGCCCGTGGCAGTTCGGCGCGCCGCGCCGCGCCGCGTCCGGCCGCAGCGGCCCGGGCCGTGCCCAAGCAGGTGCAGCTGGAGCGCCTGTACGACGAATACTGGGATGCCTCGATGCGGTTGAATCCGCTGCAGGCAACCTTCCAGGGCGAGGCCCGCTACAACGACCAGCTGCCCAACATCCTGTCCGCCGCGTGGCGCCAGCAATCGCACGACTTCACCACCGAGTGGCTGGGCAAGGTCGAGAAACTCGGCAGCGACGGCCTGCAGGGCCAGGACCTGCTCAGCTACGAGATCTTCGTGCGCGATGCGCGCGCCTCGCTGGCCGCCGAACGCTATCCGAGCTGGATGATGCCGATCAGCCAGTACTACAACGTCGGCAGCATCATGGCGATCCTCGGCGCGGGCGCCGGCGCACAGCCGTTCAACACCGTGCAGGACTACGA
The DNA here is from genome assembly GCF_056861055.1 of Stenotrophomonas sp. 115C5. Classification (NCBI taxonomy): domain Bacteria; kingdom Pseudomonadati; phylum Pseudomonadota; class Gammaproteobacteria; order Lysobacterales; family Lysobacteraceae; genus Stenotrophomonas; species Stenotrophomonas sp. 115C5. The sequence goes on from NZ_JBSPUQ010000007.1 coordinate 170,974, forward strand.
CACCTGGTCGCGTCGCTCGCTGGGCATTCCCGAGCTGTTCGACCAGGCCATCGACAACATGCGCCAGGGCATGAAGGCCGGCGTGGTGCAGCCGCGCGACCTGATGGAGAAGGTGCTGCCGCAGCTGGATGCGGTCATCAAGCCGACTGCTGAAGAGAGCATCTTCTGGTCGCCGATCCGCACCATGCCCAACACCATCGCGGCCGAGGACAAGGCGCGCATCAGCGCCGAGTACAAGCGCATGATCGAGCTGCGCATCATGCCAGCCTATCGCGCCCTGCGCGGTTTCATCGCCACCGAATACCTGCCGGCCACGCGCACCAGCAGCGGCCTGGGCGCACTGCCCGATGGCCAGGCCTGGTACGCCAACCTGATCGTGCAGACCACGGCCAGCGACCAGACCGCCGCGCAGCTGCACGCACTGGGCGAACAGCGCGTGCAAGAACTGCAGGCGCAGATCGCCACCGTGATGAAGGATGCCAAGCTGCGTGGCACGCCGTCCAAGCTGTTGCGCAGCATGCGCAACGATCGCCAGTTCCAGTACGGTGACGCCAACGCATTGATCAACCGCTACCGCCAGGTGCAGCAGCAGGTCAACGCACGCCTGCCGCAGGTGCTCGATACCCTGCCCAAGTCCACGCTGGACGTGCGCGCAGTGGAACCGGAGCGTGCGCTGACCGCTGCAGCAGCGGCCTACCAGCCGTCTGCGGCCGGGCAACCGGGCGTGCTGTACGTAAACACCCGCGACCTGCCCAGCCGCAAGCGCTGGAACGTGCCGGTGCAGTACCTGCATGAAGCAATCCCCGGCCACCATGTGCAGCTGGGCCTGCAGCAGGAGCTGGCCAAGCTGCCGCGCTTCCGCCGCCTCGGTGGCGACCTCGCCTTCGTCGAAGGCTGGGGGCTGTATGCCGAAACGCTGGGTGAGAACCTCGGCATCTACACCGATCCCTACGACCGCATCGGCTACCTGTATTCGCGCCTGCTGCGCGCTGCCCGCGTGGTGGCCGACACCGGCGTGAACGCCCAGGGCTGGAGCAAGCAGCAGGCCGTGGCCTACCTGCAGAAGACCGTGGACATGAGCAATGACGACGCCAACGCCGAAGTCGAGCGGATCATGGCCCAGCCCGGCCAGGCGCTGTCCAACGTGGCCGGCCTGACCACCATTGTCGCCCTGCGCGACAAGGCCAAGGCACGCCAGGGCGCCGCCTTCGACCTGCGCCGCTTCCACGCCGAACTGCTGAAGGACGGCTCGATGCCGCTGGACGTGCTGGACCGCAAGATGGAACGCTGGATGGCGCAGCCCGCCAGCACCACACCTGCCCCTTCACCCTGACCCTTCCGGAGCCGCCATGCGCCCTGCCGTCGCCCTGCTCGCCGTCGTGCTGGGCCTGATGCCAGTGGCGGGCTCCGCCGCACCGGTGCTGACCCCACCAGATGCGGGCGTCGACGGCCTGATGCAGGCCTACGACGGTCAGGTACCCGGCGCTGCGGTACTGGTACTGCACGACGGGCAACCGGTATTCCGCCGCGGCTACGGCCTGGCGGTAGTGGAAGACGGTACTGCGGTCACCGCGGCCAGCAACTTCCGGCTGGCCTCGGTCAGCAAGCAGTTCACCGCTGCGGCAGTGCTGCTGCTGGTGGAAGACGGCCGGCTCGGGCTGGAGCAGCCCGCCCGCCAGTGGCTGCCCGAGCTGCCGCCGGCAGCGGCGGCCATCACCCTGCGCCAGCTCCTGTCGCATACCAGCGGCCTGCTCGACTACGAAGACCTGATGAATCCGGCTGACACTCGGCAGGTGCACGACGCCGACGTGCTGACCCTCCTGTCGCACGAGGACCGCCTGAATTTCGCACCCGGCACGCAGTACCGCTACAGCAACAGCGGCTACGCGCTGTTGGCACTGATCGTCGGCCGTGCTTCCGGCCAGGATTTCGCCACGTTCCTGCAGCAGCGCATCTTCCGCCCACTGGGCATGGCGCATACCGTGGCCCACCAGGACGGCGTGGACACGGTCGTCGCACGCGCCTATGGCTACAGCCGGATCGATGGCCGCTGGCAGCGCACCGACCAGAGCACCACCAGCGCCGTACTGGGAGACGGCGGGATCTATTCCTCGCTGGACGACCTCGCCCGCTGGGATGCGTCGCTGTACGACGACCGCCTGCTGTCGAAGGCCTCGCGCCGGGCGATGTTCAGCCCGGCCACGACCACATCGGAACCGGACGTGCCGCATTACGGTTTCGGCTGGCGCCTGAACGGCCAGGTGCAATGGCACAGCGGCGAGAGCATCGGCTTCCGCAACGTGATCGTGCGCCACCCGGAAAAGCATCTGACCGTGATCGTGTTGACCAACCGCAACGATCCCGAACCCTATCCGCTGGCGCAGAAGATCGTCCAGCGCTGGCTGGACACCCTGCAATGACCCCCGGTTCCGACGCCCTGCTGGGCATCCACCACGCTGCGCTGATCTGCAGCGACTACGCACGCTCGAAGGACTTCTACGTGCGCATCCTCGGCCTGCGCGTGCTGGCCGAGAACCATCGCGCCGCGCGCGACTCCTGGAAGCTGGACCTGGCCCTGCCCGACGGCGGCCAGCTGGAACTGTTCTCCTTCCCCTCACCACCACCGCGCCCCAGCCGCCCCGAAGCCCAGGGCCTGCGCCACCTCGCGTTCCGGGTGGCTGCACTGGAACCCTTCATCCAGCGCCTGGCCGCGTATGGCGTCGCCTGCGAACCGATCCGCGTGGACGAGTACACCGGCCGCCGTTTCACCTTCTTCGCCGATCCGGATGGCCTGCCGCTGGAGCTGTACGAAGTCGGTTGAGCGTTTTTCAATCGAGATTCATCCATGCATGGCATGGATCTACGTGTCGACCAAGGTCGACACCCACCAAGAGCAGGCCGTTCCATTCCGGCAGATCGCAGGACTCTGTCGAAGGCGGGGCGGGTCCGTTTGCGGGGGCGTGAGCCGCATGGATGCGGCGACCGAGCTTACAGGGACGTACTTGCAGCCCCCCCGCAAACGGGCCCGCCCCGCCATCCCACGGAATCCCGCCGTTGCTGTTGCCGTTGCCTCTGCAGGTGCAGGGCGCAGCCCTGCAACGCCCCCCCTTCCCCATACCCCGCCGAATGGGTATACAGTCGACCCGTACCGGCACCGTGCCGGAATGAACCCTGGGAGGGGACCATGCGCAAGACCTTCAAGACCCTGCTGCTGGCACTGCCGCTGTGCCTGGCCGCGCTCTCGGCGCAGGCCGCCGATGGCGCCGCCGGCCGCTGGAAGACCATCGACGACAAGACCGGCAAGGTGAAGTCGATCGTCGAGATCACCCAGGCCGCCAACGGCACGCTGACCGGCAAGGTGGTCGACATCCTGCACTCGGACAAGGGCCCGAACCCGGTCTGCGACGGCTGTGAAGGCGCCAACAAGAACAAGCCCGTGAAGGGCATGACCATCCTCTGGAACCTCAAGGCCGACGGCGCCAACAAGTGGTCCGGCGGCACCATCCTCGATCCGGCCAATGGCAAGACCTACAAGTCGAAGATGGAACTGCAGCCCGGCGGCACCAGGCTTGACGTGTCCGGCTGCATCGCCTTCATCTGCCGCGCGCAGACCTGGCAGCGCGAGTAAGCGCCCCGCCCCCCCGCTTCACCCCCGTGACCCGGCCCCGGCCGGGTCACCTCGTTGCGGGCATGCGATACTCTGCGGTTCCCCTCGGCTTCACCCCGCGACCATGACCCGTACCGCGCTCGTCACCACCGCCCTGCCCTACGCCAACGGCCCGCTGCACCTGGGCCACCTGGTCGGCTACATCCAGGCCGACATCTGGGTGCGTGCACGGCGAATGAGCGGCGGCAAGGCCTGGTTCGTCTGCGCCGACGACACCCACGGCACGCCGATCATGCTGGCCGCGGAGAAGGCCGGGGTCACCCCGGAAACCTTCATCGCCAACATCCAGGCCAGCCACGAACGTGACTTCGCCGCCTTCGGCGTGGCCTTCGACCACTACGACTCGACCAATTCGGCGGCCAACAAGGCGCTGACCGAGCAGTTCTACCTGAAGCTGGAAGCGGCCGGCCACATCAGCCGCCGTTCGGTGGCGCAGTTCTACGACCCGGCCAAGGGCATGTTCCTGCCCGACCGCTACGTCAAGGGCATCTGCCCGAACTGCGGCAGCCCCGACCAGTACGGCGACAACTGCGAAGTCTGCGGCGCCACCTATGCGCCGACCGACCTGAAGGAACCGCGTTCGGTGATCTCCGGTGCCACGCCGGAAATGCGCGATTCGGAGCACTTCTTCTTCGAGGTGGGCCACTTCGACGCGTTCCTGCGCGAATGGCTGGCCGGCGACGTCGCCCTGCCGGGCGTGAAGGCCAAGCTCGGTGAGTGGCTCAATGCCGAAGGTGGCCTGCGCGCGTGGGACATCTCGCGCGATGCACCGTACTTCGGTTTCCAGATTCCCGGCCAGCCGGGCAAGTACTTCTACGTCTGGCTGGACGCGCCGATCGGCTACCTGTCCAGCTTCCAGACCCTGTGCGGCAAGCTCGGCGAAGACTTCGAAGCGCACCTGCGCGCCGGTACCGGCACCGAGCTGCACCACTTCATCGGCAAGGACATCGTCAACTTCCACGGCCTGTTCTGGCCGGCGGTGCTGCACGGTACCGGCCACCGCGCGCCGACCCGCCTGCACGTCAACGGCTACCTGACCGTGGACGGCGCCAAGATGAGCAAGTCGCGCGGCACCTTCGTGATGGCCCGCACCTTCCTCGACGCTGGGCTGGAACCGGAAGCGCTGCGCTACTACTACGCCGCCAAGTCCGGCGGTGGCGTCGACGATCTCGACCTGAACCTGGGTGACTTCATCGCCCGCGTCAACGCCGACCTGGTCGGCAAGTTCGTCAACCTGGCCAGCCGCTGCGCCGGCTTCATCAGCAAGCGCTTCGACGGCCAGCTGGCCGCGCAGCTGCCTGATGCCGCGCAGTACCAGCGCTTCGTCGACGGCCTGGCGCCGATCCGTGAGGCCTACGAGCGCAACGACCCAGCCGCGGCGATCCGCCTGACCATGACCCTGGCCGACGAAGCCAACCGCTACATCGACGACGTCAAGCCGTGGGTCATCGCCAAGCAGGAAGGCGCCGACGCGCAGCTGCAGGCCGTGTGCAGCCAGGGCCTGAACCTGTTCCGCGTGCTGGTCACCGCATTGAAGCCGGTGCTGCCGGCCACCGCCGCGCAGGCCGAGGCCTTCCTGGCCGCGCCGGTCAACGACTGGACCGAACTGGCGCAGCCGCTGCTGGGCCACCGCATCACCGACTACACCCCGCTGTTCACCCGTATCGACCCGAAGAAGATTGACGCCATGATCGATGCCTCCAAGGACACCCTGCAGCCGGCCGCTGCCGCCGCCCCCGCCGCCAAGACCGAAGCGGTCAAGCCGGCCGCCTCGGCCCCGGCCAAGGACGACGCAAAGAGCGCCGACGCCCCGGCCTACATCGGCATCGACGATTTCGCCAAGCTCGACCTGCGCATCGGCAAGGTGCTGGTCTGCGAGTTCGTGGAAGGTTCGGACAAGCTGCTGCGCTTCGAACTGGACGCCGGCGAGCTGGGCAAGCGCCAGATCTTCTCCGGCATCCGCGGCAGCTACGGCGAGCCGGAAACGCTGGTTGGCCGCAGCGTGGTGTTCATCGCCAACCTGGCCCCGCGCAAGATGCGCTTCGGCCTGAGCGAAGGCATGATCCTGTCGGCCGGTTTCGACGGCGGCGCACTGGCGCTGCTGGACGCTGACAGCGGCGCACAGCCGGGCATGCCGGTCCGCTGATGCCCGCAGCGGGCGTGGTTGCGGCCACGCCCGCCGGCAGCACCGGCCACCGGAGGCAACGCGATGGGAGGCAACGGAATGGAACTGGCGCTGTTCGACTTCGACCACACCGTGACCACCTGCGATACCTACGGCCGTTTCCTGCGCCGCGTGGCCACCGCCGAACAGCTGGCACAGGCGTGGTGGAAGATTGGTCCCTGGCTGGCCGCGTACAAGCTGAAACTGATCTCGGCCGAGCGCATCCGCGCGCGCGTCACCCGTTTGACCTTCAGCGACCGCCACAGCGATGACATCGCCACGCTGGCCGCCGGCTTCTCGCGTGAGTTCCTGCCCGACGTGGTGCGCCCGGAAATGCTGGAGCAGATCCGCTGGCACAAGGAACAGCAGCACACCGTGGTGATCGTGTCCGGCTCGCTGGACCTGTACCTGCGGCCATGGTGCGAACAGCTGGGCCTGCAGTTGATCTGCAACCGGCTGGAAAGCCAGGACGGCCGCCTCACAGGCCGTTATGCCGGTGGCGACTGTGGCCCGCGCAAGGTCGAGCACATCCGTCGCCAGTTCGACCTGTCGCGCTACGTGCGCATCCATGCCTACGGTGACAGTTCCGAAGACAAGCCGATGCTGGCGCTGGCCCACGAGCGCTGGTTCCGTGGCAAACCCCTGAAATGACCCCAACGCGCAGCCTTCGCCACGCATGAGCCTGATCCCGCCCCTGACCGAACGCCTCGACCGCCTGCTGCCGCAGACCCAATGCGGGCAATGCGGCTACGACGGCTGCCGCCCGTACGCGCAGGCCATGGCTCGCGGCGAAGCAGGCGTGGACCACTGCCCGCCGGGCGGAGATACCGGTGCGCGCGCACTGGCGCAGGTGCTCGGAGTACCTGCCATTCCCTTCGATCGATCGCGCGGCGAGCACAAGGCGCCGCAGGTGGCGTTGATCGTGGAAGCCGACTGCATCGGCTGTACCAAGTGCATCCAGGCCTGCCCGGTGGACGCCATCGTCGGCGGCGCCAAGTACATGCACACGGTAATCGCCGATCTGTGCACCGGCTGCGAGCTGTGCATCCCGCCATGCCCGGTGGACTGCATCGAGCTGGTGCCGCTGTAACGGGGTCAGATCCCCTTTCCTGAGCGAAAAGGATCTGACCCCATTCAATCGTTACGGTACTGCTGCCGTCACCACGATCTCGACCTTCCAGTCAGCGTGGGCCAGCTTGGCCTCGACTGTGGCACGTGCCGGGGTCGCGCCTTCAACCACCCACTCGTCCCACGCCTTGTTCATGCCGTCGAAGTCGGCCATGTCGGCCAGGAACACTTCGGCGCGCAGCACGTGCTGGCGGTCACTGGCGACCAGCGCCAGCAGCTTGTCGATCTCCGCCAGCACCTGCCGGGTCTGGCCGGTGATGTCCTGGCTGGTGTCTTCCGGAATCTGGCCGGAGAGGTAGGCGACCTTGTTGTATACGGTCATTTCGGACATGCGCGGTCCGACGTCGTAACGCTCCATCATGGGCGTGGCTCCTGCGGTTGATCAGGCCTGCATTGTCCTCCAAACCGGTCGACGGTGGGTGCACGGGTACCCTCCGCGACACGTCACTACCGGGCTCCGACGGCCCCACTGGTCAAATGACGATGACAGGCGCACGATGCGCCACGCCCGCGTTGACACCGCCCTCGCCCCTCCTGCCGCACCCTTGCGCCGATGACCGCCCCCGTCGATTCCACCACTGCCCCTTCCACGCCAACCTGGAAGCGGGTTGCCACCATCGTCATCCCGCTGCTGATCCTCGCCCTGGCCCTGCACGGCCTGGCCAATGAGTTCGACGAGCACGGCTATCGTGCGATCCGCCAGGCGTTCCGGCAGCTCAGCGGCACGCAGATCGCGCTCACCGTGGTACTCGGCCTGGCCAGTTACGCCTGCCTGATCGGCTTCGATGCCATCGGCCTGCGTCGCAGCGGCATCCGCGTGCACCCCGCGCGCGTCGGCATCACCGCTTTCCTTGCGCACACGCTGGGCCAGACCGTGGGCTTTGCCGCGTTGACCGGTGGCGCGGTGCGCCTGCGCGGCTACCGCAGCGCCGGCCTGGACCTGGCGCAGATTGGCCAGGTGGTGCTGATGAGCACGCTCGGTTTCGTATTCGGTGCATGGCTGTTGATCAGCGTGGCCCTGTGCATGGAACCGGCGGCGGCAGCGTTGGCATTGCCCTTGAATCCCGATGCCGTGCGCATCGTCGGCATCGTCGCCCTGCTCGCCTATCTCGGCACCGTGCTGCTGGTCGGCCGCGATGGACGGCAGTTCAGCGTGTTCGGTCACGCCTTGTGGCTGCCCGACCGCCGCACCATGATCGGTGTCACCGTACTCAGCGTCATCGAGCTGGTGCTGGCCAGTGCCGCGTTCTACGTGCTGCTGCCGGACTCCACGCCGACCGGCCTTCCGGGCTTCGTCGGCCTCTACCTGGTGGCAGTGCTGGCCGGCCTGGTCTCCACCGTGCCCGCAGGCCTGGGTGTGTTCGAGTGGAGCCTGCTGAAGCTGTTGCCGCAGGTGGCACCGGCAGCGGTGCTGGCGGCAGCGCTGATCTACCGCGTCACCTACTACGTGCTGCCGCTGGTGCTGGCCACCCTGCTCGCCCTTGCGCCCGCCCTGCGTCAGCCGCTGCAGGCCAGCGCCGGGGCAACCCGTGCCGGCTGGAACGCGCTGCGCCCGTGGCTGCCGCAGATCATCGCACTGGCGGTGTTCAGCATCGGCGCCGCGCTGGTCATCGACGGCACGCTGCCGACGCCGCGCCGTCATCTGGTCAACGCCTCGCTGCCGATCCTCGAAACCTCGCACCTGATCGGCAGTCTCAGCGGCGTCGCCCTGCTGCTGATCGGCCAGGGCCTCGCCCGGCGCAGCCACGCCGCGTGGATGCTGGCGATGGCGGTGTGCGTGATCACCCCGCTGCCGCTGTGGCTGCGTGGTGGCCAACTGTTGATCGCCCTCTCGGCGGTGCTGGTGGCGATGGCACTGTGGGCCGCACGTCGCGAGTTCTACCGCCAGGGCGCGCTGCTGGACGAAGCCTGGTCGTGGCCGTGGCTGCGCAACCTCGGCCTGGTGCTGGTGGCGGTCACCTGGCTGCTGTTCTTCACCTACAGTCATGTCGAATACCAGAACGAGTTGTGGTGGCAGTTCGCGGTGTCGGGCAACGCACCACGCGCGCTGCGCGCGTTGCTGGTGGTGGCCATCGCGCTGGTGATGTTCGGCCTGGCGCGGCTGCTGCATAGCACGCGCAGCCCACTGCCGGCCGCCGACGAAGCCACGCTGCAATCGCTGGCACCGGTGCTGGCGGGTGCTACGGACACCCAGGCCTGTCTGGTACTGACCGCCGACAAGGCAGTGCTGCGTGACGACGCCAGGCTGGGCTTCGTGATGATGCAGCGCTATGGTGGCTCGCTGATCGCAATGGGCGATCCAGTCGGCCCGCCGGGCGTCGCCCGTGCACTGATCTGGCGCTTCCGCGAAGAAGCCGACCGGCTTGGCCTGCGTCCGGTCTTCTACCAGGTCGGCGAGACGTACTGGCAGACCTATCTCGACCTGGGCCTGGGCCTGGTCAAACTGGGCGAAGAAGCGATGGTGCCTCTGCACGACTTCGGCCTGGAAGGTCGCGAACGTGCAGACCTGCGCCAGGCCTGGAACCGGGGCAAGCGCGGCGGCCTGTCCTTCCGCGTGGCACCGGTGGAGGAGATTCCCAGCCTGCTGCCGCGCCTGCACGCAATTTCCAATGCATGGCTGGAAGACAAGGCCGGCGATGAGAAGGGCTTCTCGCTGGGCAGCTACGACCCGGATTACCTGGTGCGCTTCCCGGTAGCGCTGGTCGAGGCCGAAGGCCAGATCGTGGCGTTCGCCAACCTGTGGCAGGCACCGGCCGGCGCCGAGCTGTCGGTCGACCTGATGCGCCACGTCAACGAAGCACCGAAGGGCACGATGGACTTCCTCTTCATCGAACTGTTCCTGTGGGGCCGCGCGCAGGGTTATGCGCGTTTCTCGCTGGGCATGGCGCCGCTGTCCGGGCTGGCCCAGCATCGCCTGGCCGGTCGCTGGAACCGCCTGGCCGGCCTGCTGGCGCGGCATGGCGAACGCTTCTATGGCTTCAGTGGCCTGCGCCGCTTCAAGTCGAAGTTCGATCCGCAGTGGCGGCCGCGCTATCTGGCGGCGCCCGGCGGCATGCATCTGCCGGCCGCGCTGCTGGATGCCACGCGCCTGATCTCGCTGGATCCGCGGCGGAATTGAAGCCGCGATGCGTCGGGCATGGCTCGACGCTACCCGGCTCGTTCTGGTGGGTGCGAACCGTTGGTTCGCACGCGCTCCGGTTTACATGCCGCCCTTGAGGATCACTTCAGCCAGGCGATCGTAGTCACCCCCGAAATGGTGATCGCCCGGCAGCTTCACCTTTCTCACGCCATCATTGGCCGGCAGGTCCGGGCACAGTGCGTCCTCATCCTTGTCGCCGTACACGCACAGCGTTTTCTCCGCCGGCAGCCTGGCCACTTCCGGCGCGATCGGCAGGCCGTCGCCGCCACCGCCCAGCCAGTTGCTGACATGGAATTCGAAGTCGGCCTTCCTGCCCACCGACAGCAGCACGATGCGCTCCAGCGCCTCGCGGGTACCGGCGTCGAGCTGGTTGATCGTGGCCGGCAGCACGTCGGCGCCCTGCGAGAAACCAATCAGCATCACCTTGTCTCGGTGCCACTGCTGGCGGTAGTGGTCGATGATCTTCTGCAGGTCGCCCGCAAAGCCCTTCGGTGTGCGCTCGCTCCAGAAGTAGCGCAGCGAATCGATGCCGACTACCGCCACGCCATGCTCATTGAGTGACGACGCCACGTTCTTGTCCAGGCCAGCCCAGCCACCGTCGCCGGAGACGAACACCGCCAGCGTATCGCCGTTGCCGGTCGCCGGCATTTCCACCACCGGCAGGCCCTTCAGTGCAGCAGGCGGGGGTGCCAGGCTGACGCCGGCCTGCGCGCCGATCACCCGTGCCGCAGCCACCAGGCCCGGTGACGCATCACCGCGCGCAGTACGCTTGAACTCGCGCGCCATGGCGACCTGCTGCACGAACTGGTTGGCCTGGCCCACCTTGCAGCCGTGATCACCTGCCGCGCTCAACCACGGAAAATTCAGTTCGGCCGGCTGCAGCCTGTTGTGCTTCACACCATCGCCGCAGACCATGCGCTGGTGGTTGTGGTCCGGGCAGAAGCCGGTGGTGAGTACACCGGCGAACACCTGGGTATCGGCCTGCGCCGCGAGCGAATAGGCCATCTCGGCACCTTCGCCATCACCGCCGACCAGCGGCAGGTGGTAGCCGGGCAGATGCAGCGAGGCCTGCAACCAGCGTGAGAAATTCTCGACGTCACCGGAACCGAACGAACAGGTCGGGTCCCCCTCGCGCTTGAGCACACCGCGCAGGTGCGCAATGTCCACTGCCGCGACCAGCGCGCCATCGGCACGCAGGGCCTCGATCGGCAGGCGGCTGGTGTCACCGCCAGCCGTGGGTTCATGGAACCAGATCACCACCCGTTGCGGCGTGCCGGCCGGCATGTGCACCGGAATCTGCTCGAACCGCCCATGGCTGAACTGCTGCGGGGTCACTGCCGCCGTCGCCGGCAGCGCGGCCAGCGCCAGTACCACACCCATTGCCCTGCCCAGCCCTGCACGCTTCATATCGCATCCCCGATGGAATGCGCACACGATACGCCGCCGCCGCGTGCACGGCACGTACCGGCGCAGGCCGTTGGGGATTCAGTGGGCCGCGGCCTGGCGGCTGCGACGGTACAGGGCCATCGCCAGATACAGCAGCCAGCCAACGATCACCGCGATCACCACTTTCTGTCCCAGCCCACGCGGTGGTCCACCACGCCACAGCACATGCAGCCACAACAGCACGAAGGCCAGCCATGCCCAGCCCCAGAGCAGGCCCGCGGCGGACTGCCAACCCGGTTCGCGGCGCAGGTACCAGGCCTGCAGCAGCATGCCGACGCTGGCACACAGGAACGCCGTGTTGGCTGCCAGTCCATGGATGAACGGTGCCAGCAGCGGCGTCGCTTCAGGCAGCCAGCTGTCGCCGATCGCCACCGTCGCCAGGCCCAGCGCGGAAACCGTGAACAGCAAGGGGGCGGCCGCACTGCGCCGCGGGCCGATGCTGCCGCGATACAGCGCAATGCCAAGTGCGGCAATGGCCAGCGCCAGCAGGCAGTAGGCAGCACGCAATGCAAGCCCCCACGGCCCGTGCAGGTACAGGCTCAAGGTCGCCCGCACCCAGTCCAGATCACTGCGCGCGACCTGGGTCCACAGCGCGGTGGCCACGAACAGCAGCAGCGCCACCAGTGCCAGCGCCGCCGCCGGGCGCGCACGGCTCATGGTGCGGCCTCGGGATGCCGCGCCTTCCACTCGGCCAGTGCCTTGCGGTAGCGCTGCAGCTCATCGGAATACAGGTCCAGCACGCACAGCGGGCAGCCACTGCCGCAGCACTCGTTGGGACCAGGCTCTTCTGGTGGCAGCGGGCGGGGATCGGGATCAGGAACGGACACGGTCGGAAACAACAATCATTGGAAACAGGCCACCAGTGTAACGGGCCAGCTCAACCAGCCAGTTGGCGACGCAGGTTGTCACGCGCGGCCGCGTCCAGGCGCTGATGGAAGAACTCACTGAGGAAAATCCGCGGTGCGCGCAGCAGGCCCTGCAGGAATCGGCGGCGGCCGGCACGGTACAGGAAGCCGGGCACCACGCCCTTGTATTCTTCGGCCACGCCACGGTCATAGGCGGCGAACACCGGCTCCGGTGCAGCCAGGATCGCCATGTCGCAGTCCAGGAACAGCGCCGCCTCGGCATCCACATCCTCCGGACCCAGCGCGCCATGGCGGGCGGTCAGCAGGATCAACTGCTCCACGCGAGCAGCGTCGACACCGGCAAGCTCCGGCGCCTGTGCGATCGCCTGCAGGGCCAGCTGCGCCGAACGCGCCTCGTTGTCCTTGCGCCCCGCCTGGTAGATCGCGTCGTGATAGAGCACGGCCAGATAGATCTCGGCCGGCTGCTTCCAGCCGGGGCCATCGGCCACTTCCTGGCAGTGCTGCAGCACCGCGCGCACATGGCCGAAGTGGTGGTAGGCGCGTGGCGGCGTGGCATAGCTGTCCTGCAGCGCCTGCCACTGCGCCGGGGCAAGCGTCAGCGGTGAGAAGTCCATGCCCGGATCATCCCGCCTGTGCCGGCGCCGGGCAAGCTGGCGGTTTTTTCACCACGCACTCACAACGCTTGCCAGGCGAGGCCCGGAGCCAGTTGTCCACAGCTTTGTCGCGCGCTGGTCCACATCGGTTGTGGATGAACGCGGCGCCGACCAACGGTCGCTGCAGCTGGACATCCATGGGAATACACTCGCCACAGGCGGGAGCGCCCGCCGCTGCCGGGAACCGTCATGTACCGTTCTGCCGCCCATTGCCTCACCCTTTCGCTGCTGGCCTTCTGTGCTCCTGCCTTCGGCGCAGGCCAGGCACCGCCCGCCGATGTGGTGACGACCCCGACCATCACCGTGTCGGCCGCACGCGTGCCGACCCCGGAAGAAGTGTTCGCCATTCCCGCGGACCTGCGTGCGATGCTCCAGAAGCAGGTGATCCAGCGCAGCTACTCCCGCGACCAGCGCCTGCAGGCGCTCGTGGAGATGATCTTCGACCAGCACGGGCTGGACCTGCAGTACGACGCCAATGCGACCTACACCGTCAGCGATATCTGGCAGCACCGCCGCGCCAACTGCCTGGCCTTCACCCTGCTGTTCGTAACGCTTGCGCGGGAGGCGGGCATCCAGGCCCGCGTGCAGGAAGTGGGGCAGGTGGTGTCCTGGTACCAGGACCAGGACGCGGGCGTGGTCTACAGCGTTGGTCACGTCAACGCCGGCGTCGATGTCGGCGGCCGCTTCGGTACCGTCGACCTGGATCGCAATGTGCTCTATGACCGCCGCGGGCCGGTTCCCGTCAGCCGTGCGCGGGCATTGGCGCATTTCTACAACAACCGGGGTGCGGAGCGCCTCGCCGACGGGGACTTCGGCGGCGCCCGTGCATTCTTCGACGCGTCCCTGGCTCAGGACAGCGGATTCGCTCCGGTGTGGAACAACCTCGGCGTGCTCGACCACCGCGAAGGCAACAACGAGGCGGCGCGGCAGGCGCTGGATCGATCGCTGCAGCTGGACGGCCGCCAGGATGCCGCACTGACCAATGCCTCCGCGCTGTTCCGCAGCCTGGGCTTGACCGCGCAGGCGCAGTCACTTGAGCGCCGGTTGAAGTCGGTGCAGCGCGAAGACCCGTTCGCGCAGTACATGTTAGGCGCCAAGGCCGAACGGGCCGGCCAGCTGGACCAGGCGATCCGCTATTACCGGCAGGCCGTGCGCCTGTATGACACCGCGCATCAGTTCCACTTCGGGCTGGCGCGGGTCTATTTCCTGGCTGGCCAGCTCAAGCGCGCCGATCGCGAACTGCTGCGTGCACAGGAACTGGGGGGCGCGCCGGAGCAGGCGCGCTACCAGGCCAAGCTGGACAGCCTGGCCCGCTGGCGCGCGCAGCAGCAGGCCAGGCGCTGAAGGCGGTCAGGCCTTCTTGAGGAAGCAGGTCTTCAGGACCAGGCCCTTGATCTTGTCCGAGTTGCCTTCGATGTGCTCGGCATCATCCTCGACCAGGCGGATGTTGCGGATCACGGTGCCCTGCTTGAGCGGGATCGAGGAGCCCTTGACCTTCAGGTCCTTGATCACGGTGACGGTGTCGCCGGCCTGCAGGGTATTGCCGTTGCTGTCACGCACGACCAGGGCGGACCCGGCGCTTTCCTCGGCGGTCCATTCGAAACCGCAGTCGGCGCAGATCCACAGCGCACCATCGGCGTAGGTGTTTTCCAGGGTGCACTGCGGGCAGGCGGGGGCAGAAGACATCAGCAAGTACCTCAAAGTGAATCAACAGCCGCCATTGTAACCGGCTGGCTTCCCCGGCCCTTTTCCGGGCAGGCTCCGGCTGCCCACTGGACCCGGACCAGAACAGCACGCCCGCTGGAACTTGCAGTCGGCGGCGAACTGCAGCAGAGTGCGCGGCCCCTGATCGCCCCCGGAACTCCCCATGCGCCTCGGCATCGACTTCGGTACCAGCAACTCCGCCGCCGCCATCGTGCATGAGGGAAAACTGCTGCCGATCCGCTTCGGCGATGCCGAGCAGTTCCGCACCAGCGTGTATTTCCCCGGCGTGGTGCCCGACCCGGACGACTTCCAGCTCGATGACGGCCAGGAACACCAGCTGCAGCAGATGATCGACAGCGCCGCGCGCGCAGCCCGTGCCGCCGGCCAGGAACGCACGCCACAGGCACTGCGCCGCGAAGCCCTGCGCGCACTGCGCCGGGAATGGATGGAAGCCCGCGCCGGCAAGGAACGCAGCGCCAGCGACCTGCTGCAGAACGCGGTCTACGGCGATGACGCGCTGGAAGCCTATTTCGAGGAACACGAAGGCAACCTGGTGCAGAGCCCGAAGTCGATGCTGGGCTACAACCTGCACCCGCGCGCGAAGCAGACCATCACCGGCATCGCCGCGCACATCCTCGAACACATCCGCCTGACCGCCAGCGCCCAGCTCGGCCAGCCGCTGCGTGCCGCCCTGCTCGGCCGCCCGGTGCAGTTCCGCAGCTCGATCGGCGCGGCCGGCAACGACCAGGCGCTGGACATCCTGCGCGAGGCCGCCACCCAGGCCGGCTTCGACCAGATCGATTTCCTCGAGGAACCGGCCGCGGCGGCCATGCATTACCACGCCGAAAGCCGCGAGCGGCACCAGGCGGTGATCGTCGACATCGGTGGCGGTACCACCGACATCGCGCATGCCGAAGTCGGCGGCGACGATGCCCCGCGCATCCACCGCGCCTGGGGTATCGCCCGCGGCGGTACCGACATCGACCTGGCGCTGAGCCTGTCCAGCTACATGCCGCTGTTCGGCCGCGGCATCACCCGCGTGCCCGCCCACCACTACGTGGAAGCGGCCACCGTGCAGGACATGACCCGCCAGCGCGAGTTCCGCCTGCACAAGTACGACCATGTGGACGCACCGTGGGGCGACCGCCTGCAGGCGCTGCAGGACACCGGCAACACCGCGCGGCTGTACCGCGATGTCGAGCGCGCCAAGATCGCCCTCAGCGCCGCCAGCGAGCACCGCAGCACGCTGGACTACATCGCCCGCGACCTGCATGCCGACAGCAGCGCCGATGGCCTGGCCGCCGCCGCCCATAGCTACCTGGAGCAGATCCGGGAACTGCTGGCGCAGGTCCGCAGCGACATCGGGGGCGACCCGGATGCGGTGTTCCTGACCGGCGGCATGTCCCGCGCCGGCTACCTGCGCCAGGCCGTGGCCGAGGCCTTCCCAGGCGCCCGCATGGTCCACGGCGAGCCCTCACTGGGCGTGGTCCAGGGCCTGGCCTTGGCGGCAGCCAGCCAGGATTAACAAAACGTTACGCGGTCTAAGTTACTCTTGGTCGGCTAGAACTCCGCTGCACCTTCCACCGGCCACGCCGGTGTGTGTCCACGGTGCAGCCTGGCCCGCCCTGCGGGCCTAGCGGCCATGCCTTCCTGGCTCGTTCATGGTCCGCGCTGCACCTGAGCCGCCATCGAGACCCGCTTTGGGCACCCGCCAGGCCCCTGTGGCCTTACAACCTGACGCAGCACCTGCACCCATCGACTGCCGCCGTTGTGACGCGGTCTGTTGCCGGCTGCCCGTGCTGCTGCAGCCCGGCGACCACGTACCTGGCCAGTTCCTGTCACGCGACACCCACGGCCGTGCCGTGATGGCGCGCAACGAGGAAGGCTGGTGCGCGGCGATCGATCCCTATCACCTGCGCTGCACGATCTATTCGCAGCGCCCGGCGATCTGCCGCCAGTTTTCGATGGGCGGCGATGACTGCCGCCGCGAGCGGCAGGACTACCTGCGCCAGGCCGATGCCTGGGCGCTTTCCTCCCCTTCCACCTGACAGGAGCAACCATGCCCCGCAAGGCAAAGACCCCCGCGAAGGCCAGCAACAGCATCCGCAGCGAACGCAAGGGCGCGGCCGCCAGCACCGTGGTCAGCAGCGATTCGATCGCTTCGGACCTGGCAGCGTTCCGCAAGGCCGGTGGCAAGATCGAAGTCCTCGGCACCACCTGGGCGCTGAAGAAAGCCAGCTGACCCAGCACTGACCGCGGCGGCGCTGCCGCCGCGGCCTGCCGGATCGCGCTCAGCGGTCCAAGCGTACCCGCACACTGCCCGAATGCGACTGGATGCGGATGTCACCGTCGCCGCCGCCCAGCCGCGCATCGAGGTGGCTGCCCGGCCCATAGCGCGGCCGCTCCACCTGCCCGGCATCGCTGTTGATCGACCCGCTGAAGCTGTTCACCGACAGCTGTGCCGACACCGTGCGCGGCAGGCTCAGCGTGACCGAGGCACTGACCGATTCCACATTGATGCGGCCACCGGGCGCCAATCCGGCTGCTGCCAGATCGATGCTGCCCGAGACGGTCTCCACCGCCAGCCGCTGCACGCGCCCGGCGTCCACCTCGACCCGGCCGGACACCGTCTGCGCACCGATATCACCGGATACCCCGCCGCCGGCCTCGATCCGGCCACTGACCGTGTTCACGTCCAGCTTGGGCGTCTGCAGGCGTGCACTGACGCTGCCACTGACCGTGTTGAGCTTGCTGTCGCCACTGCGGCCAGCTGCGCTCAGGCTGCCGCTGACCGTGTCGGCCTGCAGCCGTCGCACATCGATGCCACTGATGTCCTGGCTGGCGCTGACCGTGCTCAGCAGCAGCTCCACCGAGCGCGGCACATTCAGCACCAGAGTTGCACCGCCGTTGTTGCTGCGGCGCGGATATTCGATCTCCCAGCGCACACGGTTGGCACTTTTCTCCTGCCGCAGCTGCAGCCCGTCGCTGAGCGTGCCGGTGAGCTGCACGTCATTGCGGTCCCAGCCACGCACGGTCACCTTGCCGGCCACGTTGCTCAGCTCGATGCGACCGCCCGCGGCCAGGGTGTGGCGCTCGTCGATGCGGGTGTCGGCCAGCGCTACGGCAGGGGCCAGCAGCAGCGCGACACAGCAGGAAATCAGGGTTCGGGTCATGGGGGTCTCCTCAGGTCGTCAAGCCGGACTCGGCGGCATAGGCCGCCTGCCGGGTCAGTTCCAGCCGCAGCGCATAGGTGCGCTTGAGCTGGCCAAGCAGGTGCGGCGCACGCGGGTCCTGCGCCAGGGCGGCACGGATCTGCGCCGCGCTTTCATCCAGTTCGTGCAGGGCCGGCTGCCATTCCGGCGCCCGTCCATCGGGCAGCGAAGCAACGGCCTGCTGGTACTGCTCGGTCATCGCCGCCGCCTGCAGCTGCAGTGCTGAAGGTACCGGTACCTCCGGCTGCGCATGGCGCCACGGCGCCACGGCGTAGACCGCCAGGCTGGCCGCCAACGCCGCACCCACCGGCAACCACCAACGCCGACGCGAACGGATCGGCAGGGCCACCACGTTGTCGCCCGGTGCAGGTGCCGCCTGCGGCCCACGCGGCGGCAGCTGGGCCGAAAGGCGTGCCCAGCCATCGGTAGGTACGTCGCGCTCGCTTGGCAGCGCGCGTAGCCGTGCCAGTAGATCGTGGTCGGAATCGTGGTCGTGTGTATTCATGTCATGTCTCCCAGCCGTGCGCGCAACAGGCCGCGCGCACGATGCAACTGTGCCTTGGAACTGCCGACGGCCATCTGCAGCTGTTCGGCGATTTCCTGGTGTTTCCAGCCTTCGATGTCGTGCAGTACCAGTACCGCACGTGCCCGTGGCGGCAGCGTCGACAGCGCCCGTTCGAGGTCGCGTTCGGTGCCGGCACAGCGGTCGTGTACCGCCAGTTCCTGCAACCCTCCGTCCACTTCGTCGAGGCTGTCATGGTCCTGCCCGCCGGCACGCCCGCGCAGTTCCATCAGCGCGGCGTTGACGCCCAGCCGGTGCAGCCAGGTCGACAGGCTGCTCTCGAAACGGAAGCCCGGCAGCGCCTTCCATGCCTGCAGGAACGCTTCCTGCAGCGCGTCCTCGGCGCGTGCCTGCTGGCCGCCACACAGCCGCCACAGCACAGCGAATACCCGGGGCGCGTGGCGCCGGTACAGCAGTTCATAGGCCGCGGTGTCTCCGGCGGCAGCCGCCCGCACCAGGGCGGGTTCGTCGACGGCGTCGTTGGCGGCAGGCAGCGCGGGCATGGTGGTGTCGAGCATATCGCTTGGATGCGGCGACCCGGAAAAAGGTTTAGAGCCCATCCATGATCGATGCCATGCAACCTTTTTGATGGCTGCTGCATCCATGGAAGGTCCTTCGCGAAATTGCCGTCCAGGAGTCCTGCCATGTCCAGCCCATCCTGCGCCGCCCTGCTGGTGATCACCGCCTGCTTACTGTTGCAGGCGATGGGCCTGTCACTGCAGCTGCGTCCCGACAATGGCCGCGCCTGCCTGCAGCAGCACCGCCAGGAGCTGGTCTGCCTGGCCTGGACCCCGGCGGTCGAATCCCCCGCACGCGCCGGGTAACATCGGGGGCCGTTTCCCCCTCCGTAGTCGCCCCATGATGTTGTCGCTGAAGGATCACCTGCCCGCCTGGACTCACCCGTGGCTGAACTACGCCGGCGTCGCCGTGCAGATCGTACTGGTGCTGCTGGTTGCGTGGCTCCTGCGCGTGCTCGCCCGTCGCCTGATCCGCCGCTTCGCCGAGCACTACACGCTGCCGCCCGAAATGGTGATGGGTGCACGCCGGATCACCAGCTTCGTGGTCTATTTCAGTGCCCTGCTGTACATCCTCAGCCTGCTCGGCGCGAAGCCGTCGGTGCTGTGGACCGCCTTCACCGGCTTCGCAGCCGTGGGCGCGGTGGCCTTCTTCGCGGCGTGGAGCGTGCTGTCCAACATCTTCTGCACGCTGCTGATCTTCACCACCCGCCCGTTCCGCCTGCACGACTACATCGAGGTGCTGGAGAACGGCGAGAAGCCAGGCCTGAAGGGCCGGGTGATCGACGTGAACCTGATCTACACCACACTGCAGGAGACCGGCGACGGCCACGAGGGCACGGTGCTGCAGCTGCCGAACAATCTGTTCTTCCAGCGCACGGTGCGCCGCTGGCGTGATCCGGCGCAGGCACCCGGCGGCATCCAGGGCGATGGCTGAGGGTAGGTTTTTCTTTGCAGGGCTGCGCCCTGCACCTGCCGAAGCAACGTCAACGTCAAAGGCGGGCATTCCGTGGGTTGGCGGGCTGGGTCCGGTTGAGGGGGACGCTGCAAGTACGTCCATGTAAGCTCGGTCGCCGCATCCATGCGGCTCACGCCCCCTCAACCGGACCCACCCCGCCTTCGACAGTTTTCCGCGAGCTGTCGGAACGGCGTTCTGCTTTGGTGGGTGCCGACCGTTGGTCGGCACGAATGAATTCATTCGATATCTGACAGATGTGCCGACTAACGGTCGGCACCCGCCAACCGCACGGAATCTGTCAGAGGCGGGGCGGTGTGGGTGGGCAGGACCGTTGGCGCCATGGATGGCGCCATCGAGCCCCCATGGATGGGTTTACGGCGTGTCCTGACCACCCACACCGCCCCGCCATCCCACGGAATGCCCGCTTTTGACGTTGCTCTGGCTCTAGCTCTGGCTTCGGCAGGTGCAGGGCGCAGCCCTGCAATAAAAACCCCCTTTACCTCAGCTGGCTGTCCTTGCTGCCACGCCGGTTGTAGCCGGCATGCGCCTGTTCTTCGTCGTCATGCGCCTGCTGGCACGCCACGCACAGACGTACACCAGGCACGGCCTGGCGCCGCGCCAACGGGATCGGCGCGTCGCATTCCTCACAGTGTTCCAGACCCGGGCCCTCGCGCAGCTGGCGCCGCGCGCGGGCAATCGCATCGTCGACGGTGGCGTCGATCTGGTCCTGGACCGCGCCGTCTCCCGCCCAACCGGTGGCCATGGCCATCCTCCGCAGGTGTGTCGCCTGATATGGGGACGATACACCGCGCAGTAAACGGTAGCGCCGGGCCATGACCGGCGGGCCTTCAGCAAGTTGAGCAGAAGGCAGACGGGCCGCATCAAGCCGATTGCGACTTAATCCCCTCCGTCCCCTTTTTGCTTACCAGACCAGGTCGTCGGGTACCTGGAACTGCGCGTAGTAGGCATCGTCTTCGGCGTTGCCCGTGGAGATCTCGGCGGTCGAGCCCGGCTGGCCATGGTCGACAATGATCGCCTCCGGGGCGCGCTCACGCACCTTCTCGGCAGCAGCACGTGGCAGCAGGGCGTAGCCCTCGCCATTGGCGACAATGACCAGCACGCCGACCGACAGCGCCTTGCGCAGCTTGGGGTCGATCAGCAGGGTGCGGATCGCCGCGCCATCGCTGAAACGGTACTCGTCGTCGCCCTTGTGGGGCACGGCATGGGCCGTGATGATCTGCTTCGCCTGCGCCTTCTGTTCAGCCTGACGGGCCTGGGCATTGCGCTCGGCGGCCAGTGCGCGGTCGCGCTCGACCTTCTCGGCGCGGGCCCGTTCAGCCTCGCGCTGGACGTCGGCCGAGGTCGATTCGGCCTTGCCCTGCCGGGCCTTGGCCTGCGCGCTCGCGGCAGCGCTGGCCTGCGACTTCTTGGCCAGGCCGGCCTTGAGCAATTGTTCCTGCAGCGCGTTGGGCTTTGCCATGGTCGATGCGTACCGCGTGTAATCTTGGATGCTCCATTCTACCGACGCCCCGCCGCCCCTGCATGGCAGTCCTGAAGTACCTCACCGGCTATCCCGAACCCCTGGTCGCCCAGGTCAGCGACCTGCTGGCACAGGGCAAACTCGGCCCCTGGCTGCAGCAGCGCTACCCCGACCCGCACGAAGTGCGCAGCGACCGCCAGCTGTACGACTACACCCAGGACCTGAAGGACCGCTACCTGCGCAAGTCGGTGCCGCTCAACAAGGTCTGCTACGACAACACGCTGGAAGTGATCAAGCACGCGCTGGGCACCCATACCGCCATCTCCCGCGTCCACGGCGGCCGCCTCAAGGCCAGCCGCGAGATCCGCATCGCTACCGTGTTCCGCCAGGCACCGGCCGCGTTCCTGCGCATGATCGTGGTGCACGAACTGGCCCACCTGAAGGAGGCCGACCACAACAAGGCCTTCTACCAGCTGTGCCAGCACATGGAGCCGGATTACCTGCAGCTGGAGTTCGATACCCGGCTGTACCTGACCGAGCTGGCCAACCGCGGCCAGCGCTGACCGGCCGCAGCAGCTACACTGCGCGCCCCCTGCCTGACCTTTCCGCCATGGAACCGATCCGTCTCGACAAACGCCTGTCCGCTCTGCTCGGCATCCCGCGCGGCGAAGCGCGACGCTACATCGAAGGCGGCTGGGTCACGGTCAACGGCGACGTGGTGGAACAGCCGCAGCGTCCGGTCGATGACAGCGCGGTGATCGTCGTGGCAGAGCAGGCCAGCGATGAAAAGGCCGAGCGGGTCAGCATGCTGCTGCACAAGCCGGCCGGCGTTGCTGCTGAGACCCTGTGTGCGCTGGTCAGCAGTGACAGCCGCAGCGAGCTTGATGCCAGCGACATCCGTCCGCTGCAGCGACACTTCCACGGCCTGCAGCTGGCCGCCTCGCTTCCGGCCAGCGACAGCGGCCTGGTGGTGGTCAGCCAGGATCCGGCTACGCTGGCCCATCTGCAGCGCAATCTGGGCCGCACCGAACAGGAATACCTGATCGAAGTGGCCGAAGGCGGGCCCGAGCGCGGCCCGTGGCTGATGGCGCGGCTGCAGCAGGAATCGGGCGGCGCCAAGGTCAGCTGGCAGAGCGAGCAGCGCCTGCGCTTCGCGGGCAAAGGCCTGACGGCCAAGGGCCTGCGCGTGGCGGTCACCGCTGCCGGCCTGCAGGTGACGGCCGTGCGTCGGCTGCGTATTGGCCGCGTGGCACTGGGACCGCTGCCTGCGGGGCAGTGGCGTTACCTGGGCAGCGACGAACGGTTCTGACCGCGAAGTTCCTGTCATCCGCGCATGGCGTGACGTTGCCTGAAGAAGGCATCCACGCATGGCGTGGATCTACTGCCATGAATCTGTTGGCTTTCATCCACGCATGGCGTGGCTCTACCATCGGGCCATGAGCCTGCCCAAGCCCCTGTGGCGACGCCTGCTGCGCGTCGCTGCAATCATCCTCGCCGCGCTGTTGCTGCTGGTCCTGTCCGGGCTGCTGCTGGCCGACCATCTCACGCCACGGGCGCAGGGCGCACCCTCGCATGTGCTGCCACTGCAGCCGGCGCAGACCCGCATCGACCAGGAAATCGTGCCGCTGCAGGACGCACACCCCGGGCAGTCCGGCGTGGCGTTCCTCAGTGATGGCATGGATGCCTTCGCCGCACGCGCGATGATCACCACGCACGCAGGCCGCAGCCTGGACCTGCAGTACTACATCTGGCACGACGACCTGATCGGCCACCTGATGGCCAAGGCGCTGTACGACGCCGCCGAGCGCGGTGTGCGCGTGCGCATCCTGCTTGACGACATGAACGCCAAGGACAAGGACGCGCTGATGATGGCGCTCGATGCGCATCCGAACATCGAGATCCGCCTGTACAACCCGTTCCGCAACCGCAGCGGCATCGCGCGCACGCTGGAACTGGTGCAGCGCGCTTTCAGCGTGAACCACCGCATGCACAACAAGAGCTGGATCGCAGACGGCCGCATCGCGATCGTCGGTGGCCGCAACATCGGCGAGGAATACTTCAGCGCGCGCGACGATGTGAACTTCCAGGATCTGGATCTGGTGGTGGCCGGCCCCGCCGTGCAGCAGGCCAACCAGATCTTTGACGACTACTGGAACAGCAGCACGGCGATCCCGATTTCCGCACTGGCCTCGTACACCGATGCGCAGTTGCAGCAGCTGGTGCGGCAGTCGGACCTGGATACCATGCATGCCAAGGCACAGCCCTACCTGCAGCGCGTGGCCGAATCACGCGCACGGCAGCGGCCCAGCCCGGAACCGCTGCACTGGAGCGCCAACGTGCGCATCGCTTCCGATCCGCCGATGAAGCACCGCGATGACGATCGCCGCGGCTGGTTGGTCAGCCGTCTCAGCGACGAGTTGCGCAGCACGCGGCACAGTGCGCTGCTGATCTCTCCCTACTTCGTGCCCGGCAACGATGGGGTCGAGGCGCTGTCGGCGCTGGCCGCGCGCGGCGCGCAGGTCGGCGTGGTCACCAATTCACTCGCCGCCAACGACGTGGCGGCGGTACACGGCGGCTACATGGGCTACCGCGTGCCGCTGCTGAAGGCCGGCGTGCAGCTGTACGAACTGAAGGCACACGGCCAGCTGGATGCCAGCCTGTTCGGCAGCAGCGGGGCCAGCCTGCACACCAAGGCATTCGTGGTCGATGACCGTCGTGGTTTCGTCGGTTCGTTCAACCTCGACCCGCGTTCGGCCTACCTCAATACCGAAATGGGCGTGCTGTTCGACGACCCGGTGCTGGGTGCGCAATTGCGCGACGAGTACCTGCGCCTTGCCGGCCCGGAGCACAGCTGGTGGCTGGCGCTGGGTCGCGATGATGACCTGCGCTGGCTGGAGCGGCAGCCCCCGCCGCACTGGGTGGAGGCCGAACCCGGGGCCAGCCTGGGCAAGCGCTGGACCGCGCGGGTGATCAGCTGGCTGCCGGTGGAATCGCAGCTGTAGCACTCAGGGCGCAGGATCCGCTTCTTCCTGTCCAGCGTCATCGCGTGTTTCCACACTGCGCCCGTGCAGGCGCCGCCAGATCCAGCGCAGGGCATGCGGCGGCGCCGAAGGCAACTGTTCGAGCAGGGCCAGCATGCGGCTCTGGCTGGCATGTCCATGCCGGCACAGCAGGCTGGCCGCTGCGGCCGCACTGGCCAGGCGCAGGCTGTCAGCCAGCGGGCCATCCGCCTCGGGCGCCAGTGCCTGGTGCACCGGCTCGGGCAGCTCCCAGGCCGCAGCCACGCGTTGCGCCAACGGCAGCGACCACTGCTGGAGCAGCTGCAGCGCCAGCGCCGGCTCCACCGTCTCATCGCGTGCCTGCGCTTCCTGCAGCAGCTGGCGCATCACCAGTGCGGCCCCCAGCCCCTGTACCAGGCCCAGCCACTGGGCGGCGAAGGCATCGCCGAAGGTGACCGTGCGCGCGTGGTCAGCGGCTGCGCGCGAAGCCAGCAGCGCGTGCTCCCAGATGATCGTGCTGAACTGCGGAAACACCTCGCACTGCACCTGCATCACCGGCTGCACCAGCACCGCGCTGATGATCTGTCGCACGCCTTCGGTACCGACCAGCGTCACCGCCCGCTGCAGGCTTTCCACTGGGCGCTCGTGCACCTTGTAGGCCGGGCTGTTGGCGATGCGCAGCAGGTTGCCGGTCAGCACCGGGTCCTGGCCGATGATCGCCGCCATCACCCGCGCCGATGCCGCATCGTCGTTGACCGTCTGGATCAGCTGCGGCAGCAGCTGCGGGCGGCGCGGCAACTGACGGGCCGCCCAGTCCCGGTCCTGCAGTGCGCGCGCCACCGCCTCGCCCAGCCCCGCGGCCTGCACCGGCGTGGATTCACCGGCCAGGCGCGGGTACAGGGCCAGCGCATGCAGGCCGCGCTGCAGATGTGCAGCGATCTCGGCCGAAGGCAGCGCCTCACCCTGCAGGCTGGCCGCAGCCGCCGCCACCGCCTGCCGCGACACCGCCGCCAACCGGGACGGCGCGGCCCCGGTCGAGCGCGCCAGCCAGCCGCGCAGCGATCGCCACCAGGCCGGCGTCATCGCCGCCCGCCCTGTCGTTGTGGTGCCCTTGCCGTCACTGACCGCCCTGCCTCTTCACGCGAATCCGGCCACCCGCCGTCGTCGCAGCATCGGCCGCACTTTCATCTTCTTTAACCGGAAGGCCGCCGATGTCGACGGCACCGGCCGGGGGAATGGACTAGAATGGCGCCGCGCGACCCGTCCCCCTGCACCGACGACGTCGCTTTTTTTGTTTTGGGACCCTACCGTTCACTGGCCGTTCGCTGCAGTTCGCCGCTGATCGCGCCATCGGAGACGCCATGCTATTCGAAACCCTCGCCACCACCGGCCACGAACAGGTGGTGTTCTGCCACAACCACGACGCTGGCCTGAAGGCGATCATCGCCATCCACAACACCACCCTTGGCCCGGCCCTGGGCGGCGTGCGCATGCGCCCCTACGCCAGCACCGACGAGGCGCTGACCGATGCGCTGCGGCTGAGCCGGACGATGACCTACAAGAATGCACTGGCCGGCCTCAACGTAGGTGGCGGCAAGGCGGTGATCATCGGCGACCCCAAAGTGGACAAGACCGAGGTGCTGTTCCGTGCCTTCGGCCGCTATGTCGATTCCCTGGGCGGGCGCTACATCACTGCCGAGGACGTCGGCACCGACGTCAACGACATGGAGAACATCTACCTGGAAAGCCAGTTCGTGACCGGCGTGCACCAGGTCCATGGTGGCTCCGGCGATCCCGCCCCGTTCACCGCCTACGGTGCGCTGCAGGCACTGATGGCATCGATGCGCTTCAAGTTCGGCCATGAGGAAGTGGGCAAGACCAGCATCGCAGTGCAGGGCCTGGGCCACATCGGCATGGAACTGGTGAAGCTGCTGCGCGACCGCGGCGCCAAGCTCTACGTCACCGACCTGGACAGCGCGCTGGTTGATCGCGCGGTCAGCGATTTCGGCGCCGAAGCAGTCAAGCCGGACGAGATCCATGAAGTGAACGCCGACGTGTTCGCACCGTGCGCGCTGGAAGGCGCGATCAACGCCGACACCCTGCCGCGGATCAAGGCGAAGATCATCTGCGGCACCGCCAACAACCAGCTGTCGAGCCTGGAGATCGGCGACGAGCTGCATGCGCGCGGCATCCTGTATGCACCGGACTATGCGGTCAATGCCGGTGGCGTGATGAACGTGTCGCTGGAGATCGACGGATACAACCGCGAACGCGCGATGCGCCTGATCCGCAGCATCTACCACAACCTCACCCGCATCTTCGAACTGTCGCAGCGCGAGAACATCGCGCCGCAGCGTGCCGCCGACCGCATCGCCGAGAGCCGCATCCTGTCGATCGGCAAGCTGAAGATGCCGCTGGGCCGCAGCACCCCGCGCCTGGGCAACCTGCGCGGCGGCTGAGCCAGCCGACGTCGCGCCGGGCAGGACCCGGCGCGACCTGTCCTTCAGAAGCCGGTGCTGTAGCGCAGGGCTGCCTGCCGCGCACCTTCGCCACCGACGCGCTGGTCGAAGCCCAGGCTCAGGCGGCCAGTGCGGCCCCACCACGATTCCAGCGCCACGCCGATCAGCGCACTGCCGCGCGGCGCGTTCCAGCCCGCCAGCGGTGCCCAGGCATCGACGCCGACGAAACTGGCCTGCCAGTCCGCATCCGCACCATCAAGCCGTTGCTGCCATTCGGCATGCCCACGCAGCGTCCAACGCCCCCAGCCACGCTCGCCGCGGATACCGGCCAGCATCTGGCTGCGCTGCACGCGATTGGCATCACCCCGCAGGCCGAAACCGAAGCCGCCGAGCTCATTGAAGGCGTCGGTATCCACGCGCGTGGTGCTGGCGCCGACGTAGGGCGTCAATGATGCGCCTGCACGCCCCAGCCGGTACCCGCCCTCCACGCTGGCACTGCTGAAACGGCCGCCATACCGCGCAGAGACGCCATAGGCGCCCGCACCGAGCAGCAGCTGACGATCCAGCGCGCGGGTGAACTGGCCGCTGCCGACCTGGGCCAGCGCGTAGCCACGCCCCAGATTCCAGCCCGCGTACAGCTGCGCCTGCGCCTGGCGATCACGCCCACGATCGCCGCCGAAACTGCTGCCACCATTACTTCGGGTCTCGCCAAACGCCACGCCCATCAGACCGTTGCTGCCCAGTGGCAGATCCTGGCCGGCCATCCAGCCCCGGCTGTCGGCAGCGTTGCCGGCGAAGCTGCCCTGCCCCGCCTCACCCAGCGCGCTCTGCCAGCTCCCGCGCAGGCGCGGTGCGGCCTGTACACGATCGAAGCGCTCGGCGATCGCACGCCGCGACATGTCGATGCTGTCGAAGGTCGCCGCTTCGGCACGGG
Source organism: Stenotrophomonas sp. 115C5 (assembly GCF_056861055.1). Taxonomy (NCBI): domain Bacteria; kingdom Pseudomonadati; phylum Pseudomonadota; class Gammaproteobacteria; order Lysobacterales; family Lysobacteraceae; genus Stenotrophomonas; species Stenotrophomonas sp. 115C5. The sequence continues at coordinate 198,860 of NZ_JBSPUQ010000007.1, forward strand.
CGTGCGCTTGACCGGACAGGCTCTGCAGGCTGGCGGCCAGGCCCTGCGGGCCACCGCCGGTCCACTGCAGGGCGCCGGCCGCTGCACCAAAGGCCGATCCCTGCAGCCCTGCGTTTCTGTCGAGTGCTGCGAATGCACCTTCCAGGCGCTGTGCTGCCGCCTGGGCGGACGCCCCCAGGCCACTGGCCGCTGCGGTGACGCTGACCTGGGTCAGGTTCAACCAGGCGTTGTTGCTGTCATAGCCGTAACTGCTCTGCAGCAACGACAGCCCCTGCAGGCCACTGGAGGTAGCCGGCGTACTGAAGGTGCCACTGAGTCCGCCTGCCGCATGGATCAGGTCCTGCCGGCTGCCGTTCTGCGGCACGTAGCCGGAAACGAAGCCATGCACGCGCACGCCACCGTCGATCGTGGCATTGCCGGTGACCTGCAGCGCATTGGCGCCCAGTGCGATCATCAGCTGCGCGCCGGCCTGCTGGGTGTAGTTGCCCTCGATGGTGCCGGTGGTGTTGCCGGTGGTGAGGAACACGCTGCTGCCGTTGACCACATTGCCGATCACGCGGGGCGTGCCGCCATTGAACTGCAGGCCGGTCGAATCCGGATCGGACTGGCCGAGAATGGTCACATTGGAACGGACCATGCCACCGTTCTGCAGCGACAGGATGCCGCGTTCGATGCGGGTGGCGCCGGTGTAACTGTTGTTGCCGGCCAGCACCAGGGTGCCCCCGCCCTGCTTGACCAGGCCGCCGCTGCCGACGATGTCGTTGCGCCACGCCGAGCCGGTCGAAGCAAGATCCACGTTGGCGACCACATCCCCCCAGTCGAAACGGCCCGGACCGTTGATCGCACGACCGATGTCGAGCAGGCCGTAGCCGAACACCGGATCCACGCCCGGCGCGCCGATGTCCTTGGCGGTGCCCAGCAGGGTCTGCCGCACCAGATCGTTGCTGAAGTACGGGAAGCGCTCCCAGACCAGCGCCGCCGCACCGGAAATCAAGGGCGCCGCAAATGACGTGCCGTAGTTCCAGTAGTAGCTGCCACCATTGGCATCGGGATAGACCGCGCTGCCTGGCGCCGCCAGGCAGTAGCGGGCTGCCTGGCCACAGGCATTGGCATAGCTGGCCAGCGTACCGGGCGCATACGGATCCACGGCGGTGGCCACCAGCCAGCCGCGCTCCAGATCGGCGGCCGGCAGCGTGCCGGCCACGCCCTGCTGGCTGGGGAGCGCGGCCAGGCTGCTCGGTTCGCTGCGGCCATCATTGCCCGCGGCAAACACCACCAGCCCGCCGTGGTTGATCACGAAGGGACGATACTCGGCGGCCACCTGCGCGGTGGTCGGCAGGTCGGTCCAGTACAGGCCGCCCCACGAGTTGTTCATCACCTTCACGTTGTAGCTGATCAGGTCCTGGTGGACCTGGGCCACACCCAGCGGTCCGCTGAATGCATTGCCGCGTCCGCTGCCGTCGTCGGTCGGCGGTTTGTCGGCAATGATCCGTGCCGACACGATCTGCGCCTTTGGCGCGATGCCGCCCGGCCAGGAGCCCGTTGCCGCGCCGGCGGCGAGGCTGGCCACGGCGGTGCCGTGGCCGACCACATCATCGACACCCAGATTGTTTCTGGCCGGATCGATGTAGTTGAGGTTGGCCAGCACCCGGCCATTCAATGCCACCGCATTGCGCTGCACGCCGGAATCGACGATGCCGATGCGCACGTTCTGACCGGTCAGGCCGGCAGCCTGTGCGGCGCGCGCATTGGTGACTGACAGATGCGCGTCGAAAGCCGGCTCCTGTGGTTTGACCGGGGGCGGCGGCGTCGGTGGCGGGGTAGTCGGTGGCGGCGGTGGTGGCGGTGTATCGATGCGCACGTTGCCGCCCCCGCCACCTCCACCACAGGCCGTCAGCGCCAGTGCCAGCGCGGTTGCCAGGGCAGATCTCACCGTCGTCGTGCGTTTCATCGATTCCTTCCCATGAACGTTGGCCCGCCCTTGTGCCGGCAGGCATGCGGCGCCGTCCAACGGCGGCCCTCCCCGACCCTCTATACTTGGGCCGACCCCCACGCAGTCTGCCGGGAAACCGGGGCGCTTCCAACGGCCCACGGTCTCCTTTCCGAACATTGCTTACGCATCAACGAGATTGCCATGTCCAACATCGTCATCGCCGCCGCCAAGCGCACCGCCATCGGCTCCTTCCTCGGCCAGTTCAACGGCGTGCCGACCCCGACCCTTGGCGCGGCCGCCATCGCCGCCGCCCTGGAACAGTCGGGCATCCCGGCCAGCGACGTTTCCGAAGTCCTCATGGGCTGCGTGCTGCCGGCCAATCTGGGCCAGGCGCCGGCCCGCCAGGCGGCGATCGCTGCCGGCATCCCGCTGTCAACCGGTGCCACCACGCTGAACAAGGTGTGCGGCTCGGGCATGAAGACCATCATGCTCGGCCATGACCTGATCAAGGCCGGTTCGGCCAGCATCGTGGTCGCCGGCGGCATGGAGTCGATGTCCAACGCGCCGCACATGCTGCCCAACTCGCGCACCGGCAACCGCTTCGGCAACTTCCAGGCGGTCGATCACATGGCCCACGATGGCCTGGTCAACGCATACGACGGCAAGGCGATGGGTGAATTCGCCGAATGCGCCGTGGACAAGTACCAGTTCAGCCGCGAAGAGCAGGACGCCTACGCCATCGAATCGGTCAAGCGCGCGCAGGCGGCCCAGGCCAACGGTGCGTTCGCCGATGAAATCGTCGCGGTGAAGGTCACCACCCGCAAGGGCGAGGTCGAGGTCACCACCGACGAGCAGCCCGGCCGCTCGGACATCGCCAAGATCCCGACCCTGCGCCCGGCCTTCAAGAAGGACGGCAGCGTGACCGCCGCCAGTTCCTCCAGCATCTCTGACGGCGCCGCCGCAGTGGTCCTGCTGGCCGAAGAGGACGCTGCCGCGCGAGGCATCACCCCGCTGGCCCGCATCGTCGGCCACGCCACCCATTCGCAGGAACCGGAGTGGTTCACCACCGCCCCGATCGGCGCGCTGCACAAGCTGCTGGACAAGACCGACTGGTCGCTGGACCAGGTCGATCTGTTTGAAATCAACGAAGCCTTTGCTGTGGTGGCGATGGCGCCGATGCGCGAACTGGGCATCCCGCATGAGAAGCTCAACGTGAATGGCGGTGCCTGCGCACTGGGCCATCCGATCGGTGCCTCCGGTGCACGCCTGGTGGTGACCTTGGTCAACGCCCTGCGCACGCGCGGTGGCAAGCGCGGCATTGCCACCCTGTGCATCGGCGGTGGCGAAGCAACGGCTATCGCCATCGAATTGATTTAAATGGATTTAACGATGATTTCGCAAAAATGAATGCGGGATCGCTTGACACCCAATCTTGGCTTGTCATCATGTTGTCGGCGCGCAGCATGCGCGTTGCCTAATTCTAACGACGAGGATTCACACAATGAGCATCAACAAGCTGCTGGTCGCGATGTCCCTGGCTCTGGCCCTGGCCGCCTGCTCGAAGCAGGAAGCTGCCCAGGACGCCGCTGCTTCGGCCAACGAAGCCGCCACCGAAGCCCAGGCTGCTGCCGACCAGGCCGCCGCTGCTGGCGCCCAGACCGCCGACGCTGCCCAGCAGGCCGCTGACACCGCCGCCACCGCTGCTGACGCTTCGGTTGACGCTGCTGCCCAGGCTGGCGCTGCTGCCACCGACGCCGCTGCCGGCGCCGCTGCTGACGCTGCCAAGGCTGCTGAAGGCACCGCTGAGAAGGCCAAGGACGCTGCTGAAGAAGCCAAGAAGTAATAACTTCTTTCTTCACGCTGTTCTGGAAAAGCCGCTGGTTCGCCAGCGGCTTTTTCTTTTGTCGAAATGCGCGCGACTGAGCCGCTGCATCGCGACCCCGTCTTCACAACGGCATGAATAGGCTGGCGTCCCCATCCATTGCAGTACCGGAGACCGCCATGAAGATTCGTCCGATCACCACCACCCTGCTGGCCGCCTCCCTGCTGCTGGCCCTGGCCGCCTGCAAGGGCCCGGAAGCCGAACAGGCCAAGCAGGACGCACAGCAGGCTGCCGACAGCGCAGGCGCTGCCGCCCGTGACGCCGTGGACAAGGCCGCCGAAGCCACCCGCAACGCCGCCGACAAGACCGCTGCCGCGTCCGAGCAGGCCGCCGCCGATACCCAGCAGGCGCTGGACAAGGCTGCAGACGCCACCGCGAACGCGGCCGACAAGGCCAAGGACGCCGCAACCGACGCCGCCGCACACGCCAGCGACGCGACCGCCAACGCCGCGCAGAAGGTTGCCGACAAGGCACGTGATGTCGCCAATGACGCCAAGGCCAACGCCGCCAAGGAAGAAGCCAAGCACTGAGGTGTATCGGCAGCCGAGCATCGGCTCGGCGCTACAGGAAAAGCCGCGGCACTGCCGCGGCTTTTCTGCTTTTCGCTCTCCGCTCTTTCTGTTGATTCCGTGGTGGACGGCACGGAAACCGTCCAAGGCCGCGCGGGTAGGTTGCGCAGGGGCGTAACGCCATGGATGGCGCGCCCGAGCCTACAAGGACGTATTCACGGCGCCCCCAGCGCAACCTACCCGCGCGGCCCATCCATCAGTATCAGCGCCCACCACGAGGGGCACCGCCGTTGGCTATTCCCTACGGCAGCGCGCGCGCCAGCATCGCCGTCAGCTCCAGCCCCGCCGGGAGCGTCCCAAACGCCAGCCCATGCTCCCCTTCCAGCCGGCTGCGCACGAACGCCTCCGCCATCGGACTGCGCGCACGCAGCAGCAGCGCCGCCTGCAGCAGCAGCGCAGTGCGCTCGCAGAACAGCCGCGCCTGCGCTTCCTCCGGTGGCGGCGCCGCTGCCCAACGCTGCAATGACGCTGCATAGCGCGCATCACGATCAGCCACCGACGCCAGCTCACCGCGCAACGCCGCCATCGCCTCCGGCTCACGCGCCAGCGCGCGCAGCACATCCAGGCACTGGATGTTGCCGCTGCCCTCCCATATCGAATTCAACGGTGCCTGCCGGTACAGGCGCGGCAGCATCGACTCCTCCACGTAGCCCGCACCGCCCAGGCATTCCTGCGCTTCATTGACAAAGGCCGGTGCGCGCTTGCACAGCCAGTACTTGCCCAACGCCGTCCCCAACCGAGCCATCGCCGCTTCATTGGCATCCACACCGGCACGATCCACCGCGCGTGCGATGCGCATCGCCAACACCGTGGCCGCTTCCGACTCCAGCGCCAGATCAGCCAGCACGTTGGTCATCAGCGGGTGCTCGACCAGCAGTTTGCCGAAGGTGCGTCGATGGCGTGCGTGGTGCAGGGCCTGCGCCAGCGCCATGCGCATCTCTGCCGCCGCACCCAGCATGCAGTCCAGGCGGGTCATCATCACCATGCCGATGATGGTGGCCACGCCGCGCCCCTCTTCGCCCACGCGCCATGCCTGTGCGCCGCAGAACTCGACCTCGCTGGAGGCGTTGGCCCAATCGCCAAGCTTGTCCTTCAGCCGCATCAACCGGAACGCATTGCGGTCACCATCGGCCAGCCGGCGCGGCATCAGCAGGCAGGTCAGTCCTCCCGGCGCCTGCGCCAGCACCAGGAAGCCATCGCACATCGGCGCGGAAAAGAACCACTTGTGGCCGACCAGGCGGTAACGCTCGCCATCGATCGGTTCGGCGCGCGTGCTGTTGGCGCGGACATCCGAGCCGCCCTGCTTCTCCGTCATGCCCATGCCCAAGGTGATGCCGGCCTTGTCCGCCACCGGCACGTCGCGCGGGTCATAGACCGGTGCAGCGGCCTTGCGCGCCCACTCGGCCAGATGCGACTGCGAATGCAGCACCGCCACCGCCGCATGGGTCATGGTCAGCGGGCAGCTGGTGCCCGCCTCGGCCTGGTGATGCAGGTAGCTCAACACCGCACGTGCCACATGTGCGCCAGGCTGCGGCTCATGCCAGGACAATCCTGCGACGCCGTGCGATTTGGCCGTGTCCATCAACCGGTGATAGGCCGGATGGAACTCCACCGTGTCGATGCGATGGCCCTGTGCATCGTGCGTGCGCAGCCGCGGACGATCACGGTTGGCATCGAAGCCGAGCCGGTACAGTTCATCACCGGCGAGTGCACCATAGACACCCAGCCGCGGCGCGAAGCTGGCGGCGCCTTCGCGCTGCACGGCTTCCATCAGCGCCACGTCGTCGGTCCACAACTGCCGCCCTGCGAACGGCGGCGGCTGGTTCAGCACCACATGGGTTTCATACGGCGCGTTGCTGCTGAAGCTGGGTCCACTCATCCGGTCCATCCTGGCGGCAAGAGGTCTGCGCCCCGATTGTGCCGCATCGCCTGCCAAGCCCGTGTTCAGGCCGATTCTCACCCTCTGCACGAGACGCAGGCCACAGTGACCACATGGCAGGCAACGACGATCTGGTGGTGCTGCGCCCGGAGGGGCTGTACTGCGCCGCCGGCGATTTTCATATCGACCCGTGGCGACCGGTAGCGCGTGCGGTCATCACCCATGGCCACGGCGACCATGCCCGTCCGGGCATGGGCGAGTACCACTGCAGCGAAGGCAGCCTGCCGATCCTGCGCTGGCGCCTGGGTGACGTGCCGGTGCAGGCGCACGTCGAGGGCGTGCCGTTCCGCCTGGGGAAGGTGCAGGTATCGCTGCACCCTGCCGGCCATGTCCTCGGCTCTTCCCAGGTGCGCATCGACGACGGCCGGCAGGTCTGGGTGGCCTCGGGCGACTACAAGCGCCAGCCCGACCCGACCTGCGCGCCGTTCGAAGTGGTGCCCTGCGATACCTTCATCACCGAAGCCACGTTCGCCCTGCCCATCTACCGCTGGCCGGACACGCCGGCGGTGGCTGCGGAAATCGTGGCGTGGCGCCGCGAATGCGAACAACGCGGCGAAGCGGCGATCCTGCTGTGCTATGCATTGGGCAAGGCGCAACGGGTGCTGGCCGAACTGCGGCCACTGGACGATCGCCCGGCCTGGCTGCATGGCGCCATCGCCAATGGTGTGGCGGTCTACCGGCAGGCCGGCGTACCGATGCTGGAGACGCTCACCGTGGCCGAACAGGGCCGCCAGCCGGATGCCGCCGGGCAGCTGATCCTCGCGCCGCCGTCAGCTGCGGGCACGCCCTGGATGCGTCGCTTCGGCCGCCACCAGCTGGGCTTCGCATCCGGCTGGATGCAGCTGCGCGGCAATCGGCGGCGTCGCAACGTCGATCGCGGTTTCGTCATTTCCGATCACGCCGATTGGCCCGCGCTGCTGCAGACCATCGAACAGACGGGCGCCCAGCGGGTGATCGCTACCCATGGCAATACCGATGCGTTGATTCCGTTCCTGCGCGAGCGCGGCGTGGCTGCCGAAGCCTTCCGTACCGATTTCGGGAGCGAAGAATGAAGGCATTCGCTGCGCTCTACCAGCGCCTGGACCGCAGCACCGCCACGCTGGACAAGCGTGCGGCGCTGGTCGATTACTTCCGCCAGGCGCGTGCGCATGACGCGGCATGGGCGCTGTACCTGCTCAGCGGCGGCAAGGTGGGCGGCGCACGCCGCAGGATCGCCGCCAGCGGCGAACTGCGCGCGTGGGTGAGCGAGGAATCGGGCCTGCCGCCCTGGTTGGTGGAGGACAGCTATGCGCAGGTGGGGGACCTGGCCGAAACGCTGACCCTGCTGCTGGATGATCCATCCCGGCCAGCTGCCGACCGCCCCTTGGCCGAATGGATCGAACAACATCTGCTGGCGGTGGCCAATCAACCCGAAGCAGTGCGCCGTGCGGCGGTCGTCGCAGGCTGGCAGCAGCTGTGCAGCAGCGAACGCCTGGTGTTCAACAAGCTGCTGACCGGTGCCCTGCGTGTAGGTGTTTCGCAGCGGCTGGTACAGCAGGCACTGGCCGAATGGTCCGGCCTGGACATCGCACGCATCGCCCAGCGCATGCTTGGCGAGTGGGTGCCCTCGCCCGGGCTGCTGGCTCAGCTGCTGTCGCCGGATGAGCTTCCGCTTGACCGTCAGCAGCCCTACCCGTTCTTCCTCGCATCGCCACTGGAAGGTGAACCTGCCGAACGGCTCGGCCCGATCGATGACTGGCTGCTGGAATGGAAATGGGATGGCATCCGCCTGCAGCTGCTGCGCCGGCGTGGCGAGGTCGCATTGTGGTCGCGTGGCGAGGAACGACTGGATGGCCGATTCCCCGAAATCGAGCAGGCGGCGATGGCGCTTCCCGATGGCTGCGTGCTGGACGGCGAGCTGCTGGCCTGGGACGACAACGCCATCCTGCCGCGCGCCTTCACCGCACTGCAGACCCGCATCCAACGTCGCAAGCCAGGAGCAGCGACCCTGCGCAATACGCCGGTGCGCGTGCTCGCCTATGACCTGCTGGAACACGATGGCGCGGACCTGCGTGAGCTGCCGTTGCAGGAACGGCGAACGCGGCTCACTGAGGTCATCGGTGCGCTGGACGATGTGCGGATCCAGCTGTCGCCCGACGTTGACGCCGACGATTGGCAACGGGCAGCAGCGATGCGCGACGTGGCACGCGAACGCGGTGTGGAGGGGTTGATGCTGAAGCGGCGCACGTCCCCTTACCAGGCAGGGCGACGACGCGGCGACTGGTGGAAATGGAAAGTCGATCCACTCACGATCGACGCGGTGCTGCTGTACGCACAGGCCGGCCACGGGCGGCGCAGCACGCTGTACACTGACTACACCTTCGGCGTCTGGGACGGAGACACGCTGGTGCCGGTGGCCAAGGCGTATTCGGGCCTGGACGACAAGGAGATCCTCGCGCTCGACCGCTGGATCCGCGCCAACACCCGCGAGCGCTTCGGGCCGGTGCGCAGCGTGCGCGCCGAACAGGTGTTCGAGCTGGGTTTCGAAGCGGTCAACCGCAGCAGCCGGCACAAGTCCGGAATCGCCGTGCGCTTTCCGCGCATCCTGCGCTGGCGCCACGACAAGCCTGCCAGCGAGGCCGATCAGCTGGCCAGCCTGCAGGCGCTGGCGCGATGAACCGCAGCCAGGCGCTGCGCCGGCTGGAAGACTGGTTCACGGCACGCGGCTGGCGCTCACTGCCATTCCAGCGCGCAATGTGGCGCCACTACCTGGCCGGCGAATCCGGGTTGCTGCATACGCCCACGGGCAGCGGCAAGACGCTTGCGATGTTCGGTGGGCCGTTGCTGCAGGCGCTTATCGATCCACCGCCCTCGCCCCGCCGGGCCAGCGCGGTGCGCCCACTGCAGGTGCTGTGGGTGACGCCTTTGCGCGCGTTGGCCAGTGATACCACCCGCGCCCTTCAGGCCGTCGTCGACGGCCTGGGACTGGGATGGCGTGTCGGCCTGCGCAGCGGTGACGCCAGCAACCGCGAGCGGCGCCAGGCCCGCGAAGGCCGCATCGACGTGCTGGTGACCACACCCGAATCGCTGGCGCTGCTGCTGAGCTATCCGGATACGCTGCCGCGCATGCGCCAGCTGCGCTGCGTGGTGGTGGACGAATGGCATGAACTGCTGGGCAACAAGCGCGGTGTGCTGCTGCAGTTGAACCTGGCGGTGTTGCGCGACGCCGCACCTGCAGTGCAGCTGTGGGGGCTGTCGGCCACGCTGGGCAATCTGCAGGAGGCACGCGACGTGCTGCTGCCCGGGCAGCCCGACGTGCCCATCGTGCAGGGCGTGCGCCCGCGTGCAATCAGCGTCCGCAGCCTGCTGCCCGACCCCGGCGAACGTTTCCCCTGGGCGGGGCATCTGGGCCTGGCGCAACTGCCTCGCGTGCTGGGCGCGTTGATGCAGGCACGCAGCAGCCTGTTGTTCACCAATACGCGTGCGCAGGCGGAACTATGGCATCAGGCACTGGCCGCGGTCTGGCCCGAGGACCAGGACACGCTTGCGCTGCACCACGGCTCACTGGATCCGGCGCTGCGCCAGCAGGTGGAGGATGGCCTGCGCGCGGGCGTGCTGCGCTGCGTGGTTGCCACCTCCAGCCTCGACCTCGGCGTGGACTTCCCTGAGGTTGAGCAGGTACTGCAGCTGGGCAGCCCGAAGGGTGTGGCCCGCCTGCGCCAACGCGCCGGACGTGCGCGCCACCGCCCCGGTGCCAGCGGTTCCATCCTGTGCGTGCCCAGCCATGCGCTGGAACTGGCCGAGTACGCGGCGGTGCGCCGTGCATTGGCCAAAGGCGTGGTCGAAGCACGCAGGCCGCCGACACTGTCGCTGGATGTGCTGGCCCAGCATGCGGTCAGCCGCGCGCTGGCCGGTGGCTTCGACAGCGACGCGCTACTGGCGCAGGTGCGGCGCACCCACGCCTTCGCATCGCTCGGCGACGGCCAATGGCAGGCGGTACTGACCTTCATCGTGCAGGGCGGCCAGGCGCTGGCCCAGTACCCTGATTTCCACAAGGTCGTGCGCGATGACGACGGCTGCTACCGCATGCACGATCGCCGCCAGGCACTGCGTCATCGGCTGTCGATCGGCACCATCAGCAGCGATGGCAGCGTGCGCGTGCAGTTCCTGCGTGGGGGTGGCCTGGGCGCCGTGGAGGAACAGTTCGCCAGCCGCCTGCGCCGTGGTGATCGCTTCCAGTTCGCCGGGCGCCTGCTGGAACTGGTGCAGCTGCGCGACATGACCGCCTTCGTGCGGTTGGCGCGAGGGCGCGGTGATGGTGTGGTGCCGCGCTGGCAGGGAGGCCAGTTGCCGCTGTCGATACCGCTCGGCCGTGAGCTGGAGTGGGTACTGTCCGGTGCCGACGACAGTGCCGAATCACGCTGGTTGTCACCGTTGCTGGCACTGCAGCAGCAGTTGTCGGCGCTTCCCGGCCCGGAACATCTGCTGGTGGAAGAGGTGCGGCGCCGCGAAGGCCAGTTCCTGTTCGTCTACCCCTTTGCCGGCCGCCACGTGCACGAGGCGCTGGCCGCCCTGCTGGCACTGCGCTGTACCCGCTGGCAGCGCAACAGCATCGGCTATGCGGTGAACGATCATGGCCTGGTGCTGGCACCGGCGCAGGCGATCGATCTGGATGCGGCGCAATGGCGCGCATTGTTCACCCCCGATCAGCTGCTGGACGATCTGCGCGCGGCAGTGAACCTGGGCGAGCTGGCGCGGCGCCAGTTCCGTGGCATCGCACGCGTATCCGGCCTGCTGGTGCCCAGCCTGCCCGGCGGCATGCCGCGGTCGCTGCGCCAGCTGCAGGCCTCGGCGGGCCTGCTCTACGACGTACTGCGCGAGCATGATCCCGGCCACCTGCTGTTGGCATTGGCCGAACGCGAAGTGCTGCACGACAGCCTGGACCTCCCAGGGCTGCAGCAGGTACTGGCAAGGATCGGCATGCAGGTCCTCTCGGTGCAGCACCCGGCGTCACTCACACCGCTGGGCTTTCCACTGTGGGCCGAACGCCTGCGCGGGCAGTTCAGCAACGAAGACTGGCGCACCCGTGTGCAACGCGCGGCCCAGCAGCTGGAGCGCCGCCATGGCCGATGAACTGCCGCTGCTGCGCGCCGGCGAATCGCTGATTCTGCTTGGCGCGCGTGCACTGTACTGGCCTGCGCGGCAGGCGCTGTTGATCGCCGACCTGCACCTGGGCAAGGCCGATGCATTCCGTCGTGCCGGCATCGCGTTGCCCAGCGGCGGCACCGGCGAAGACCTGCAACGCCTGCAGGGGCTGCTGGACAGGCATGCCTGCCGCGAGCTGTGGATCCTGGGCGACATCCTGCATGGGCCAGCGCATCGCGCTGCCTGGTACCAGCAATGGCTGGGATGGCGTGAACGCAATGCTGCACTGGACGTGCATGTTCTGCGCGGCAATCACGACCGCCAGCTGCCGCATGCGCAGTTGCAGGTCCAGATCCACGATGAAGTACGGCTGGGGCCGTTCCTGCTTCGGCATGAGCCGATGCCCGATGCAGAGCTGCATGTGATCGCCGGGCATCTGCATCCGCAGGTTGCCTTGCCGCCCCTGCGGCGGCGCTTCGCCGCGTTCTGGCTGCGCGACCGGATGACAATCCTGCCCGCCTTCTCCGCGTTTACCGCCGGAATCGTCCCTGCCCCCGTCCCTGGCGAGCAGATGATCGTCTGCGTGCAGGGCGGCCTGGTGGAACTGCCGGAGGCTTGAATCAGGCCGGACGAATACCCAGCTGCGGCATCAACCGGAAATCAGGCGTGTCATCTTCACGTCGCCGCGGCAACGCCTGGATCGCCGTCAGCATCTCCTGCGCGCAGGTGCGGATGCGTGCGTGGTGCTCCGCTGATGCATGACTGATCAGGCTGCCGACATGGAACTCGAACACGTCCTCCAGTACGTCGGGCTGGTCCTCGTGCAGCATCTGCAGCAGTCCGCGCAGCTTGCAGATTTCCGATTCCAGCTCCTCGACCGCGAACAACATGGCGTCCTCCTCTTCAACAACAGGCGGCACGTCCGGGCCGCAACAGGCCGCAACGGCAGCGCCGCCCGGGCCACGCGCGATGTTGATCACGGAAAGGAAAACGGGCGACGCGCAATCGCGTGCAAGCTACTTCTCGCATATCTACGGTGAGGCAACCGTTAATTCACGTGACGACGCGCTTCACGCATTGGCCGTGATCGCGTTGATGCGAGGCATCTCCGCTGCGATGGCCAGTGCGTCGACGAAAGCCGGATCCAGTGCCAGCGAGCCAAACCAACCATGCTGCGTGCCACTGAGCACCCGCAGCATGTGGCCACGGCCACCAGGCAGGCGCCCCATCGGGCCCAGCAGCACATCACGCGCCTTGGCCCAGGCGTCGCGGTCGGACTGGAACAGCGGCGTCAGCCAACGACTCCAGCGCTGGTATACCGCAACGTGTGCCCTGCGCTGCGCCTGGTACGCCTGCAACGCTCCGGCACCGCCACCCTGCGCGCGCACGGCATCGCGCAATGCCAACGCATCGAGCAGCGCCATGTTCACGCCCTGCCCCAGCTGCGGGCTCATCGCATGCGCGGCATCACCGGCCAGCACCATGCGGCCCTGGTGCCAGCGCGTCATCACTGCATCGCGATAGACCGCACGCGCCAGCTGGCCGGCATCGCGCAGATGGGCGAAGCGCGCACTGGCCTGCGGCCACAGTGCATGCAGTTCATCCAGCCAGGGGGTCATGCCGTCGGCCTGCCAGCGCTCGAAGTCGGCGCGTGGCAGGCTCCAGAAGAAGCTCAGGCGCGGCGTGTCATCACCGGGGCGCGTACCGACCGGCAGCAGCCCGATCATCTTGCGCGCGGCCACGTAGCGCTGGCGCAGCTCCCGCACGTGCGGCCAGTCTTCGGCCGGCAGCAGGCACCACAGCGCCCCCCACGGATACACGCGGTCCAGCCCGGCACCGCCGGCGATCGTACCGCGCAGCGTCGAGGCGGCGCCATCGGCGGCCACCACCAGATCGAACGGGCCGTGCATGCGACCGTCGCTGTCGCGCAGGCGGCCCTGCTCGGCATCCACCGCCGCGATGCTGACGCCCGCATGCAACTGGCCTGCACCCGCGCGCGCTTCGTCCAGCAGCGAGAACAAGGCCCCGCGCTGCATGCCCAGGCCGTGCAGGCGCGCATCCAGTCCGTCGTAACGCATGTCCATCACCGCGCGCTCGCACGGCGTGTCGCCATACAGGCGGTGCACCGGCGCGGCATGTGCGCGCACGGAATCAAGCAGGCCCATCTGCCACAGTACCTGCAGGCCGCTGGGCTGCAGCAGGAAGCCGGCGCCAACCGGTCCCGGCGTGGGCACGCGTTCGAAGATCTCCACCTCGTGGCCGTCACGGGTGAGCAGGATGGACACTGCCTGTCCAGCGGTGCCGTAGCCGATCACGGCGATGCGCAGTCGTTCCTTCATGGGCGCATTGTGCCCGAGGTGGGTTGCGAATGGAGAAGGGAAGCCGCGCACGGCATCCACGCATGGCGTGGATCCACTGCGCAAAAAAAAACCCCGCCGAAGCGGGGTTTTCAACGCACTGTCGAGTGGATCACTCGGCCGGCGTGATGTTCGAAGCCTGGGCACCCTTCGGGCCCTGGGTCACGTCATAGGTGACACGCTGGCCTTCCTGCAGGCTGCGGAAGCCCTTGGAGTTGATGGCGGAGAAGTGCGCGAACACGTCGGCGCTGCCATCCTCCGGCGAGATGAAGCCAAATCCCTTGGCGTCGTTGAACCACTTGACGGTACCGTTCGGCATGGTGATGCGAGACCTTATGCAATGAATGGGTGGTGTACGCTGAACCCGCGCACAAGCTGAGTATGCAAAGCTTGCTCGGGGAAGACAATCACCCCCGTGCCAATTCGCCCACCAGTTCCGGAAGTCCGTTGCCGGCCGCCTGCACGTTGGCCAGTACTTCGGCCATCGTAATCTCCTCGCCATCACCGCAGCCGGCGGCCCAGTTGGCGATGATCGCCAGGCAGGCGTAATCCAGGCCCAGCTCGCGTGCAAGCGCGGCTTCCGGCATGCCGGTCATGCCCACCAGATCGCAGCCGTCGCGGCGCATACGGGCGATTTCAGCGATGGTTTCCAGGCGCGGGCCCTGCGTTGCGCCGTAGCAGCCACCGTCATGGACCGTGACACCGGTCACTCTGGCCGCGGCCAGGATCTTGCTGCGCAGCATCGGCGTGTACGGATGGCCGAAATCGACGTGGATCACGTCGGTGCCTTCTTCTTCACAGATCGTGCTGATGCGGCCCCAGGTGTAGTCGATGATCTGGTCCGGGCAAGCCAGCACGCGCGGACCAAAGTGTTCGGTGATGCCCCCCACCGTGTTCAACGCCAGCACGCGCTGCGCGCCCAGCTGCTGCAGCGCGGCCAGGTTGGCGCGGTAGTTGATCTTGTGCGGCGGCAGCGAATGGCCTTCGCCATGCCGCGCCAGGAACGCCACGCGATGGCCGAGCAGCGTACCGACGCGCACCGGGCCCGACGGGCGGCCGAAGCGGGTGTCGACCTCGTGGGTCTGCACATCGTCAAGCTTGGCCAGGTTGTAGACACCGGTACCGCCGATCACGGCCAGGGCGATCTGTTGCATTCGAAGCACTCCATGAAAAGACGAACGCCGGCACCCGAGGATGCCGGCGGCAGAAGAAGACGCGCCGCGGGCGGCTGCGCCGTTATTCCTTCATCGCGTAGATGGCCGGCACGCAGCGCAGGGTTTCATTGACGTCCATGCCGAAGCCGAACACGTAGCGGTCCGGCAGTTCGATGCCGGCGTAGTCGGCGGTCACGTCCGGTAGCGCGCGGTCGTGTTTCTTCACCGTCATCGCGGCGATGCGCACGTCGGTCGCGCCCTGTTCCAGGCACCAGGTGCGCACGCCCTGCAGGGTGTAGCCCTCGTCCAGAATGTCGTCGACCAGCAGCACGCGGCGGCCGAACAGCGAGGTGGCCGGCTTGTGCTTCCAGACCAGGTCGCCGCCGGTGGTTTCACCGCGGTAACGGGTGGCGTGCAGGTAATCGAACTGCACGTCCTGGCCGCGCGCGCCCAGTTCCAGCGCCAGCTGGCCGGCGAACGGCAGCGCACCGTGCATGATGGACAGGAACAGCGGCACCTCGCCCTTGTAATCGCGCGCGATGGCGTCGGCGATACCAGCGATGGCCTTGTCGATGGTGGGGCGGTCGACCAGCAGGTCAGCCTGGGCCAGGGCCTGGGAAATGGTGAGGTTGGGCATCAGACGGTTCTTCCAAGGGTTTCAAGCAGACGGGATTGGGTGTCGCCATGGCGGGCATCGGCCAGCAGGCCATCCCAGCCAAGCGCGCCGCGGCCGATCAGGCCCAGCAGCGCAGCAGTATTGAGGGAGCGTCCCTGCACCGCGTGCAGGGCTTCATCGACCAGTTCCGGGTGGCAGACCAGCACCACGTCGCAGCCGGCATCCAGATGCGCGTGCACGCGCGCGGGCACACCGCCGGCGCTGTGCGAGGCGGCCATGCCGATGTCATCGGAGAACACCACGCCGCGGAAGCCGAGCTCTCCGCGCAGGATGTCCTGGATCCAGCGCGGCGAGTAGCCGGCCGGTTCAGGCGCAATCTGCGGGTAGATCACGTGCGCCATCATCACCGCGTCGGCACCGGCGGCGATGCCGGCCTGGAACGGGACCAGGTCCTGCGCGCGCAGCGCGTCCAGCGCGCGCGGGTCGATCGCGGTATCGACGTGGGTGTCTTCCAGCACGGTGCCGTGGCCGGGGAAATGCTTGAGCGTGGCGGCCATGCCAACCGCATGCATGCCGCGCACGTAGGCGGCGGTGAACGCGGCCACCACCTGCGGGTCTTCACTGAAGGCGCGGTTGCCGATGGCGCGGTTGCCGCGGCCCAGGTCGACCACCGGCGCGAAGCTGAGATCCAGGCCGCTGGCGCGGACTTCACTGGCCATCAGCCAGGCATGCTGCTCGGCCAGCGCCAGCGCCTGCTGCGGATCGGTGGCGTACAGCGCGCCGATGTCCTGCAGCGGCGGCAGCTCGCTGTAGCCCTCGCGGAAACGCTGCACGCGGCCGCCTTCCTGATCCACGCAGATCAGCTGCGGGCGTGGGGCAGCGGCACGGATCGCCGCGCTCAGATCGGTCACCTGCTGGCGCGAGGCGAAGTTGCGCTTGAACAGCACCACCCCGGCCACGGCATCGTGCTGCAGCCAGTCACGTTCCTGGGCGGTCAGTTCGGTGCCGGCAACGCCGATCAGCAGCATGGTCGATCTCCACAACGCGCGCCCGCATGGCGCAGTGCCGCATTGTCGCAGAACCGGCCGACAGGCGCAGTGGTCAGAAAAAGGGGACGGAGGGGATCAAGGCGCAATCGACCCAGGTGGGCTGGATACGTCTTAATCCCCTCCGTCCCCTTTTTGGGGGGCCGGTCAGACCTTGCAGCCGTCCGGGCCGCAGGCCTCGTCGTCGCCCGCCGGGGTGGCCGGAGCGCCCTGTTCGGCCGCAATCTGGCGCAGGGCGTTGGCGAAGGCCTCCGGCGGCTGTGCCCCGGAAATGGCCCACTTCCCATCAATGACGAAGGTCGGCACCGAAGAAACGCCCAATGCATGGGCCTGCGCCAGCTTGGCTTCGACCTCGGCCAGGCCGCGGTCGGAGGCCAGCATCTGCGCGATTTCACCACCGTCCAGACCGCCAGCCACGCCGGCCTTCACCAGCACGGCGCTATCGGCCAGGTTCTGGCCGTGCTCGAAGTGAGCGCGGAACAGAGCCTCGCCGACCGCATCCTGCACGCCATGCTCGCCGGCCAGCCACAGCACCCGGTGCGCCGGCAGCGTGGTCACCCGCACCTGGCCCTGGCTGAAGTCCATCGGCAGGCCCTCGGCACGCGCGATGGTCTGGGTCTGGCCGAGGATCTGCTCGGTACGCTCGACGCCCCCGAACTTGCGCACGTAGGCCTCGCGCAGCGGCACTGGGGTGGCGTCCGCGTCCGGGTCCAGCTGGAACGGCTGCCAGTGGATATCAAGTTCAGGCGCGTTCGCGCCCAGCAACTGCACGCCCTGCTGGAAACGATGCTTGCCGATCCAGCACCAGGGGCAGACCACGTCGGAGTAGATGTCGATTCTCATCCCCACGACATGGGGCCCGCCTCCCTCGATAAAAGGGGACGGAGGGGATTAAGTCGCTTCCCGCACAGGTGGGGTAAAGACGACTTAATCCCCTCCGTCCCCTTTTTAGAGTTCACCACTCTGAATACGGGCGACTGGCCAAGGCAACGTTGTAGTAGCGGGCATCATCGGTGACTTCGACGCCAACCCAGTCCGGCAGGTCGATGACTTGGTCGGCGCTGTCCAGCTCGACCTCGGCCACCACCAGGCCGGCGTTGTCGCCGAGGAACTCGTCCACTTCCCAGGTCAGGCCGGCGTGTTCGACCAGATGGCGGCGCTTGTCGATCAGGCCGCCCACGCACAGCGCCAGCAGCGCGCGTGCATCGTCCACCGGGATCGGGTAGTCGAACTCCTGGCGCGTATGGCCGATGGTGCGCGACTTCAGGTTCAGCGCGGCATGATCGCCTTCGATGCGCACGCGCACCGAGGCGTTCTGGGTGCCGCTGTCGAGCGCGCCCATGTCGTTGATGTAGCCCTGCGCCATCGGGATCACCCGGTGCGCGGCGGCGCGCCAGCCATCACTGCTGACGAGGAATTTGCGTTCGATTTCGATGCCCATCGCACCATTATGCGCGATGGGCATGACAGATCAGCGCTTCTCGAACACCGCGATGCTTTCCACGTGTGCGGTGTGCGGGAACATGTCCATGGCACCGGCGCTGACCAGGGTGAAGCCCTGTTCGTTGACCAGGTAGCCGGCATCGCGGGCCAGCGAGCCCGGGTGGCAGCTGACGTAGACGATGCGCTTGAACTGCTTCAGCGGCAGCTGCTGCAGCACTTCGATCGCGCCCGAGCGCGGCGGGTCCAGCAGCAGCTTGTCGAAGCCCTGGCGCATCCACGGCGTGCTGCGCTGATCCTGGGTCAGGTCGGCGCTGAAGAACTGGGCGTTGGCCAGGCCATTGCGCTCGGCATTCTCACGCGCACGCGCGACGAGGCCACCATCACCTTCCACACCCACCACTTCGCGCACGCGACGCGCCAGCGGCAGGGTGAAGTTGCCCAAGCCGCAGAACAGGTCCAGCACGCGCTCGTCCTCACCCGGTTCCAGCAGGTCCAGGGCGTGGGCGATCATCTTCTCGTTGAGCTTGGCATTGACCTGGATGAAGTCCAGCGGACGGAACGCCAGCTCCACATCCCACGGCGCCAGCCGGAACGACAGCGGCACGCCCTGCCCGTCCAGCGGCTGCACGGTGTCCACGCCACCGGACTGCAGGTAGATCACGAAGCCATGCTGCTGGCCGAAGGCAGCCCAGGCCGCACGATCGGCATCGCTGAGCGGCTGCAGGTGACGCACGGTCAGGACCACGGCCTGGTCACCGGCGATGAACTCGATCTGCGGGATATCGCGCTTGCCATCGAGCGATTCGATGAAGGTGGACAGCGCCTCGACCTTGGTGCCGATCTCCGGGATCACGGTCAGGCACTGGCTGAGGTCGGCGACGAAACGCGGATCCTGTTCACGGAAACCGACCAGGGTCTTGTCCTTCTTCTCGACCCGACGCACCGAGAAGCGGCCCTTGCGCCGGTAGCCCCAGCTCTCGCCGACCAGCGGCGCCAGCACGGTACCCGGCTTCACGTGGCCGATGCGTTCCAGGTTGTCCATCAGCACGCGCTGCTTGGCGACGATCTGCTGGTCTTCGTCCAGGTGCTGCAGCACGCAGCCGGCGCAGGTGCCGAAGTGCGGGCACTTCGGGGTCACGCGCTGCGGCGAGGCCTTCAGCACTTCCATCGTGCGCGCTTCGTCGAAATGGCGGCTGCGGGCGGTCTGTTCGGCCATGACCACCTCACCCGGCAGTGCGCCGCTGACGAAGGTGACCTTGCCGCCTTCACCCTCACGGCGGGCGACGCCGCGACCATCATGGCTGAGGTCGAGGATCTCGGTCTGGAACGGGGTACGGTCGATGCGGGAGCGGGATCGGGCCACGTGGCAACAGGCTGCGGGCAAAAATGGGGGCGTATTGTCGCAGATCCTGACCGGCAGGGCCCGGACCCGCTTGCGCCCGCCGCCGCCGTGCTTGATGATTGCAACAGCTGACATGGAGGCAGCCCTGATGCAGATGACCCCGCGGGCCAGCCGGCCCCGCTTCCTGCTTGTCGAGGACGACATCATCAGCCGCGGTTTTTTCAAGGCGGCGTTGGAAACGTTACCGGCGGACGTGGACACCGCAGATTCACTGGCCAGTGCGCTGGCGAGCGCCGAACCCGGCGCGCATGACCTGTGGCTGATCGACGTCAACCTGCCGGACGGCAACGGCGCGCAGCTGCTGCGCGAACTGCGCCGTTCACACCCCGATACCCCCGCGTTGGCGCATACCGCCGATGGCGACACCTCCATCCATGCCCGCCTGCGTGAAGCTGGCTTCAGCGACACGCTGGTCAAGCCGCTGGGCCGCGACCAGTTGCTGAAAGCCGTGCGCCGCGCGCTGGTGAACAGCCCGGCGGGGATCTTCGTTGCCCCGGCCCCGGCAGCGGTCGAGCTGCAGGTGCAGGACTGGGACGAGACCGCGGCACTGGCCGCGCTCAATGGCCAGCGCAACCACCTGATCGCCCTGCGCGAGCTGTTCCTGGCCGAGTTGCCGGGGGTACGCGACGCGGTCGAGCAGGCCGTGGACCAGCACGACGAGCGCCAGCTGCGCAGCCAGCTGCACCGGTTGCAGGCCAGTTGTGGTTTTGTCGGGGCGGCACGGCTGGGACGCGCGGTGCGGCAGCTGCATCATGCGCCGGAGTCAGGGCAGGCCCAGGACGGGTTCCGCGCGGCGGTGGCGGCCCTGCTGCATTGAGGGGTGTTCGGCAGGGCTGCGCCCTGCACCCGCAGAGGCTTCAAGCCAAGGCAACAGCAAAAGCAAAAGCTGGCATCCCGTGGGTTGGCGGGGCGGTGTCGGAGTGCGGGGACGCCGTAAACCCGTCCATGGGGGCTTGGCAGCCGCATCCATGCGGCTGACACCCCGCACTCCGACACCGCCCCGCTGCTGACAATTTCCCGGTGTCTGGTAGATCCACGCCATGCGTGGATGAATTTCTGTCAGATATCGAAATCAATCTGGGGTCAGATCCGTTTTCCGAAGGAAAACGGATCTGACCCCATGCCATTCCGACAACTCGCGGAGAACTGTCGAAGGCGGGGTGGGTCCGGTTGAGGGGGCGTGAGCCGCATGGATGCGGCGACCGAGCTTACATGGACGTACTTGCAGCGTCCCCCTCAACCGGACCCA
>NZ_JBSPUQ010000008.1:0-176515 GCF_056861055.1 Stenotrophomonas sp. 115C5
CCCCGCCGCCCCACCCGGCACCAGGCAGGCGCAACGCTTTCCTCAACCCACCCACCCATTCAGCAAAAACCATTGATAGGAATGAAATTAGTAGTATCCTATCTATCTCTTATGGACCGACCCCTCGACGAGCGCACCGTGCTGCAGATGCAGCTCAGCTCCGGCCTGCTGTACGCAGGGCGGCAGTGGCAGCGCTTGGCCGACAGCCGGCTCGGCAGCTACGGCATCTCCACCGCCTGCACCATGCCGCTGCTGATGATCGGCCGCTCCGGCGGTGGCATCCGCCAGGTGGCGCTGGCCCAGCAGCTGGGCATGGAGGGGCCTTCCCTGGTGCGCCTGCTGGACAAGCTGTGCGCCAGCGACCTGGTCCGCCGCGAAAGCGATGCCAGTGACCGCCGCGCCAACCTGCTGTGGCTGACCGACGCGGGCCACGCGCTGGTCAGCGAGCTGGAAGACCAGTTGATCGGCCTGCGCCAGGACGTGTTCGGCGAGCTTTCCATGGATGAACTGCACGCCGTGCTGAAGGCATGGCGCCTGCTGGCCGAGGCCGCCGACCGCATCACGTAAGAGCGCTGCCCCCGAACACCGCCGCTGCCGTGCATACGCCAGCGGCTTTTGCCCGTTGCCGTTGTTTTGTTGTCCCTCCCCTCCCCCACCTCGCCCCCGCCCCTTCCGATGCCCGGTGAATTCAGTCTCCATGGAGTGTTCGTCCCGACCCTGCTCGGGTTGATGTTGTTGGCCTACCTGATCAACAGCGGTCTGCACGCGCTGCTGCAGCGTGCCGGTGCCTATCGCCATATATGGCACCCGCCACTGTTCAACCTGGCGCTGTACGGGATCGTGCTGGGCCTGCTGTTCCACCTCCTGCGTTGGATGCAATCGTGAACAAGATCGTGAAGAAGACCCTGCCCATACTGCTGACCAGCGCAGCCGTGATCGTCGCCCTGCTGGTGCTGCGCCAGCTGTGGGTCTATTACATGAATGAGCCGTGGACCCGCGACGCGCATGTCGGTGCCGACGTGGTGCAGGTGGCGCCGGACGTGTCCGGGCTGGTGGAAACGGTGGACGTGGCCGACAACCAGGCAGTGAAGAAGGGCGACCTGTTGTTCGTGGTCGATCGCGCCCGTTATCGCATTGCGCTGGAACAGGCCAAGGCCAGCCTGGCCGAGCGCCAGGCCTCGGTCGCCCAGCTGCGCCGCGAGATCGGTCGCGACCGCAGCCTGCAGGATCTGGTCGCCGCCGAGGATGCCGAAGTGCGCCGCGCCAAGCTGCAGGCTGCACAGGCTGCGCTGGCCACCGCACAGGCGGCGGTCGACCTGGCCGAGCTCAACCTGGGCCGTACCGAGGTGCGCGCGCCGGCCGATGGCCGGGTCAACGACCGCACCCTGCGCGTGGGCGACTACGTGGTGGCCGGCAAGCCGGTGCTGGCGTTGCTGGATACCGGCTCGTTCCGCATTGATGGCTATTTCGAGGAGACCCGACTGCGTGGCGTGGCACCGGGCCAGACGGTGGACATCCGCCTGATGGGTGAATCGACGCCGCTGCGTGGCCACGTGGAAAGCATCGCCGCTGGCATCGAGGACCGCTACCGCAGCAACGGCAGCACCCTGCTGCCGAACGTGACCCCGGCCTTCGACTGGGTGCGGCTGGCGCAGCGCATTCCGGTGCGCATCGCCATCGACGAAGTGCCAAAGGGCGTTGAGCTGATTGCCGGCCGTACCGCCACGGTGACCGTACAGACCAACAGCACGACGCATGCAGACAAGGTCGGCACCGCGCCGACACAGGCGGGCCTGTGAACGCCACCCTGCCCCGTCTCGGCCTGATCGTCGCGCTGGCCAGCCTGGCCGCGTGCAGGACCGTCGGCCCGGACTACGCGCTGCCGGAAGGCTCGGCGTTCAAGCGCCCGGAGGCCAATGCGGCCTTCATCGATACGCAGAACCCGCAGGTGGCCGCCAACCAGGCGCTGCCCGACCGCTGGTGGTCGCTGTACAACGACCCGGTGCTGGACGGCCTGATCACCCAGGCGCTGCGTGACAATGTGGAACTCAAGGCCGCCGATGCGCACCTGCGCCGTGCCGCCGCCGTGTACGAACAGGCGCTGGACGCCGGTGGCTTCGAGTACGAGGCCGAGGCCGGCGTCAGCCGCGCACAACTGTCGGCCGAGTCGTTCCTGCAGGAGCACGAGCTGCCGGTGATCAACCTGGCCGATGGCAAGTTCGCGGTCAGCTACCAGTTCGACCTGTTCGGCAAGCTCAAGCGCGGCGCCGAAGCGGCGCGTGCCGACGAGCAATCGGTCGCTGCCGCGCGCGACCTGGCCCAGGTCAGCGTGGTGGCACAGGTGGCCGACAGCTACCTGGAGATCTGCCATGCCAACCACGAACTGCACGTGGCCGAGCATTCGCTGCAGCTGCAGCAGCGCAGCCGCACCGTTACCGAGCGCCTGATCGCCGCGGGCCGCGGCACGCCGCCGGAGCTGGCCCGCGCCAATGCCCAGGTGGCGCTGCTGGAGGCCGCACTGCCTCCGCTGCATGCGCAGCGTTCGGCGGCCGCCTATTCGCTGGCCGCACTGCTGGGCCAGACCCCGGGCCAGCTGCCGGCCGGCGTGATCGACTGCGCGCACGCGCCCGGCCTGGCGCAGCCGCTGCCGGTCGGTGATGGCCGTACGCTGCTGCAGCGCCGCCCGGACGTGCGCCAGGCCGAACGCAAGCTGGCCTCGGCCACGGCGCGGATTGGCGTGGCCACCGCCGAGCTGTATCCGGACATCCGCCTGGGTGCCTCGGTGGGTGCCGCCGGCCTGCTGGAAGACTTCGGCACGCCGATGACCCAGCATTGGTCGATCGGCCCGCTGATCTCGTGGACGTTGCCGTCGTCGGGCACGCACGCGCGCATCCACGCCGCCGAAGCCGGTGCCGACGCGGCGCTGGCCGAGTTCGACCACACGGTCCTGCAGGCGCTGCGCGAGACCCAGACCGCGCTGGACCGCTATGCGCAGGACCTGCGCCGGCTGCAGTCGCTGCGCATCGCGCAGGAACAGGCCGCACTGGCTGCCGAGCAGAACCGCCGGCTGTACCAGGGTGGCCGCACGCCGTACCTGTCCAGCCTGGATGCCGACCGCAGCCTGGCCACCAGCGATGCCACCCTGGCCGCTGCCGAAGCGCAGGTCTCGCGCGACCAGATCCACCTGTTCCTGGTATTGGGTGGTGGCTGGCAGGCCAGCGCCGCCGCGCCCAACGCCTCGACCGCAGCGAAGTAAGCCATGAACGCGCTGACCGACCGCCAGGCCTGGCTGTTCTCGATCAAGACCTACCTGGCCGCGGTGGCCGCGCTGTACATCGCCATGGCCGGCAACCTGTCGCGCCCGTACTGGGCGATGGGCACGGTGTACATCGTCAGCCAGCCGCTGCTGGGCCCTACCCGTGCCAAGGGCGTGTACCGCATCGTCGGCACCCTGGTGGCCGGCCTGGCCACCCTGCTGGTGCTGCCGGCACTGGTGGAAACGCCGCTGGTCCTGAGCGCGGCGATGTCGATCTGGCTGGCCGGCTGCCTGTTCATGGCCCTGCTCAACCGCGGGCCGCGCGGCTACGCGTTCCTGCTGGCCGGCTACACCACCGCCTTCATCGGCTTCCCCGCAGTGACCTCGCCGGAAACCATCTTCGACACGGTGGTGGCGCGCAGCGAGGAGATCATCCTCGGCACGGTGGTGGCGGTGCTGTTCGCCTCGCTGCTGTTCCCGGCCTCGGTGCGCCCGATGCTGCGCGCCCGCATCGGCAACTGGATGGAGGACGCCGCGCAGTGGTGCCGGCAGATCCTGGAACGTGGCCGTGCACACGCGCCACGCAACCGGTTGGCCGCCGATCTGGTGCAGTTCGAGGCGCTGATCGAATTCCTGCGCCGCGATGATCCACGCCATGCAGGGTCAGCGGTGTCGATGGAGCGCCTGCGCGAGCGCATGCTGCTGCTGTTGCCGGTGCTGTCCTCGATCGCCGACCGCCTGAGTGCGCTGCGCAGCGATGGCCAGGCGTTGCCGGAAGGCCTGCCGGAGCTGATCGACGCCATCCACGACTGGCTCGACGGGCCGACCAATGCCAGCGAGTACGCCCGCCTGCGCGCGCGCATCAGTGCGCTGAAGCCGCAGGTGGACCGCGACCTGCAGCACCTGCAGCTGGCCAGCCTGCTGCTGCGCCTGGAGGAGCTGGTGGACCTGTGGCAGGACTGTCGCACCCTGCAGCACGCGATCGACCACGGCACCGCACCGCTGGATCGCGCGCACTACCGCATCCGCACCGAACGGGTGGCCGCCGACAAGCACGTCGACTACGGCATGGCGCTGTTCTCCGCGCTCAGCGCCGGCGTGGCGCTGATGAGCTACTGCGTGCTGTGGATCGCGCTGGGATGGGAAGGCGGCGGCAACGGTGCGATGATGGCCGCGGTGACCGCCGCGTTCTTCGCCGCACAGGACGATCCGGCGCCGAGCATGGTGTCGTTCCTGGTGTGGGCGATGGTCGCCTCGGTGGTGGCCGGCGTGTATCTGTTCGGCGTGTTCCCGGCCGTGCACGACTTTGGCCTGCTGGCACTGGTGCTGGCGGTGGCGTTCCTGCCCCTGGGGCTGATGCTGCACCACCCCAAGAGCGCGCTGTTCGCACTGCCGCTGACAGTGAACCTGGCCGCGCTGCTGAGCCTGCAGAACACCTACAGCGCCAACATCCAGACCTTCCTCAACTCGTCCATCGCGATGTTCATCGGCATTGGCTTTGCGGTGGTGATGACCCGCCTGTTCCGTTCGGTCGGTGCCGAATGGACCGCGCGCCGGCTGGTGCGGCAAGGCTGGACCACGCTGGCCGAGGCCGCCGAAGGCCGTGGCCAGCAGGACCGGCAGCGCTTCGCCGCACGCATGCTCGACCTGCTGGGCCTGCTCGCACCGCGCCTGGCGGCGACGCCGGAAGGCAGCGACATCGCCTCGGTGGACATGCTCAACGAAGCGCGCATCGGCCTGAACATCCTGCAGCTGCGCCGCGCCCGGCTGGAACTGCCCGAGCGCAGCCGCGAAGCGGTCGAGCACATCCTGGAAGAGATCGCCGGGCATTACCGCCGTCAGATCGCCGCGCGCAAACCCATTGTGGCGGCCGACGCGCTGCGCGAGCGGCTGGATACCTCGCTGGGCCGGGTCGGCAGCGTGGGTGCGTGCAAGGCCCGCGACGAGGCACTGATGGGCCTGATCGGACTGCGCTTCGCGTTGTTCCCGGAGGCGAAAGCGTTGGCGCCGGGGCTGGCAATGGACACGGCGACGCAGACGTAGCGCGCTACCCTGTGTGCCCACAGACCCCGGCACTGCAACAGGACGGTTCAATGAGTTACGACATGATGGTGTTCGAGGCCAGCGCCGCCCCGCGTGAGGCGGCGGCGTTCATCGCCTGGTTCGAAAAGCAGACGCAGTGGAACGAGCGCCACGAGTATGACGACCCGGCCGTCAGCAGCCCGGCGCTGCAGGCGTGGTTCGCGGAGATGGCGCAGGACTTCCCGCCGTTGAACGGCCCATTGAGCAACGACGATGACGATCGTGCCGAAGTGACCGAGTACAGCATCGGCCACCAGGTGATCTATGGCGCGTTCGCGTATTCGGTGGCCGAGCGCGCGCATGGCCGCGTGCAGGACCTGGCCGAGGAGCACGGCGTGGGGTTTTTTGATGTGAGCGCCGATGAAGCCGCGATTGTGTTCCCGGATGGCCTGGTGCTGATGCCGGAGTAGGTCTGGCGGCAGGGCTGCGCCCTGCACCTGCCGAATCAACGGCAACGGCAACGTCAGATGCGTGCTATCCGTGGGTTGGCGGGGTCGGTCCGGTTGCGGGGGACGCTGCAAGTACGTCCCTGTAAGCTCGGTCGCCGCTTGCTCGTGTGCGCTGTCCTGCGCACACGGCAAGACCGGGGTTGGGCGTCCTGCCGAACCCGCCCGAGGCATGCCTCGGGCCCATGCGGCTCACGCCCCCCGCAACCGGACCCACCCCGCCTTCGATAGATTCCCGCGATCTGTCGGAATGGCATGGCTTGCTTCTGGTGGGTGTCGACCTTGGTCGACACGGTAGATCCACGCCATGCGTGGATGAAGGTGCGCGTTGTGATTGGAGGAATTGGAAGGAGTGAGGTCAGAACAGCTGGCCCTGCACCGTCGGTTCTTCGATCAGTGTCGAGGGTGCTTCGATCACGTCTTCCGCACCCAACCGCCAGGCCAGGCCACCCAATCGACTGGCGTGGCGTTTCAATGCGGCCTGCAGCACCTCTGCGCTGCCTGCTACGTGCAGGCGCTGGCGGGCGCGGGTCAGGCCGGTGTAGACCAGCTCGCGCGACAGCACACGGCTGTCCTGGCGCGGCAGCTGCAACCACACTTCGTCGAACTCCGAGCCCTGTGCCTTGTGCACGGTCATCGCAAAGGCGCTTTCGTGCGCGGGCAGTGCGGCCGGGTGGAAGGCGCGCGGCTGGTCGACGGTGTCGCCGGGGAACCAGGCCACCATCGCGCCACTGCCATCGCGCAGGCAGATGCCGATATCGCCGTTGAACAGGCGGTGCCGGTAGCTGTTCTCGGTGACCAGCAGCAGGCGGCCCTGGAAGTAGCCCGGTGTGTTGCCGGCCAGCAGCTGTTCGATGCGGCTGTTGAGCCCGCGCGCGCCCTGCGGGCCTTCGCGCAATGCGGTCAGCACGCGCAGGCGCCCGGCCTGCTGCAGGGCATGTACCGGGTCGGCGGCCTCAGCCAGTGCGCGCCAGTGGCCGAGCAGGTGCTCGCGCTGGCCACGCAGTGGATCGGCTTCGCCTTCGTGGAAATGTACGCCGGCCAGTTCACCGCTGCGAAGCAGCTGCATTGCAGTACCGCTGTCACCCTCGCGCACGGCGTGTGCCAGCGGTGCCAGATCCAGTGCATCACTCTGCCGGTAACCGCGCTGCAGCTGCACGCGGCGGCCAGCGAAGGCGCGCGGTGCGGCCTGCGGCTGCAAGGTGGCCGGCGCCAGCAGACCATGCAGTGCCCGCGCGTCGTCAGCACGGGTGCCGATGCCATCGCCGCTGGCGCGCAGGATCGCGCTGAGCACGTCGCCAGCTTCGACCGACGGCAGCTGGTCGGGATCGCCGAGCAGGATCAGCCGGGTGCCGCTGGCGATCGCGTCGACCAGTTTGGCCATCATCGGCAGATCGATCATCGACGCTTCGTCGACCACCACCACATCCACCGGCAGTGGACTATCAGCGTGGTGGCGGAAGCGCGGTGAATCGGGAATCACGCCGAGCAGGCGATGCAGGGTGGTGCCGGTACTGGGCAATGCCGCGCACAGCGTCGCATCCACTCCTTGTTCCTGCAGACGTTGCACGGCTACGCGAAGGCTCTCGGCCATGCGCTCGGCAGCGCGACCGGTCGGCGCGGCCAACGCCACCTCGGGCAGCGGCTGGCCGGCATGCCGGGCCTGTGCGGCCAGCAGCAGCAACAGGCGCGCGATGGTGGTGGTCTTGCCGGTGCCGGGGCCGCCGGTGACCAGCGCCAGCGGATGGCGCAGGGTCACCCCGGCCGCGCGTGCCTGGTGATCTTCACTGGTCAATGCCTGCGGGAACAGCTGCGCGAACAGCGGCGCCAACGCCGTCATGTCCGGCGCCGGCAGCGGATGCCGGCCGATGCGCTGCAGCCCGGCCGCCAACTGACGCTCGTACTCGCGATAACGGCGCAGGTAGAGCAGGCCATTCTCCAGCACCAGTGGCGCATCCTCGGCGATGGCGTCGGACTGCTCGGGTGTCGCCACCCACGGCGACGCACGCAGCTGTGCCATCCAGTCGTGCGCGGCAGGCCACTCGGGCACGCCTTCCAGCAACCGCTGCGGTTGTACCGGATCGAACGCGGCGTGGCCCTGCGACACCGCCAGCGAGGCCAGCGCCGCCGCCACTGCCACGCTGTCAGGGGTATCCTCCCGCAAGCGTTGCAGGCTGGTCGCCAGTGCGTGATCGAGAGTGCGCAGCTGGCCGTTTCGATACAACTCGTGCAGCAAGCTCATGCGCTGGCTCCACGGGCACGTGCGGCCAGTTCGGCCTGGGCCTGCTCGCCACCGGCGAACAGCGCGTCCAGCGCATCTACCAACGCCAACGGGAAACGATCCACATGCACGCCATTGCCGGCAGCATCCAGGCCGCGGCAGAACAGGTAGCGGATGCCGCCCATGTCACGTTCGTAGTCATAGGCCGCGCCCAGGCGGAAGCGCAGCCAGCGATGCAGGGCCACGGTGTAGATCAGCGCCTGCAGGTCGTACTCGCTGTGCCGCATGGCAATGGCCAGCAGATCCGGGCTGTAGCCGGGCAGGCGGTTGGACTTGTAGTCGAGCACGTACCAGCGCCCGTCGCGCACGTAGGTCAGGTCGATCATGCCGGTCATCAGCCCTTCCAGGCGGCGACGCTGGCCGAAGCCTCGACGACCACTGGAAACGCCGTGCGAATGAAGGACCTGCAGCAGCGCCGGCACCGTGGTCGGTTCGATGGCGAAATGGAAGTCGATTTCTGCGCGGCGCTCGCCTTCACCCAGGCTGTGCAGCGCACCGCCTTCGGGTAGCGGCACGGTCAGCGTGTGGCCAACCAGCGGCATCAGCACCGCCACGCCATCGTCCAGGTCGACATCGGCATAGCCTTCGTCGTGCAGCGCCTTGCGCAGCACCTCGGCCTGCCCCTCGGGCGCTTCCGTTCCCGGTTGCCAATCCGCCCATGCAGCGAAGTCGACGTTCTCCATTGCCTCATGCAGCACGTTGCCGAAGCGACTGCCCATGAAACGCGGATCGAGCGGTGCGCTGTCTTCGGCGGCCGCGGTGGGTTCCGGCAGGGCCGGTTCCAGCGGCAGTTCCGGGCCAGCCGGTTCGTCGGCCGCCGGTGCTGGCAGTTCGGTGGCGGCCGCTTCGATATCGTCGCCGGCGCCACCATCGGCATGGGCCAGCTGGGTGAAGCTGTACACCCACCAGTCATGCGGCACGCGCCGGGTCAGTGCACGCACCGCCGGAAGCTCACCTTCCACCTCGGCCGCCAGCTGCGGCAGCGTGGCCGGCGTTTCGCTGTCGTCGACATGTACATCGCCATGTGTGCGCAGCCCCTGCAGATCACCCAGCAGGGGCGCCAGGCGCGTCCTGCCGAGCCCGGCCAGGTCGCCCACGGCGATCCACAGCGCGTGCTCGGCACGGGTCAGGCCGACATACAACAGGCGCGCATCTTCGGCACGCTGCTCGCGTTCGCGCTGCGCGGTGGCTGCTTCCCAGGCCTCGTCCTTGTCCAGCTTCCAGTGCAGCTGGCGCTGGCCGCCCACATGCACCGTGCAGTGCGAGGCGGTGTTCGGCGCACCGCCGTCGATGCCGACGAACGGCAGGAACACCAGTGGGTATTCCAGGCCCTTGCTCTTGTGCAGCGTGATGATCTGCACGCGGCGCGCGTCCGACTCCAGGCGCAGCAGCTGCTGCTCGTCATCCTGGTCGGCGCTGGCCATCTGCCCCTGCAGCCAGTCCAGCAGGCCGTGCATGCCCAGCGCCTGTGCGGAGGCTTCCTGCAGCAGTTCACCCAGCTGCAGATAGTTGGTCAGGCGGCGCTCGCCATCGATCAGCGCCAGCAGGCGCTCGCCTTGTGCAGCACAGACGTCGGCGATCACCGCGAACGGTCCGCCGCGCTGCCAGCGTTCGCGCCAATGCAGCAGCTGTGCCTGGAACCCGCGTTGCAGGTCGCCCTCGCGTTCCATCGCCGCAATCGCACTTGCGCGCTGGCCGAGCAGCACGGTGGCCAGCGCCGCACGCAAGCGGCCTTCGTCGGCCGGTTGCAGCAATGCCAGCAGCAGCGCACGGAGATCACGCGCTTCAGGAGTGGCGAACAGGCTCTGCTTGCCGGCTGCCACTGCCGGAATGCCACCCTGGTGCAGCGCGCGCTGCACCAGGGTGGCCTCGCGATGTGAACGTACCAGCACCGCGATGTCACCGGGCTGCACCGGTCGCCCGCGCAGCACGGCGTTGCCGGCCCGCGCATCGACCAGGGTCTGGTGGATGGCGGCGACGCAGGCCTGGGTGGCCGCGTCACGCGAGGCGTCGGCACTCATCGCCTTGTCACCGCCACTGCGCAGCACGTGCAGGGTCAGCGCGACGGCGGCGCGGCCATCGCGCAGGTAATCCTCGTCAACGCGCACGCCACCGGGCCGCACCGGCTCGAACTGGATGTCGCGTTCGAGGAAGGCGTCCTCGCCACCGTTGTCATACAGCGCCTGCAGCGCACGCAGCACGGCCGGTCGCGAGCGGAAGTTCTGGTCCAGTACCGGCGCCTGCTGCGCCACCTGCTTGGCCTTCAGGTAGGTGTGGATGTCGCCGCCGCGGAAGCCGTAGATCGCCTGCTTGGGATCACCGATCAGGAACAGCGCCGGCGCCAGGCCGAGTTCACGCACCTCCGGCGAATCGCCGAAGACGGTGTGGAAGATGCCCCACTGGCGGTCGTCGGTGTCCTGGAACTCATCGACCAGCGCGATGCGGTACTGCGCGCGCAGCTGCTTCACCAGTGCCAGCCGCTGCGGGCCTTCCAGGGCGAGCGCTACCCCATCGATCAGATCGTCGTAGGTCTGCACCCGGCGCGTGCGCTTCAGCGCCTGCAGCCGCTGCGTGGCGTCGGCGCGAAGCGCGTGCAGGAAATTCAGCGCGGTAGCGCGCAACCAGGCATCGCGTTCGGCCAGCAACGCGACATAGCGCGCCAACGGCGTCTGCAAAGCGGATGACGGCGTGCGCTCGGCGAACTTCTTGTTGGTCTTGGCGGCCAACGCCTCCGGCAGCAGCGCCGGCAGGCGTTCGCTGATCAGCAGCTCGCGCGGGTCGGCGCGCCCGGCCCAGGCCAGCAGCTGCCGGCCCAGCGGGTGCAGCCAACCCAACTTGTAGGACACACCGTTGAGCCACTTGTTGTCGACCGCATCGCAGAGGTCGATGAAGAACTGCTCGCCATGCTCGCGCACGCTTGCGGACAGTGCTTCTGCCGCGCTCTGCAATGCCGGGTGTGGATCGGCCAGTGTCACCGGCTGTGGCAGCGGATGCAGCGGTGGCGTGCCCAGCAACGCGCGCAGATCGGCGGCCAGCGCGTCCGGGTTGGACCACAGCCAGGTCAGCGGCTCCAGCGTGGCCGGGTCGTTGGCGTGCACCCGCCACAGGTCGGCCGCCAGCTCCTCCAGCAGCTCGCGGTCACTGGCCAGCAGTTCCGGCGGATCGAAGGTATGGCCGCTCTCCAGCGCATGCTCGCGCAGCACGCGGGTGCAGAAGCCGTGGATGGTGAAGATGGACGCCAGATCGATCTCGTCGGCCGCCACCTGCAGACGGCGTTTCAATGCGGCGGCGCTTTCGCTGCCCTCGTGCAGATGACGCTGCAGCACCGCGCGGGTGAGGCGCACGTCCGGCGCTTCGCCCTCGGCCGGTTCCAGATCGACCAGGCGTGCGGCCAGCGCCAGGCGCTCGCGGATGCGCTTGCGCAGTTCCTGGGTAGCGGCGTCGGTGAAGGTCACTGCCAGGATCTGGCCGATGCGCAGGCCCTGCTCCACCACCAGGCGGGTGAACAGCGTGGCCAGGGTGAAGGTCTTGCCGGTGCCGGCGCTGGCTTCGATGAGGCGGATGCCGTCCAGCGGCAGGGTCAGGTAGGGATCACGGCTGAGGGATTCGATGCCGTCTTCGGCGATGGCGGTGCTCATGCGTTGCCCTCCTGGCGTGCTTCGGCGCCGAGAGTGCGGCCTTCGCGCACCGCGCTGAAGACCACCTGGCTGTTACGCAGCAGGTCGGCATAGCTGGCATCGCTGGCGAACGGGTCTGCGCCGCGCAGCAGCAGCTGCCAGGCGTCGCTGCTGGATTCACCCCAGGTGCGGTCGCTGCCGTGCCATTGCTTCCAGCCTTCGCTGCGCTGTTTTTCTGTCGGCGCGTTGTACAGCACCCAGCCGGTGTACGGGGCAAAGCGCAGCGGCTCACGCAGGCCACGTTGGCGCAACTGCAGCAGCGCACGCAGCGCCGCGCGCGCAGCCGGAACGCTCAGTGCCGGAAGCACATGTGGGCCGGGACCGGCGTCGCCGCCATCGTGGAACTGCACAAGTGGCAGCGCGTCGCCAGCGGCGTTGGCCAGCAGCCAGTCCAGGCCCTGACGAATCACTGCGTTGCCATTGAGCGTGCCGGCACGCAGGCGCACCAGCCCTTCGGGATGCCGATCGGCCACGCGGCCATGCAGGCGCACGCCATCGATGTCCACTTCGTAGCGACGGCTTTCCAATGGTTCGCCCTGCATCCAGCCCAGCAGCGCGCTGGCATACGGGCGCGTCTTCAGCTGCTCCACCTCGAACTGGCGCTCGCCCAATGGCCCCGAGGGCAGCAGGCCACGCGCGCGCAGCCGCGGGTACAACGGCTCGGTATCGCCGCTGAGCGTGGCGCGCACCACCGCCGCCTGCACGCTGCGCTTTTCCGGCCCGCGCGAGGACAGCACCAGCGGTTCCAGGTCATCAACCTCGTCGACATCGTCGGCCAGGCGCAGGCCCAGCGACTGTGCGAGGAACTGCCCGGCCGGGTCGCACAGGAAGCGGCGCAGGGTATCGAGCGCGACCTCCTCTTCCACCGCATCGTCGAGCGGCGGCGGCAACGGTGCATCGAACCACGGCTGCAGGCCACCGCGCTGGCCGGTCAGGCGACCGGCGGCCGGATGCCACTGGCGGCGATAGCTGAAGCGACGCGGGTCGCCATCACCGAACGCGGCTGGCGAGAACGGCTGCAGGGCATGGCGCACGGTGAAGTCGCGGACCGCCGCAGGCGGATCGAGGTGATACGCGGCGGCGGCATCGATCAGTTCGCTGACCAGCACCGACGGCTCACGCACGCTGCCATCGCGCGGATCGGCGCCGAGATAGCTGAGATAGAACACCTCCTGCGCGGCGGCGAACAGCTGCAGGAACAGGAAGCGGTCGTCTTCCCGGGTAGAGCGGTCACCTGGGCGGCGACGCGGCGTATCCAGCTCGGCGGTGAGCTGGTTGAGACCAGCGGCCGGGTCGCGGCGGGGGAAATCACCATCGTTGAGCCCGAGCACGCAGATCACCCGGAACGGCAGCAGGCGCATCGGCACCATGCGGCCGAAACTGATGCCACCGGTCAGCAGCGGCGCGCGCGTATCGGCCTCGCCCAGCGCCCCGGCGAAGTGCGAACGCACCACCTCCGGCGGCACGCCGTCTTCGAAACCGGCCTTGGCGGCATCGTCGGCGAACTGGTTGAGCAGCTTGCGCAGGCGCTCCAGCGCGCGCTGGCTGTTGGGCGAGCTGGGCGCGGTGGGCAACAGTGCATCCAGCAGCGACAGCAGGCGCTGCCGCCACTGCGCCGGGGTCAGCAGCTCGCCGAGGCGACGCTGATAGATCGCCAGCACGCGCAGCAGGCGCAGCAGCCGGTCCAGCGCGTCCAGCGCGCCGCCTTCCAGTTCGATCCACGGCGCCACGCCTGCCAGGTCGGCATCGCTGCCGGTGGCATGGCCGAGTACCAGGCGATCCAGCGCGAACTGCCAGGTGTAGGCGTCGTCGGCCGGTGCCTGGTGCTGGTTGCGGTGCTTCGCATCCAGGCCCCAGCGTGCACCGGCCTGCTGCAGCCAGCCGTGCAGGCGATCGAAGTCCACCGCTTCCAGCCCGGCCGCTTCGGCCAGCGGCGCGCTGGCCAGCAGGTCCAGCACTTCGTTCAAGCCAAAGCGCGAGACCGGCAGGCCCAGCAGGTGCACGAACACATCGGCCAATGGCTCGCCCGCCAGTGGACTGCTGTCGGCCAGCGCATACGGAATGTGCTCCTCCTCGCCGCCGCGACCGCCGAACACCGCCTCCAGGTAGGGCACATAGGGATCGATGTCCGGCGCCAGCACCGCGATCTCGCGTGCTTGCAACGGCGGGTCGAAGCGCGGGTCCTGCAGCAGGCTGCGCAGCTGGTCGTGCAGCACCTGCAGCTCGCGCAGCCGGGTATGGCAGGCGTGTACCTGCAGGCTGGGGTCGTCGCTGCGCAGGCCGTCGCGCAGCTCGCCCGAGGGCAGTGCGCGGCGGTGGAACAGATCGCGCTGCAAGCGATGCAGCAGGCTGTCGGACAGGCCGCCTTCGTCCAGCGTCGGCCGGGTGTCCTCCTCCGGATCGGAATAGGCGGCGATCTCGCCGGCCGGGTGCACCACCTCGTAACTGCCCAGCACCGCCATGAAGTCGCGGCCGGCCGCTCCCCAGGCTTCCAGCAGGCGGTTCTCGCCGGCCGCTTCACCGAAGGGATCGGGCGCGCCGCTGCGCAGGCGCTCGGCCAGCGTCTGCAGGTCGCCCCAGTACGACTGCACCGGGGTGGGCATATAGAAGTGCAGGTCGCCCACCCGGGCCTGGGTGGCCATCACCCGCAGCACGTCGGGCGAGATGTTGAGCGTCGCGAACGCAGACATGCGCGGCGGCAGGCCTTGCGGCAGCGGCTGGCCGGCGCCTTCGAAGCGGTCCAGGTACTCCTGGATGCGGCGGGCGCGATAGTCGTGGCCCCGGGTGATGGTGCGCCACAGGATTGCCTGCGGATCGGCCGGATCGGCCCCGGCCGCCCAGCGCAGCAGCCAGTCACGCCGCCAGGCCTGGTACTTCTCGAACACCGAGGCCAGCTCGCCGGCCAGCGCCCACGGCTTCAGAGCATCATCGCCGGCAAGATAGGACTGCAGCGCGCGCATCGGTGGCTGCGCCAGCAACGACGGATCGCGCAGCGCCTGATACAGCTTCCAGTGCAGGCCGGCGGCGTCCAGATCGTCCTGCTCACCGCTGACATTGGCCTTCAGCGCGCGCGCCACGAACTCACCCGGGGTCAGGAACTCGAGGTTGGCAGCCACACCGAACTCGGCCGCCAGCGTCGCCTGCAGCCAACGCCGCATCGCCACCTGCGGGATCAGCACCACTTCCGGCGCCAGCAGCGGCTGGCCCGGTACCGGCGCACGCACGTTGCGCGCCAGCAGCGCGGCCAGCACGTCCAGGGAGTTGGAATGGTAGAGGCGGAAATCGCTGCCTGGGTCACTCATCATGCACAGTGTGCAGGACGGCAGGCAGTATTCAATGGTCAGCCCATCGCCGGTACGGATTGTTCCGGGCTGCCGGGTGATTGTCCCGGCCTGCGCGAGGCCTTGCCGTGCAACAATACTGGACCGTCCAGTCTGCTTATGTTCAGCCGACGGGCCCGATCCTTCGATGTCTAAAAAACGTTAATGGTGCCCATGTCGGCTTCCACCTCCAGTCTGGTGCAGTTATCCAACGTCCGCATCGACCGGAGCGGACGCACGATCCTGCGCGACGTGTCGCTGCAGGTGCCCAAGGGCAGCATCACCGCGGTGCTCGGTCCGTCCGGCAGCGGCAAGTCGACCCTGCTGGCGGCGCTGACCGGCGAACTGCGCCCGGTCGCCGGCGAGGTCACCCTGTTCGGCAAGCCGATCCCGCATGACAGCGGCGCGCTGCTGGAAATGCGCAAGAGCGTGGGCGTGCTGCTGCAGGGCAACGGCCTGCTGACCGACCTCACCGTGGCCGAGAACGTCGCCCTGCCGCTGCGCACGCACACCCGCCTGCCGACCGCCGTGCTGCGCCGGCTGGTGCAGATGAAGCTGCATGCAGTGGGCCTGCTGGCCGCCGCCGATGCCTGGCCGCGCGAGCTGTCCGGTGGCATGGCGCGCCGTGTGGCGCTGGCCCGTGCACTGGCGCTGGACCCGCCGCTGATGATCTACGACGAGCCGCTGACCGGGCTGGACCCGATCGCCTCGGGGGTGATCATGAGCCTGATCCAGCGCCTCAACCACAGCCTGGGCCTGACCAGCATCATCGTCAGCCACCACGTGCATGAGACCCTGCCGATCTGCGACCAGGTGATCGCGATCGCCAATGGCGGCATCGTGTTCCAGGGCACGCCCGAGGCACTGCAGTCCAGCCAGGACCCGCTGCTGCGGCAGTTCCTGCACGGCCAGCCGGATGGCCCGATTCCGTTCGATGCCGCGCCACGCGCGAGGGTTGCCTGATGCCGTTCGTCCAAGCCACCCGCTCGCTTGGCCGCGCCGGCCTGTTCTCGCTGACCGTGCTGCGCGGTTCGCTGCCCACGCGTGATTTCCTGGCCGAGCTGACCCGCGAGATCTACAAGATCGGCGCGCGCTCGCTGCCGATCATCGCCGTCGGCGGTGCCTTCGTCGGCCTGGTGCTGACCCTGCAGGGCTACCGCACGCTGACCACCTTCGGCGCGGCCGACGCGCTGTCGACCCTGCTCGGCCTGTCACTGTACCGTGAGCTGGCACCGGTGCTGACCGCGCTGCTGTTCATCGGCCGCGCCGGCAGCTCGATCGCCGCCGAACTGGGCCTGATGCGTGCCACCGACCAGATCAAGGCGCTGGAGCTGATGGCGATCGACCCGGTGGCCAAGGCGGTGGCGCCGCGCTTCTGGGCGGCGGTGCTGACCGTGCCGTTGCTGACCGGCATCTTCTGTTCGCTGGCGATCAGCGCCAGCTACTTCGAAGCGGTGCATGTGCTGGGCCTGGACAACGGCGTGTTCTGGTCAGCGCTGCGCAACAGCGTGGATTTCTGGGACGACTTCGGCGTGGCAATGCTGAAGTCGGCGATCTTTGGCGGCACTGCCGCGCTGGTCGCCGCCTACGTTGGTTTCCATGCCGAGCCGACCATCGAGGGCACCTCGGTGGCGACCACCCGTGCAGTGGTCAACGCTTCGCTGCTGGTGCTGATGTTCAACTTCGTGCTGTCGGCAATGTTGTTCACCTAACCCCTCCACCGGCGGTGCGCAGGCGCGCGCGGCCACCACGACTCGATCAGGTAATCCACATGGCCATCCGCGGTCCCAGACTTGAATTCTCTGTCGGCGCATTCCTGCTGCTGGCCCTGGCCTCGCTGATGGTGCTGGCCGTGGCCTCGACCAACCAGCGCTGGAGCTGGGGCAGTGAAGGCTATGACCTGAAGGCGCGCTTCTCCCAGGTCGGCCAGCTGCGCAAGCAGGCGCCGGTGAAGATCGGCGGCGTCACCGTTGGCCAGGTCGCCTCGATCGACCTGGACCCGGTGAAGTTCGAATCGATCGTGACCCTGCGCATGGACAGCAAGGTCAAGGACCTGCCGGCAGACACCTCGGCCGGCATCTTCACCAGTGGTTTGCTCGGCGAGAGCTATATCGGTCTGCAGCCGGGCGGTGATCCGGACGTGCTGAAGGCCGGCGACGAGATCGTCTTCACCCAGCCGGCGGTGGACCTGATCCAGCTGGTCGGCAAGTACATGTTCAGTGGCGGCGCCGGTGGCGGCGCTGCTCAGAAGCCCAACGATGGCGCGCAGGCGCCTGCAACGGAACCGCAACCATGAAGATGAAACTGATCCCGGCCCTGCTCGCCTCGGCGCTGCTGGCGGCTACCCCGTTCCTGGCCCAGGCCCAGGCCGCCGCGCCTGCCGCTGCAGCGACGCAGAGCCAGGCCGGCAAGGTGGTGATCGATGCCAGCAGCCGCATCCTGTCCACGCTGCAGCAGCGCAAGAGCGAGTTCACCAGCAACCCGGCCAGCCTGCGCAGCTACATCGACAGCGAGCTGACCCGCACCTTCGACCGCGACTACGCCGCGCGCCTGGTGCTGGGCCCGCACGCCCGCGGCGCCTCTGACGCCGACATCAAGCTGTTTGCCGATGCCATGGCCGACAGCCTGATGCAGCGCTACGGCTCGACCCTGCTCAACATCCAGGGCAAGCCGAGCTTCCGCCTGAAGGGTGAAAGCCCGCTGCCGGGCAATCGTGGCGTGCGCGTGAGCACCGAACTGGTGCGCGCCGGCAACGAGCCGACCCCGGTCGAGTACTGGATGCGCAACGTGAATGGCCAGTGGAAGATCTTCGACGTCAACATCGAAGGCATTTCCTACGTGCAGACCTTCCGCAACCAGTTCGATACCCCGCTGCGCCAGAAGGGCATCAAGCAGGTGGCCAACGAACTGCACAGCGGCAGCATGCAGGCCGGGCCCGCGGGCAATGGCAAGTAACGCACTGGCGCTTCTGGAAGGCGACACCCTGCGCCTGCGCGGGGTGCTCGACCGTGCCGCGGTGATCGCGCTGTGGCCGCAGCTGCAGGCCCTGCCGGCGAAGCTGTCACGGCTGGAGCTGGGTGAGGTCGAACGCGTGGACAGCGCCGGCCTGGCGCTGCTGGCCGAACTGGCGGCACGTGCGCGCAACGCCGGCCACCCACTGGCGATCTCCGGCGCACCGGCCGGCTACAACGAGCTGAGCGCAGCCTACCGGCTGTCGCCCAACCTGGATTTCAACGCTACTTCTGCTGCGAGCTGACATGAACGTCGTACGCACTTTCCCCCTGATCGTCCTGGCCACCGCCCTGACCGCCTGCGCCGGCAAGCCCGCACGCAGCGATGCGCCGGCGGCCAGCACCGTGGTCCCGGCCAGTACCATCGCCGAGGCCTCCGCCCCCACCGCCGATGCCGCTACGGTCGATGCCGCGCCGGCCGCAGCCGTGGTTGCCGCACCTGCACCGGCCACGCCACCATCGGCACCGGCCCGCAGCGCCGACACCGCTGCGGCCAGGGCCGCAGCGGCAACCGCCCCCGGTGGTGATGACGACTTCGATGCCCTCTATGGTGGTGCCGGCAACACCGGCAGCGCGGCGGCCTACGATCCGTGGGAACCGTTCAACCGCAAGGTGCACACCTTCAACAACGCGGTTGACCGCGGCATCGCGCGCCCGCTGGCCACCGCCTACACCCACGTGGTGCCGCGCTTCGCCCGCACCGGCGTCAGCAACTTCTTCAGCAACCTGCGCGCACCGGTGACCATCACCAACCAGCTGCTGCAGGGCCGCGGTGCCGATGCGTGGGACAGCCTCGGCCGCTTCCTGATGAACAGCACGCTGGGTATCGGCGGCCTGTTCGATCCGGCCAGCAAGGCGATGGTGCCGCGTCGCAATGAGGACTTCGGCCAGACCCTGGGTGCCTGGGGCTGGCGTCGTTCGCGCTACGTGGAACTGCCGTTCTTCGGCCCGCGTACCGTGCGTGATGTGTTCGGCCTGGCCGGTGACATTCCGCTGTCGCCGATCCGCCGTATCGAAGAGGACAAGATCCGCATCGGCCTGCAGGGCCTGCAGCTGGTCGATACCCGCGCGCAGCTGCTGGCGATCGACAACCTGCGTGACACCGCCGTGGACGAGTACTCGCTGGTACGCGATGCGTGGATGCAGCGCCGCAACTACCAGATCGAGAACGATCTGCGCAGCAAGCGCGACCGCGGCCACGACGATGCCAATTCGCCGATCCCGGTCGATGCCATGCCGATGCCGAACTGGAGCAACTGATCGCTGCAGCCCGTGCATGAAAAAACCCCGCCTCGGCGGGGTTTTTCTTTTCCGGTAGGTGCCAACCTCGGTTGGCACGCTTTCCTCAGGCCGCCAGCGCGGCCTCGATGGCTTCGCGCAGGCGCGTGTCATCGGCAGCCACGTCCGGGGCGAAGCGCGCGATGACCTTGCCGTCGCGGCCAACCAGGAACTTCTCGAAGTTCCACAGCACCGCCGGCGCTGCGTGGATCGGAATCTCCTTGCTCGCCAGGCGCTCACGCAGCGGACCTTCGCCGATCGACTGCGGCTGGGCGGCGGTCAGCTGCTGGTACAGCGGGTGGGTGTCGTCGCCGGCCACGCTGATCTTGGAGAACATCGGGAAG
Organism: Stenotrophomonas sp. 115C5; assembly: GCF_056861055.1. Lineage (NCBI taxonomy): Bacteria > Pseudomonadati > Pseudomonadota > Gammaproteobacteria > Lysobacterales > Lysobacteraceae > Stenotrophomonas > Stenotrophomonas sp. 115C5. The sequence goes on from NZ_JBSPUQ010000008.1 coordinate 19,696, forward strand.
CTGACGTCGTAGGTGAGCTGGCAGAACTGCTGGATCTCCGCCTCGCTGCCCGGCTCCTGGCCGAGGAAATTGTTGGCGGGGAAGCCCAGCACTTCCAGGCCCTGCGCGTGCTTTTCCGCATACAGCGCCTGCAGGCCTTCGTACTGCGGGGTCAGGCCGCACTTGGAGGCAACGTTGACCAGCAGCAGCACCTTGCCCTGGTAGTCGGCAAGCGAGGACGGCTGGCCGTCGATGGTGGTGAGGGAAATGTCCTGGATCGGGGTGCTCACGCGGGGGCTCCGGCAACAGCGGGGAATGGCCCACCAGCATAGCGCCGCGCGCGCTGTTGTAGAGCCGAGCCCACGCTCGGCTGATGGCCACAGCCGCCGAGCGTGGGCTCGGCGCTACAGGCAGGATTCAATCCACGCAGATCGTGCCCTGCGCCTTGCCGTCATCAATGCGCTGGCGGCAGCCGAAATTCTGGCGCACATCGCGCTGGCAGGTCCCGGTGGCGACGCTGCCGACAGTCACCTCGCCGCCGGCCAGGCACTGGCCCGTGCAGTCGCTCCTGCGGCTGCAGGCCTTGCCGGCGTCGGCGTAAGGAATCACGCACTGTTCGCGCTGCAGCCGGCCCAGCCGCTGCAGGGTGCCGCCAGCGGCCTGGCAGTCGACGTCGCGCGCTTCGCGGTAGGCCTCGGCTGCTTCAGGGCTGGTGGCTGCAGCAGGTGCGGCCGCCGTATCGGCGGCCGGTGGTGCGCTGCTGCAGGCGGCAAGCAGCGCGGTCAGGACAAGGCTGGTGAAGCGGCGCAGGCGCATGACGATACCTGATCGAAGCGGACAGGCCGCCAGCATACGCATCGGCGATGCAGGCGGCGTGTCAGCGTGGCTCAGGTCTCGTCGCCGTCGCCTTCACTGCCTTCGTCCTCGCCCGCCGCATCACCCTCGGCCAGATCGCCGAGCAGCGACTGCGCCTGTTCGGACGCCAGCGACTCCACGCCACGCAGGCGCCGTTCGATGGTGCGGGTCTTGCGGCTGGCCTCGCCGATGCTGCGACCCACCGTGGTGATCTGCTTCTCGGCCTTTTCGAGGATGCCGGCGAACTTGCCGAACTCGCTCTTCACCGCACCCAGCAGGCTCCACACCTCGCTGGAACGTTGCTCGATGGCCAGCGTGCGGAAGCCCATCTGCAGGCTGTTGAGCAGCGCGGTGACCGTGGTCGGGCCGGCCACCACCACGCGGTGCTCGCGCTGCAGCAGGTCGACCAGGCCCGGGCGCCGGATCACTTCGGCATACAGGCCTTCGGTGGGCAGGAACATCACCGCGAAGTCGGTGGTGTGCGGCGGCGCGATGTACTTGTCGCAGATCGACTTGGCCTGCACGCGCACCGCGCGCTCCAGCTGGATGCCCTGCAGGCGCACACCCTCGGCGTCTCCCTGTTCCTGCGCGTCCAGCAGGCGCTCGTAGTCCTCGCGCGGGAACTTGGAGTCGATCGGCAGCCACACCGGCGTGTCGTCGCTGCTGCGGCCCGGCAGGCGCACGGCGATATCGACCATCTCGCCACTATCCGGGCGCACCTTCACCGCACGCGCGTACTGCTCCTGGGTGAGCGTCTGCTCGAGGATGTTCTCCAGCTGTACTTCACCCCAGCTGCCACGGTTCTTGACGTTGGTCAGCACGCGCTTGAGGTCGCCGACGCCGGTGGCCAGCTGCTGCATTTCGCCGAGGCCACGCTGCACCTGTTCCAGGCGCTCGGAGACCAGCTTGAAGGAATTGCCCAGCCGCGTTTCCAGGGTGGACTGCAGCTTCTCGTCCACGGTGTGGCGCATCTGCTCCAGCTTCTGCGCGTTGTCGTTCTGCAGCGCGCGCAGCTGTTCTTCCAGCGTCGTGCGCATCTCGGCGATGCGCTGCTCGTTGCGCTGCGTCAGTTCCTGCAGGCGCAGGCCAAGGCTTTCGGTTAGTCGCTGCTGCGACTGCGCGCCCTCCTCGCGGCCCTTGCGTGCATCGTCCACCAGGGTCTGGCGCAGCGCGCCGAGCTGGGTATCGGTACGCCCGGTGAGCTCCTGCAGCTGCTGGCCAAACGCATGGATGCGCGCTTCCTGCTGCTGGCCGAAGGTCTCCAGCTGGCCGCGCAGTTCCTGCAGCCGCTGTCCCATCAACGCCGCGCCCCGCTGCTGGCTCTCGGCCGCTTCGGCACGCGCCTTGCGGGCGTCCTCACCCAGCGCTTCGCGCAGCAGGTCCAGGCGCTGGTCGGTGCGGGTGGACAGGTCGGTCAGCGCGCGGGCAAAACCATCGAGCTGTTCGCGCAGTTCGCTGCGCCCGGCGCGCGCCTCCTCGCGCACCGCCTGTTCCAGGCGGTCGTGCGGCGGGCGGCGCAGCAGGGCGACCAGCTGCAGGATGAGCACGGCCAATAGAAGGCCGCCAATGAGCAGATATTCGGTTTGCATGGAGCAAGTGTAGGCTGGCCGAGTCTCAGCCGCTGCGTCAGGACCATGCTCGCTCTGTACGGAAAGCCCACCTCCATCAATGTGCGCAAGGTGCTGTGGCTGCGCGCGGGGCTGGATCTGCCCCTGCACCACGAACCAGCACCCCCGCCGGACCTGCTGGCCGCACTGAACCCCAACCGGCAGGTGCCGGTGCTGCGCGATGGCGACTTCGTGCTGTGGGAATCCAACAGCATCTGCCGCTACCTGGTCGCACGCGCCGACCGCGAGGACCTGCTGCCACGTGCAGCAAAGGACCGGGCCCGGGTGGAGCAGTGGATGGACTGGCAGGCCAGCGACCTCAACAGCGCCTGGCGCCACGTGTTCATGGCGCGCGTGCGCCAGCATCCGGACTACCCGGATGACGCCCGTGCGGAGGCCAGCCTGGCGCAGTGGAACCGATTGATCGGCATGCTTGATGCACAGCTGGCCACCACCGACGGCTACGTGGTGGGCAGCACCTTCACCCTGGCTGATGTCGTGCTGGGACTGTCGACCCAACGCTGGCGCAGCACGCCGGGCAGCAAGCCCGCGCTGCCCCACGTCGCCGCATGGTTCGAGCGCCTGCGGCAGCAGCCCGGTTTCGCCGAACACGTCGACAACGGCGTGGCGTGAGCCGTGGTTCCCGCAGCTGTTGGTAGGTGTCGACCTTGGTCGACACGGCTGATCCATGCCATGCGTGGATGAATCTCTGTAGAGCCGGACCCATGCTCGGCTGACGCCCATGCGCGAACGGCAGCCGAGCATGGGCTCGGCTCTACAGGAGCCTTACCAGCCTTGCAGCACGATCTTGCCCTTGGCGCGATGGCTCTCCAGCAGCGCATGGGCACGGCGCAGGTTGGCCGCATCGATGCGCCCAAAGTGCTCGCCCAGGGTGGTCTGCAGCACGCCCGTGTCGATCAGCTCGGCGACCCGGTTCAACAGGTCGTGCTGGCGCTGCATGTCGGCGGTGCGGTACAGCGGCCGGGTGAACATCGATTCCCAGTGCAGTGACAGCGCCTTGCGCTTGAGCGCCATCACATCCACCTGGCCCGGGTCATCGATCAGGCCGAACTGGCCCTGCGGCGCCAGCAGCTCCACGATCTGCGCGTAGTGCTGGTCGGAGTGGGTCAGGCTGGCCACGTGCTGCACCTCGCTGATGCCCAGCCGTGCCAGTCCCTCGGCCAGCGGCAGGCTGTGGTCGATCACGTGGTGTGCGCCCATTGCGTACGTCCAGTCCTGGGTATCCGGACGCGAGGCGGTGCCGATCACGGTCAGCTTGGTCAGCTTCCGCGCCAGCTGCACCAGGATCGAACCGACACCACCGGCAGCGCCGATCACCAGCAGGGTCTGGCCTTCACCGCCGCCCTCGGGGATGCGCAGACGGTCGAACAGCAGCTCCCAGGCAGTGATTGCTGTCAGTGGCAACGCGGCGGCGGCCGCATCGTCGAGACTGGCCGGCTTGCGGCCGACGCTGCGCTCGTCCACCAGCTGGTACTCGGCATTGCTGCCCGGGCGGTCGATGACGCCGGCGTAGTAGACCGCGTCGCCGGGCTGGAACAGGGTCACCTCGCTTCCCACCGCATCGACGATGCCGACCGCATCCCAGCCCAGCACGCGCGGGCCATCGGTGGCCACGCCACGGCGGACCTTGGTGTCGACCGGGTTCACCGCCACCGCGCGCACCGCCACGCGCAGGTCACGCGGGCCGGGCTGCGGCAGCTCCAGTTCGATGTCGATCAGGGCCTGGGCATCATCGATCGGCAGGCCGGCTTGGGTGTAGGCAATGGCGCGCATGGCAGCGGTCCAGTGGGGAAGGAGGCGACAGGTTGCGCCGCGCGCGCTCCCGCAGAAAGGCGCAGAATCGGGCAGCACTTTCACTCTGGCAATGAAGATGATCCGCTTCGACGATCTGCAGCTGTTCGTCCGCACTGCCGCGCTGGGCAGCTTCTCGCAGGCGGCGCGCGAGGCCGACCTGCTGCCGGGGCAGGTTGCCGCGGCAGTGGCGCGGCTGGAACGCGAGCTGGACCTGCGCCTGTTCGTGCGCACCACCCGCAGCCTGCGCCTGACCGGCGAGGGCGCGCTGTACCTGCCGTATGCGCAGGAGGTGCTGGCCACCCTGCGCGAGGGCCAGGCGCGCGTGCAGGGCGAGGACACCGAACTGCACGGCACCCTGCAGCTGTCGGCGCCCTCGGACCTCGGCCGCAACCTGCTACTGCCCTGGCTGAGCGCCTTCCGCGCCGCGCACCCGCGGCTGCGCCTGCACCTGCGCCTGTCCGACGAAGTGGCTGATGTGTTCCGCGACCCGGTCGACGTGGCCATCCGCATCGGCCACTTCGACGACGCCAACTACGTCGCCCTGCCCCTGCTGGAAGGCAATCGGCGCGTGCTCGCGGCCTCGCCCGACTATCTGCAGCGGCGCGGCACGCCCACCCGCCTGGACGAGCTGCGTGAGCACGACTGCCTGGTCTACCAGCTCAGTGGCCGCGCCTACGATCGCTGGTCGTTCGAGGTTGACGGGCGCCGCAGCGTGATTCCGGTGCGCGGTCCGCTGGTCTGCGACGACGCCGACGTGGTGCGACGCTGGGCGGTGGCCGGCGAAGGCATCACCTACAAGTCCTGGCTGGACCTGCGCGAGGACGTGCTGGCCGGCCGCCTGCAGCTGCTGCTGGACGGTGTTGGCAGCCACATTCCGCTGCAGCTGGTATGCCCGCACCGCAAGCAGTTCTCGCCAGCGGTACGGCAACTGCATGCGCAGCTGCGCCAGCACCTGCAACCGCTGCTGTCTGGCATGCCTGGTGGGTCCAACGCCCCCCTGTCGCCAATCCCGGCGCTGACCGACAATGGCGGCCCCCCGTAACAAGAGAACGCCGCCATGCCGTGGATGGGCATCCAGGACCTGTGGACGTTTCTGGTCGCTGTGCTGGTGTTTCTCGCCCTGCCCGGCCCCGGCACCTTCACCCTGCTGACCGCCACCGGCCGTGGCGGCGTGCGTGGCGGCTACACCGCGCTGGCCGGCCTGCTGGTCGGCGACCAGATCCTGATGTGGCTGGCGCTGGCCGGTGTGGCCGCATTGCTGAAGGCCAACCCGCTGGTGTTCCACGCCGTGCAGTACCTGGGTGCGGCCTACTTGGTGTGGGTGGGCATCAGCCTGCTGCGCACGCCGAAGCACGAGGGTGATGACGCCGGCCCGATCCGCATGCAGCCGGGCCGCTACTTCCAGCAGGCGATCCTGGTCAGCCTGCTCAATCCGAAGGCGATCCTGTTCTACATGGCCTTCCTGCCGCTGTTCATCGACCCGAAGGCACACCAGGGCATCGCGACCTTCGCGGCACTGGCCGGCATCATCCTGGTGGTCAGCATCGCCTACTGCTCGATGCTGATCGGCGTGGGCAACCTGGCCCGTCGCCGGTTGATCCAGCACCCGCGCATCAGCGATGCGCTGCGCCGCGTGGCCGGCCTGTTCCTGGTGGGGTTCGGCATCCGGTTGGGGCTGAACGGATGATCCGGTGGCTGCTGGTGGTGGGGTTCATCGGTCTGCTGGCCGACACCGCAGCGGCCAGCGCGCAGGACCATCGCTGCCTCACCGGGGGCCGCAACGACGGCATCCACCTGCTGTGGCGCTGGCTGGACGATGGCAGCGCCGACGTGCAGTACGCCGGGCAGCGCGGCCGCCTGCAGGTGCAACAGGTGTCGCAGGAAACGACGGTGCTGGCCGAAGACCGCCCGTACCAGTTCGACAGCGTCTGGGAAGAACGCATCGGTGGCCGCCTCAATGGGCGCTACTACCTGAGCACCCAGGGCGCGCACGTCTACGGTTTCAGCTACGAGCGCGCCCACGACGGGCGACGTACCGAGTTCAACGAGGACGTCGAGGCGTGGCACGAGGATGGCTGCCATTGGCCGGGAGGCGTAGCGGCGCGCGTGGTCGATTGAAGCATGCCAACCAAGGTTGGCATCTACCGGTCGTGCATCTCCGCGCGCAGGTGGTCGATGAACACCCGCAGCTTGGGCGCCATCTGCTCGCGCGCGGGGTAGTACAGGTGGAAGCCGGGGAACGGCGGCTGCCAGTCCTGCAGCACGCTCTGCAGTCGCCCAGCGGCGATGTCGTCGGCCATCAGCGAAGCGAAGCCCTGGGCCATGCCCAGCCCCGCCCGCACGGCGTGATGGGCGACACCGGCATCGTTGAACACGAGCCGCCCGCTTACTTCCACGTCCAGGTCGTGGCCTTCGCGGCTGAACTCCCAGGGCATCAGCCGGCCATTGGCCAGGCGGTGCACGATGCAGGCGTGGCCATGCAGGTCATGCGGGGTCTGCGGCACGCCATGGCGTTCGAAATAGGCCGGCGTGGCCACCACCACCTGCCGCTCGGGTGGCCCGACCGGCACCGCGATCATGCCCTGCGCGAGTGATTCGCCCAGGCGGATGCCGGCGTCGAAGCCCTCGGCCACCAGATCGGTCAGCGCGGGGTCGACGCAGAGTTCCACCTGCACCTGCGGGTAGCGCGCAAGGAAATCGGGCAGCCGCGGCAGGACCATGCGATCGGCGACGATGCGCGGCAGGGTCACCCGCAGCCGCCCGGCAGGCACCGAACGCGCGCTGTCCAGTTCGGCAAAGGCCTGGTCGATCTGGTCCAGGCCGCCGCGCACGCGCTGCAGGAAACGCGCGCCGTGTTCGGTCAGGCTGACCCGCCGTGTGGTCCGCTGCAGCAGGCGCACGCCCATCCGCGCTTCCAGCGCGCGCACGCTCTGCGACAGCGCCGAAGTCGACACGCCCAAGGCATCGGCGGCGCGGGTAAAGCTGGCGTGCTCGGCCACGTGGACGAAGGCGACCACAGCGTTGAGGGGGACGGAGGCATCCATTGTGAAGCCAGCCTTCAAGGTAAGTCCGGTGGCACGCAGTTTATCCACATGATGGCGTGGAGGATGCTGTGCCCCTCGCCACTGCCCATCCAGGCGTGGCGCCTTCCCCAAGGAGATCCGCATGAAGACCCGTACTCTCGGCCCCGCCGGCCCCACCGTGTCCGCCCTCGGGCTGGGCTGCATGGGCATGAGCGCCTACTACGGCGGCCGCAGCAGTGAGGAGGACGCCATTGCCGTCATCCAGCACGCGCTGGACCGAGGCGTGACCCTGCTCGACACCGCCGATGTGTATGGCCCGCACACCAACGAGGTGCTGGTCGGGCGCGCGATCGCCGGGCGCCGCAACCAGGTGTTCCTGGCCAGCAAGTTCGGCATCGGCCTGGACCCTTTCGACCCGCAGGCGCGGCAGGTCAACGGCCACCCGCACTATGTGCAGGCCGCCTGCGAGGCCAGCCTGCGCCGCCTGGGCGTGGACCACATCGACCTGTACTACCAGCACCGCGTCGACCCGACCGTGCCGATCGAGGACACCGTAGGTGCGATGGCACGCCTGGTGGAACAGGGCAAGGTCCGCTGGCTGGGCCTGTCCGAGGCCTCGGCGGCCACCCTCCGCCGCGCCCATGCGGTGCACCCGATCACGGCGGTACAGAGCGAGTACTCGCTGTGGTCGCGCGAGCCGGAGCAGAACGGGGTGCTGGCCACCACGGCGGAACTGGGCATCGGCTTCGTGCCGTATTCGCCGCTGGGCCGTGGCTTCCTGACCGGCGCCATCCGCAGCCCGGACGACTTCGACGCCGACGATTACCGGCGCACCTCGCCCCGCTTCGAAGGCGAGAACTTCCAGCGCAACCTGGCGCTGGTGGACACCGTGCAGGCGCTGGCCGCCGAGCGCGGGATCGCCGCCTCGCAGCTGGCGCTGGCCTGGGTGCTGTCGCGCGGCGAGCACATCGTACCGATCCCGGGCACGACGCGGCGGGCACGGCTGGACGAGAACCTCGGTGCGTTGCAGGTGGAACTGGATGCGGCCACGCTGGACGCACTGGATGCGGCCTTCCCGCTGCATGCCGCTGCCGGTGACCGGTATTCGGCCAGTGGCATGGCCAACATCCAGTCGTAGCAGCGGCCGGGACCAATGCACACCGGTGGCTGTCGCCGGATTGTGCCGATTCCGGCAGCCTGGCCGGGGCGCAGCGCGCGCCCCGCCATGCATGACCCCCGTCAGTGGTAATGCTGCGCTGCGTTCGGTCACACTCGGGAACTTGTCGTTCTCAGTCACCCCTTCCGAGGCCTGCATGTCCCTGTTCCGGCGCAAGTCCCTAGATTCCGTCACCGTCCACGAAGCCGGCAGGCGCCTGATCCCCACGCTCAGCTGGCCGCACCTGATCGCGCTGGGCATCGGCGCCATCGTCGGTACCGGCATCTATACGCTGATCGGCGTGGGTGCCAACCTGGCCGGCCCGGCCGTGCTGATCTCCTTCGCCATCGCCGGTGCGGTCTGCGCCTGTGCGGCGCTGTCCTACGCCGAGCTGTCGACGATGATGCCGGCCGCCGGCAGTGCCTACACCTACAGCTACAGCGCACTGGGCGAGGTGTTTGCCTGGGTGGTGGGCTGGAGCCTGATCCTGGAGTACTCGCTGGTGGTGAGTACGGTGGCGGTGGGCTGGTCCGGCTACTTCGTCGGCTTCCTCGAATGGGTCCACACCCAGTTCGGCTGGAACGTGCACCTGCCGGCCTGGCTGGCGGCCGGCCCGCACGTGGAAGGCGGCATGATCAACCTGCCGGCGATCATCATCACCTGGCTGGTAGCCGGCATGCTGATGGCCGGCACCAAGGAAAGCGCCACCCTCAACGCCATCCTGGTGGTGTTCAAGCTGATCGCGCTGGCCATCTTCGTGGCCGTGGCGCTGCCCGCGTTCGACAGCGCCAACCTGCAGCCGTTCATGCCGTACGGCTTCGCCAAGTCGATCGGCCCTGACGGCGTCGAACACGGCGTGATGGCGGCAGCAGCGATCATCTTCTTTGCCTTCTACGGCTTCGACGCGATCTCCACCGCCGCCGAGGAAACCAAGAACCCGGGCCGCGACCTGTCGATCGGCATCATCGGTTCGATGATCGGCTGCACCATCGTCTATGTGCTGGTGGCGCTGGCCGCGGTCGGTGCGATGAGCTACGCCGTGTTTGGCCACAGCGCCGAGCCGCTGGCGCTGATCATGCGCCAGCTGGGCCATCCGACCGCAGCGATGGTGATCGGCGTGATCGCGATCATCGCGCTGCCGACCGTGCTGCTGGCCTTCCTGTACGGCCAGAGCCGCATCTTCTTCGTGATGAGCCGCGATGGCCTGCTGCCGCGTGGCCTGTCCAAGGTCAACGCACGCACCGGCACGCCGGTGGCGACCACGCTGTTCACCGCGGTGGTGGTGTCGGCGCTGGCCGGCGTTGCGCGCCTGGACGAGATCGCCGCGCTGGCCAATGCCGGTACCCTGGCCGCCTTCACCGCCGTGGGCATCTGTCTGGTGGTGCTGCGCCTGCGTGAGCCCAACCGCGAACGCACCTTCCGCACCCCGCTGGCCTTCGTGGTCGGCCCGCTGGCCGCGCTGGGCTGCATCTACCTGTTCCTCAGCCTGCCGCACAGCACCCAGCTGTATTTCCTGCTGTGGAACCTGGCCGGCCTGGTGCTGTACTTCCTGTACAGCCGCCGCCACGCGTTGATCGCGAAATAAGGGCGCCGCCGGGCACGGCCCGGCGCCTCTCTGTAGAGTCGAGCGCGGCTCGACTCTACTTGCTCCCGGCGTACTCCTGCGCCTGGCGCATCACCCGCAGCAGGTTGCCGCCCCATATGCCGGCAATCTGCTTCTCGGTATAGCCCTTGCGCAGCAGCCACGCGGTGATCTTCGGCAGCTGGCTGACATCGGGCAGGTCGCTCAGGCCACCGCCGCCATCCCAGTCCAGGCCGATGCCCACATGTTCCGGGCCGACCACCTTGAGGATGTGCTCGAAGTGGGCGAAGAAATCGTCCAGGCTGGCATGGCGTACCGGATGCTCGTGGTCCAGCGCCTGTTCGGCCTTCAGCAGGGCAACGCCCTGTTCGATGCCCATCCCTTCCCAGCCGCCCAGCTGCTTGCTGAGCGCTTCCTCGGCCTGCTTGCGCTCGGGCGTCTTCGCGGTGTCGATCAGGTAGCCGCCATAGGCGTTCACCTGGATCACGCCGCCGGCCTTGGCCAGCTTGCGCAGGCGCGCATCGTCGAGGTTGCGCGGGTGGTCGTAGACCGCCTTGGCCGAGCTGTGCGAGAGCACGAACGGCACCGGCATCATTGCCAGCAGGTCATCGAACACCGCGTCCGACGCATGTGACTGGTCGATCACGATGCCCAGCTTCACCGCCTGCCGCACCAGGTCCTTGCCGGCCGGGCTCAGGCCTTTCCACTCCGCACCCTTGGGGTCGGTGGCCGAATCGGCGAACTCGTTGTTGGCGAAGTGCACGGTGCTGAGCAGGCGCAGGCCGGCACGGTGATAGAACGAGAGCAGGCTGGGATCGGCCACCAGCGGGCTGGCGTTTTCCATGCTGATGTAGACCACGCGCTTGCCGGCAGCCTTGATCCGCGCCGCGTCATCGGCGGTCAATGCCAGCGCGAAACGCTCGGGATTGGCGGCCAGCATTTCGCGGATCTCCAGCAGCCGCTGCAGGCCATGGTCACGCTCGGCCAGATGTGCAGCGGCGCTGCGGTCGCCCTGGTCGGTGTAGATCGCCCAGAAGCCACCGTCCAGCGCGCCTTCGACCATGCGCGGGTAGTCCACCTGCGAGAGTGCGTTGCGGTCGTGGCGCTGCTCGATGTCGAAGCCGCTGCGGCCGAAATTGGCCGGCGTATCCAGATGGCTGTCGAGGGTGACCAGGCGCTGCTGCAGGGCCTTGGCCCGCGCCAGCTCCTGCGCACTGAACTCGATGGCGTGGGCGGACAGCGGCGCACACAGCGCCAGGGCAAGCACGACGGACAGGTGGCGCAACGAAGGCATGGGCTCTCACCGCGAATGGGAAGAGCCCGACCATAACGCTGCAGCATTCGCTTTTGTAGAGCCGAGCCGCGCCCCCTCATCAATGGGGCGCCATTCTCACGAACGCATCGCAATGCGCGGAAAGCTGGCCGCCGGGCAGTGGACATGATTCATGCCCGGCGAACGCAGAAGCCGACCGTCAATCCACCACGCGGCAGAACACGGCCTTCAGGTAACGCGATTCCTGCACGTGGGCCATGAACGGATGGTCCGGACCGGCGCCGGCAACCTTCAGGATCTGGATCGTGCGGCCGGAGAAGTAGGCCGCGCGGCGCAGCATGTCGAGGAACTGGTCCTCGGCCACCAGGCCGGTGCACGAGAACGTGGCGAACAGGCCGCCCGGCTTGACCACGCCCAGCGCCAGCTTGTTCATGTCCAGGTACTTCTTCAGCGCGGTGATGACCTGGTCGCGGTCGCGGGTCATCTTCGCCGGGTCCAGGATCACCACGTCGTACTGCTCGCCGCGGTTGGCGGCATCGCGCAGCCACGGGAAGATGTCGGACTGGACGAACTTCGGACGCACGTTGTTCAGGCGCGAATTGCCCTTGGCGATCTGGATGACGTCTTCATCGATGTCGATACCGACCACTTCCGAAGCACCACGCGCCGCCGCATACACGGCGAAACCGCCAGTGTTGCAGCACAGGTCCAGCACGCTCTTGCCTTCCACCTGCTGGCTCAACCATTCGCGGTTCTCGCGCTGGTCGGCGAAGAAGCCGGTCTTGTGCGCACCGGCCGGGTCGGCGCGGAACTTGATGCCGTACTCGGTGATCACCGACGCTTCGGTGGTGGTGTTGCCGTGGAAGTCGAAACTTTCCTGCTTCTGCACATGCTCGTCGGCGAAGCTGTGGAAGCGGCAACCCGGGAACTGCTCGCGCAGGGCGTCGTAGATCCACTCGCGGTGGCGGAACATGCCGGCGGCGAAGAACTCGACCACCACCAGGTCGCCGTAGCGGTCGACCACCAGGCCGGACAGGCCGTCGCCTTCGCTGTGCACCACGCGCCAGGCGTCGGAGACCGCATCGAGCTTCAGCACCTCACGGCGCAGCGACACCGCCTGGGCGATCTTGCGCGAGAACCAGCCGGCATCGACCGGCACGTTCTGATCGGTTTCGAGGATGCGCACGGCGATGCGCGAGTGCCCGTTGTAGAACCCGCGGCCAATGAACTCACCATCGATGCCGACCACGTCGACGATGGAACCGGGCTTGGGCCGGACGGTCGGCTTCTCGACCAGTTTCTGGAAGATCCACGGGTGGCTGGAACGCCACGCATTCTTGAGGCGGACAATCGGAAGGGGGGTATTCATCCACCTATTGTAAACCGGGCGCCGGGGTCAGATTCCCGTAGGGGCTCTGCCCCCGGCCAGTATGCCAACCAAGGTTGGCATCTACCAGAGCGGGGGTGCGGAGCCCGGTTGGGGACTCGACCCCAGTGCAGGGGCATTTGACTGCGGCCCGGCCAGGCCGCAGAATCGGCGGCAGAAGGGGAGTAGCTCCCAGACGTTGTCGCCGTCATTTCGAGCCCGCAGGCTCCGGTGCAACGGCAGTTCCAGCCGACTGGAACTGCGAGCGAGACCTTCGCCGTACTGGCGAAGCTCTGTCCCTGGATCCCCCTCCCGATCCTCCGTTGCAGATCCTCGCCGTCCGGCCTGGCATTCATCTTTCCAACGGACATTCCCAATGCAGACGATCGGTAACGTGTGGTTGTGGGGCGGCTTCGCAGCGGTGGTGGTCATCGCCCTGCTTGTCGACCTCGTGTTGATGCGCCATGGTGGACCGCACAAGGTCACCTTCAAGGAGGCCCTGTGGTGGTCCATCGGCTGGGTCGCGCTGGCCCTGCTGTTCAATGCGGGCCTCTGGTACTACCTGAATGAGACTGCAGGCCAGGTGGTGGCCAACAAGGTCGGCCTCGAATTCCTGACCGGTTACCTGGTCGAGAAGGCGCTGGCAGTCGACAACATCTTTGTCTTCCTGATGATCATGAGCTACTTCGCAGTGCCGGAAGAACAGCGCCAGAAGGTGCTGATCATCGGCATCCTGGGCGCGATCGTGCTGCGTACGATCATGATCTTCGCCGGTAGTGTGCTGATCAGCCAGTTCCATTGGCTGCTCTACGTGTTCGGTGCCTTCCTGCTGTTCACCGGCTGGAAGATGTGGTTCGCCGCCGGCCAGGAGCCGGACCTGGAGACCAACCCGGCCCTGCGCTGGATGCGCAAGCACCTGCGCCTGCTGCCGGACTACGCTGGCAACGCGCTGAGCGTGAAGCGTGATGGCGTGCGCTGGTTCACCCCGCTGTTCGCGGTGCTGATCCTGATCGCAGTCACCGACGTGATCTTCGCGGTGGACAGCATCCCGGCGATCTTCGCGATCACCACCGACCCGTTCATCGTGCTCACCTCCAACGTGTTCGCGGTGCTGGGCCTGCGTGCAATGTTCTTCCTGCTGGCCGGCATGGCCGACCGCTTCCACCTGCTGCCGTACGGCCTGGCACTGGTGCTGGGCTTCATCGGCATCAAGATGATGATCATCGACCTGTTCAAGATCCCGACCCCGGTGTCGCTGGGCGTGGTCGCGGTGATCATCGCCGCCACCGTGGTGCTGAGCCTGAAGTACCCGCCGAAGGAAGGCGAAGGCCAGGCCTGAGCCCGACCCGCTGGATGGCGCGGTCGGTGGGATTGTCCCGCCGGCCGTTTCCACTCTCCCGCTGCGGTGGCCTTGGTTTCACGCCAACCACCGCCATTGCTGAGGTATGAACAACAACGCGCCCCTGCCCGCTGGCGACGTGCCGGCCCCCCGCAATGACCGCTCGCGCATCCTGCGTGCGTTCAATGTCAGCCTGGCCGCCGTGCTGGTGCTGGTGGCCGTGTTCGCCCTGCAGGGCACGTTCGACTGGCGACCGTGGGCGGTCGCACCGCTGGAAGCCAGGGGCCTGCTTGGCCTGATCGGTGGCCCGATGCTGCATGCCTCGGTCGAGCACATAGTCGCCAACAGCATTGCGATCCTGATCCTCGGCACGCTGGCCGGCAGCGTCTACCCGAAAGCCACCGTTCGCGCGCTGCCCCTGCTGTGGCTGGGCTCGGGCATCGGCGCATGGATGCTGGGCAATCCGGGCAGCGTGCACCTGGGCGCCAGTGGCGTGACCCATGGCCTGATGTTCCTGCTGGCCAGCCTGGGCCTGCTGCGCCGCGATCGCGCGGCGATCGCCACTGGCCTGATCGGCATGCTGTTCTACGGCGGCATGCTGATGACCATCCTGCCACACGCCGACGGCGTGTCCTGGCAGTCGCACATGGGCGGCGCCTTCGCCGGCATCATCGCCGCGCTGCTGTTCCGCAACGCCGACCCGCTGCCGCCGCGCCCGCGCTACAGCTGGGAAGACGAGGAAGAAGACTTCGAACCGCTGCCCGACGACGAGCTGGAGCCGCCGTCACCGCAACGCGTGCCGGTGCTGTGGCAGCCACGCGAAGGACAGGATTACGTGGTGATTCCGTTCCGCCGCCCGGACGAGCCGCGCAGTTGAGGTGACGGTAGTGCCGGCCGCTGGCCGGCAATCTCATGAGCCGGTAGTGGCCGACCTTGGTCGGCACTCCTGCCGTGTGCCAACCAAGGTTGGCATCTACCAGAGCCCGTCAGTTCGCCGCATTCCCGGCGGCACCCATCCCACCCACCGCCTTCCGGCCCAGTGCCGGGTCATCGGTGAAGAACGCATCGATACCGGTGGCCAGGTAGGCACGCATTTCGGCGATCGATCCCTCTGCATTGCGCGCGTTGTCGGCACCCTTGCGCAGGTTGCTGGCCTGGAAATGGTTCTCCGGGCGGAACGTGTACGGAATCACCATCAGGCCCACCGCATGCGCATCGCGCACCAGCGTGGTCGGCGTGCCCAGTGCGCCCTTGTCATCCAGCGGAATGATCGAGCGCAGCTCCGGGCCGATGCTGTCGGCGTAGCTGGCGATGTCCTTCAGTCCGGCCGGCGTCATCATCTGCGCGTAGGTCAGCGTGCCACCGGCCTTGGCGATGTCGGCCGGCTGGGTATCTCCCTTCCACAGCAGCTGCAGCAGGCGGATGTTGCTGCCGCGCGGGATCTTGCCGCGCAGGTAGCGCAGGTTGGCGGTCTCGAACGACTGGATGGTGACCGGGCCGACGTTGGTATAGGCGTTGCCGCGCAGTGCGGCCAGCAGCTTGTCTTCCATCGGCAGGCCGATCGACTGGAAGTAGGTCGGGTGCTTGATCTCCGGTACCAGGCCGATGCCACGGTTGGCGCGGCCGGCCTGCTGCACCAGGAAGGCCAGGATCTCGTCCAGGCTGGCGATGCGGAACTGGCCGTCGTAGGCGGTGCTGCGCAACTCCGGCAGGCGCTCGCGTGCGTACAGGGTCTTCAGCTCGGCCAGGGTGAAGTCTTCGGTGAACCAGCCGTCGACCTTCTGCCCGTCGATGACCTTGCTGGTGCGGCGGCTGGCGAACTCCGGATGCGAGGCGACGTCGGTGGTGCCACCGATCTCGTTCTCGTGGCGGGCCACCATCACCCCGTCCTTGGTCATCACCAGGTCCGGTTCGATGCAGTCGGCGCCATCGGCGATCGCCTGGGCGTAGGCCGCCAGGGTGTGCTCCGGCAACAGCGCGCTTGCCCCGCGATGGCCGTAGACCGACACCTTGTGCGCGGCCGGGGTGGAGGATTCAGCACTCATGGCCACCGATGGTGCCACGGCCAGCGACAACAGCAACGCACAACCCCACGACTTCACTGCGACTTCCCCAAGCGGTATGTGATGGGCGTCAGTATGCGGCGGCAATGTGACAGGTGGGGGAAGCCGGTCCCTGTAGAGCCGAGCCCCTGCGCGGGGGGTGTACCCGCCAGCCCCGCAAGGGCTCGGCGCTAAAGTTACTTGCCGCTGCAGAAACTGGAGAAGATCCTTCCCAGCAGATCATCAGCGCTCATCTGCCCGGTGATCTCGCCCAGTGCATCATGCGCCAGCCGCAGTTCCTCGGCGGCCAGTTCCAGGTGCTCATGCGCCAGCTCGCCATCGGCGCGCTGCGCGTGTTCCTGCGCGCGCTCAATCGCATCCACGTGGCGGGTGCGCGCGGAGAACTCGCCATCCACCTGCTCCCCTGCCCCGGCCGATGCGATCGAACGCAGGCGCGCGTGCAGATCCTCCAGGCCGGCACCGGTCGCAGCGGAGACGAACACGCGGTCCGGATCGTCCAGTGCCGGCAACGCCTCCAGCAGGTCCGACTTGTTATGGATGTAGACCTTGTGCGGCACCGCCTCCACGGCATCGCCCAGCGCCGCTTCGCCGGCCACGGGATCGCGCGCATCCAGCACGATCAGGGCCAGGTCGGTGCGCTCGATCTCCACATGGGCGCGGCGCATGCCTTCGCGTTCGATGGCGTCGCCGCCGTCGCGCAGGCCGGCGGTGTCGACCAGAGTCAGCTCCAGCCCATCCAGGCGGATGGTCTCGCGCAACGTGTCGCGGGTGGTGCCGGCGATGTCGGTAACGATGGCGCGTTCGCTGCCGGCCAGTGCGTTCAGCAGTGAGCTCTTGCCGGCATTCGGCGGACCGATCAGCACGGCGTGCAGGCCATCGCGCAGGCGGCGGCCACGTTCGGCGTCGCGGCGCAGAATGGCCAGATCGCTGCGCGCCTGTTCCAGGCCACGCCGCACCTGCGCACCACCGAGGGTATCCAGCGGTTCGTCGGCGAAGTCGATGGCCGCTTCCACATGGATGCGCAGCAGCACCAGCTGCTCGACCACGGCGTCGATGCGGCGCGAGAACACGCCGTCCAGCGAGCGACGTGCAGCGCGCGCGGCGCGATTGTCGCCGGCCGCGATCAGGTCGGCGATGGCTTCGGCCTGGGCCAGGTCGAGCTTGCCGTTGAGGAACGCGCGTTCGCTGAACTCGCCCGGCCGCGCCTGGCGCGCACCGAGCGCGATGCAGCGCGCGACCAGTTGCTGCAGCAGGACCGGACTGCCGTGGCCCTGCAGTTCCACCACTTCCTCGCCGGTGAAGCTGTTCGGCGCCGGGAACCACAGCACGATGCCATCGTCGATCACCTCATCGTCGGCATCGCGCAGGCGTGCGTAGTGCGCATGGCGCGGGCGCAGCGTGGGCGCACCCAGCGCGTTGGCGATGGCCGCCGCGCGCGGGCCAGACAGGCGCAGCAGGCCGACACCGCCAGCACCCGGTGCGCTGGCAATGGCGACGATGGTGTCAGTGCGAAAGGTATCGTTCATCGCTCAGAGCTTCTCCAGCTGCGTGCGTGCCTGCGCGGCTCCGCTGCCCTGCGGCTGCAGCGCCAGGTAGGTGGTGTAGGCCTGCTTCGCCTTGGCCTTGTCGCCGGCGTTGAAGTAGGCATCGCCCAGGTTGAGATAGGCCACGGCACGCGAGGGGTCGATCTTCAGCGTGTTCTCCAACCAGCGCGCAGCTTCGGCGTAGCGCTGCTGGCGGTAGTAGACGAAGCCGAGGTTGTTGGCGGCCTGGGCGAAGTCCGGGCGCAGCTTCAGTGCCTCGGTGAACTGGGCTACCGCTTCGTCGTACTGCTTCTCGCGGTACAGCTGCAGGCCACGGTCATTGGCCTGCTGCGCGCGCTGGCGATCCGAGGCCGGGCCGGCGGTGGGCACCACCAGCTTGGCCTTGCCACCCTGCAGATCGGCCACGGTCACCGGTGCCTGGCTGCCCTTGGCCTCGCTGGCAGCATCGACCTTGTTGTTCAGCGCGATCGCATCGGCGGTCAACTGGCGCGTATCGGCGTTGAGGAATTCCTGGCTGTCCGGCACCTGGAACACGAACTCCCCGCCCTGCGAACCGGGCAGGCTGCCGAAGGCCGGGGTCTGGTGCGAAACGGCCGAGACGGCCGGCGCCACGTAGGCGGCGAGTTCGGTACCGGTGATCAGGCCGTCGCCGTTGAGGTCACCCTTGCCGGCCAGCGCCTGCAGCAGCACCCAGGTGAACACCGAATGGCCGTTCGGGCCGGCATCGGCCACCTGCTGGTCGGCACCGCCCGCAGTCAGCATCTGCCGCGCGCTACGGCGTGCGTTCTCGCGCAGGAATGACGACGACGACGGGCCGCCGCGGGTCAGGCCAAGGCCGCTGTAGCAGGCATCCATCACGAACATCACGTGCTTGGCCTGCATGCTCTCGGCGATGTTCTGGATGTCGGTCATCGCGATGGCGTCGGTGGCGAATTCCTTCGGGTCCGAATCAACCGGGATGATGTAGCCGAGGTCGCGTCCGGAGGCGAGCTGACGGGTGGCGCCATGGCCGGCGAAGAACACGAACACGCGGTCGTTCTTTCCGGTGCGGTCATCGGCCAGGCGGTCATGGAAGGCGGCCAGGATGTTGTTGCGGGTGGCCTGTTCGTTCTTCAGTACGATCACCTGCGAGGACGGGAAGCCGAACTGCCCGGTCAGGGTATCGGCCACCGCCTGCGCGTCGTGGCTGGCGTATTCCAGCTTCGGCCACTTGGCGTAGTTGTCGATGCCGACCACGATCGCCCACGACTTCTCGTAGCCGGTGGTGACGGTGGCTGCGCTGGTGTCACCCTTGCGCGCACGGGCCACGGTGAAATCGCGGCCGTTCCAGCCAGCGAACTGGTAACCATCGGCGATCAGCCGGTCGAGGATCTGCGGCAGCGCCTTCACCGCACGGTCGTGGATATCATGGAACAGGATGATGCCGCGCTGTTCCTTGTTCACCTGGTCGAGCACGCGCTGCACGATCGATTCCGGCACCGGGTCGGCCCAGTCCATCGAATCGATGTTCCACATGATCGACTTCAGTCCCGCCTCGTTGAGCAGCTGCAGGCCTTCGGCGTTGCGCGCGCCATAGGGGAAGCGGAACAGCGGCGCGCGCTTGCTGTCGACATCCTTCAGCAGGGTGTCGGTGTCGAGCACCTGCTGGCGCAGCGCATCGCCGGTGGTGCGCGACAGCTGCGCGTGGGTCAGGCTGTGGTTGCCCACTGCATAGCCCTCTTCCATCAGGTTGCGGCTGATCTTGGCCATCGGGCCGAGGCTGACCTTGCCATCAGCCTCGACCTTGCCGAGGTTGCGGCCCACTTCAAAGAACACGCCCGGCACGTCGTAGCGCTTGAGGATGGCCACCACTTCATCGGTATAGGCCTTGTGCGGGCCATCGTCGAAGGTCAGCACCACGGTCTTGGCCGGCAGGTCGCGGCCGAAGATCTCGCGATCGCTGTCCTTCATCGACATCGGGTACGGCTCGATCACGCCGTAGTCGCGCAGGATCGCTTCGCGGCTGTAGTCCTTGTGCAGGTGGGCGATGTAGTCCTCCCACTTCTCGCGCTTCAGCTCGATGGCGCGGGTGCGCTCGAAGCGGCTGAAGATGCGGGTCAGTTCCTGGTTGTAGTTGCGCTCGATCTCATCAAGCGCTTCCAGGTCCTCGCCGATGCGCTGGTGCAGCTTCACCGCCGGCAGCGACGAGTCAGTGCCAACGCGCTCATGCAGGTCGCGCAGCACTTCGCGGAAGGCCAGGCGGTCGGCGTCGAACAGTTCCGGCGCCGACTCGATGTAGTCCAGCACGGTACCGAGGGTGGCGAAGCGCTGGGCGCTGGAACCGCGCAGCAGCGTATCGAACTGCGCGGCGATGGCCGTGCGCTGTTCCAGCCCATCGTGGAACAGCTGCTGGCCCACGCGCGTGGAGGTACTGCGGTCGGCCGCCGACTGCTGGTCCTCGTCGGCCAGCAGCACGATGATCCGGCGGTAGCCGTCTAGCTGCTTCTGCAGCGCGGCCAGCAACGGCGCCGCGGCGGGATCGGCGGCGGCCGCGGCCTGCGCGCTGGGCTGGGTGACGGTGGTCGCCGGCGCCTTCGCATCCTTGTCGCCGCAGCCGGCAACGACCAGGGTCAACAACAGCGAGGGCAGGAACAGGCGGAACGACGACGCACGCGGCATGGCGGACTCAATGGATGCAGGATCGGTGTGCCGGCGATTCTAACGCCGGATGCGAAAAGCCCGCCTTGCGGCGGGCTTCTGCTGGGGTCAGCCGGCCAGCGGCCGGCTCTACCGATTACTTCTTTTTGACCGGAGCCGGCGCGGTGGTGGCCGGGACCGGCTCGCCGCCATGGCGCTTGGTCATCCACCACTGCTGCAGCAGGCCCAGGCCGCCGTTGACCACCCAGTACAGGACCAGGCCGGACGGCATGAAGGCCATCATGACGCCGAACACCAGCGGCATGAACTGCATCATCTTCTGCTGCATCGGGTCCATGCCCGGTGCCGGGGTCAGCTTCTGGGTGAACCACATCACTGCCACGTTGATCACCGGCAGGATGAAGTACGGGTCGCGTGCGGTCAGGTCCTGGATCCAGCCGAACCAGGGCGCCTGGCGCAGTTCGACCGATTCCACCAGCACCCAGTACAGGGCGAAGAAGATCGGCATCTGGATGAGGATCGGCAGGCAGCCGCCCATCGGATTGATCTTTTCCTTCTTGTACAGCTCCATCATCGCGGTCTGGAACTTCTGGCGGTCATCGCCATAGCGTTCCTTCAGCTGCGCGATGCGCGGCTGGAAGCGACGCATCTTGGCACCGCTCTTGTACTGGGTCGCGGACAGCGGGTACAGCACCAGCTTCAGCAGCACCACCAGGCCGACGATCGCCCAGCCCCAGTTGCCAACCAGCTTGTGCACCTGGTTCAACACCCAGAACAGGCCCTGGCCGATCACCGCCATCATCGAGAAGCGGCTGTAGTCGACCACGCGGTCCAGGCCCGGCACGTCTTCCTTGGCGATCAGGTTGACCAGCTTCGGGCCGACCCACAGGCGGGCTTCGGTGCTGGTGGACTGGCCCGGTGCCACGGTGAAGGCCGGGCCACGCGCTTCGATCAGGTCACGACCGGCCACCTGCGACAGCACGTAGTGTGCGGTCTGGTCCTTCTGCGGGATCCAGGCAGTGAAGAAGTGGTGCTGCAGCATCGCCAGCCAGCCACCGGTGATGTTCTGGTTCAGCGTGCCGTCTTCCAAGTAGTCCTTGAACGCACGACGCTGGTACTTCTTGTCGTTGTCGTACCAGGTGGCGCCGTTGAAGCTGAAGGAATCCGGATTGGTCATGCTCCGCGACAGGATGGTCGGGGTGCGGTCCAGGGTGCGGTAGACGTAGCCGTTCCAGGGAGCGGCACCAGTGTTGCTGACTTCGTCCTTGAAGCGCACGGCGTACTCGTTGCGCGAGACGGTCAGGGTGCGCTTGATGGTCACGCCGTTGTCGGCAGTCCACACGAACGGGATCTGCAGATCGTTCTGGCCCTTGGCCAGCACGAAGTCCTTGGTGTCACCCACCAGCTTGAAGCCGTCAGCGCCGGGGACCGGGGTGTTCTTGTCTTCGCTGGCCCAGCCACTGATCGCGCTGTAGGGATGCGCGGGGTCTTCGGTCAGCAGGCGGACCGGCGGGCTGCCTTCGTCCTTGGTCTGCGGGAACTGCAGCAGCTCGGCGTCGAGCACGCGGCCGCCATCGAGCACCAGGCGCAGGACGTCGGTGGTGACGGTCACGCGCTGGCTGGCCGGGGTGGCGCTGGCCTGCGCCTGCACGGCGGCCTGGCCGGGCGCACCCGGAACCTGGGCGCTGGGGATACTGCCCGGGGCGGCGCCCGGAACACTCTGTGCGGCAGCCGGGGCCGACGTGGTCGTCGGTGCCGGGGTCGGAGCAGCCTTTTCACGGCTCCACTCCATCCACAGCAGCACGGCCACCATCAGCCAGGCAAAAATGAGGAATACGCGGGTCTGGTTCATCAGCGGACAGGCTCGGCGGGGCCGGGACGCGATGCCGGCTCGGTCAAAGAAGGAGTTGCGATGCCATCAGGCGGCGGCATTGTGCCGTCCACGCCCGGCGTGGGCAATGCACGCAGGCGACGCAGCAGGCGCAGGAAGGCCTGGCGGATCTCGTCGTTGCTGGCGGAACGCGCAGCACTTCGAGCCACGACGACAAAGTCGCCTGGCTGGATGTCGGTACGTGTCTGACGCAGGATGTCGCGCAGGACGCGCTTGATCCGGTTACGCCCAACGGCGTTCGGATCAACCTTGCGGGAAACCGCCAGACCCAGCCTGGCCGGCCGGTCAGCCGGCAGCCAGTGCAGGGTCATCAGCGGATCGGACACACGGCGGGCGCCGTTGAAGACCGTTGAATATTCGGCACGCGTGCGAACCCGCGCAGAGCGAGGGAATCGCTTGCGCGGGTCTGCAGTATTCACTGTCGAAGGGATTGCGTCTGCCGCGATGTGCGGCATGGCAATCAGGCGCTCAGGACTTTGCGGCCCTTGGCGCGGCGACGCGACAGGATCTTGCGGCCGTCAGCGGTCTTCATACGGGCACGGAAGCCGTGGTCGCGCTTACGCTTGAGGTTGCTGGGCTGGTAGGTGCGCTTCGTGGCCATTGGGGGCCTCTCGTATGAATGGGACGGAAAGAACCGGAAATTCTAGAGAGGTACCCCGCCCCAAGTCAAGCCCTGGCAGCTACGCGAATTCACTGGGCTGTGCAATAGCTGTGGATGTTTTTGTGAATAAGTAGGGGACAAGCATTCCGAAGGCGGGCGCTCGGTGGTAGTCTGAGCCATCCATTTCCCCCCTTTCCGGCCTGTGTTTGGGCGCCTTGTCGCGTCCATGCCCCGGCCACCGGACGATTATTGCTGATGGATGCTTGGTCCCGTAGTCTCGAGCGCCTCGAAGCGGAGTTCCCGCCGGAAGACGTTCATACCTGGTTGAAGCCACTGCAGGCCGATCTGCGCGTGGACAGCCTGGTGCTGTATGCACCGAATGCCTTCATCGTCGACCAGGTCCGCGAGCTGTACCTGGCCCGAATCCGCGAACTGCTGGCGCATTTCGCCGGTTTCAGCGACGTTTTTCTTGAAATCGGCTCGCGCCCGCGTCCCGTGGAGGCGCAGAACGCGCCGGTTTCCACGCCCTCGGCGCATGTGTCCAGTGAACCGCAGGTACCGTTCGCCGGCAACCTGGACAATCACTACACGTTCGCCAACTTCGTCGAAGGCCGCAGCAACCAGCTGGGCCTGGCCGCCGCCTTCCAGGCAGCGCAGAAGCCGGGCGACCGCGCGCACAACCCACTGCTGCTGTACGGAGGCACCGGCCTGGGCAAGACCCACCTGATGTTCGCCGCCGGCAACGCCATGC
This sequence comes from Stenotrophomonas sp. 115C5, assembly GCF_056861055.1. Classification (NCBI taxonomy): domain Bacteria; kingdom Pseudomonadati; phylum Pseudomonadota; class Gammaproteobacteria; order Lysobacterales; family Lysobacteraceae; genus Stenotrophomonas; species Stenotrophomonas sp. 115C5. Next base: position 43,178 of record NZ_JBSPUQ010000008.1, read on the forward strand.
GCCAGGCCAATCCGGGCGCGAAGGTGCTGTACCTGCGTTCGGAACAGTTCTTCAGCGCGATGATCCGGGCCCTGCAGGAAAAGACCATGGATCAGTTCAAGCGCCAGTTCCAGCAGGTGGACGCGCTGCTGATCGATGACATCCAGTTCTTCGCGGGCAAGGACCGCACCCAGGAAGAGTTCTTCCACACCTTCAACGCGTTGTTCGATGGCAAGCAGCAGATCATCCTGACCTGCGACCGCTATCCGCGCGAGGTCGAAGGCCTGGAAGCGCGCCTGAAGTCGCGGCTTGCCTGGGGCCTGTCGGTCGCGATCGAACCGCCGGACTTCGAGACCCGCGCCGCGATCGTGCTGGCCAAGGCACGCGAACGCGGTGCCGAGATTCCCGATGATGTTGCGTTCCTGATCGCCAAGAAGATGCGCTCCAACGTGCGCGACCTCGAAGGTGCGCTCAATACCCTGACCGCCCGCGCCAATTTCACCGGCCGCGCGATCACCACCGAGTTCGCCCAGGAAACCCTGCGCGACCTGCTGCGCGCCCAGCAGCAGGCGATCAGCATTCCCAATATCCAGAAAACCGTTGCCGACTACTACGGCCTGCAGATCAAGGATCTGCTGTCGAAGCGTCGGACCCGTTCGCTGGCACGTCCGCGCCAGGTCGCCATGGCCCTGACCAAGGAACTGACCGAGCACAGCCTGCCCGAGATCGGCGATGCCTTTGCCGGTCGCGATCACACCACGGTGCTGCATGCCTGCCGTCAGATCCGGACCCTGATGGAAACCGACGGCAAGCTCCGCGAGGACTGGGACAAGCTGATCCGGAAGCTGAGCGAATGATGCACGGATGCCGATGAGGCGTCATCGCACAAAACGGTGCAGAATCCGGTAGCAAGCGCGGGACACGTTGTGGATAAAAATGGCGTTTGAAATCGCGCCGAATTTATCCACAGCTTTCCCCACCCCCTGGGGGTCGGTAATACAGAGGGTTTCGAGGTCTGAAATTCTTTTATTTACAAAGACTTAGCGTTGTTTTCCAGCGATTCTGTCTCTACCAGCACCACCAAGCTTTTGATTTATTCCACATTTTTTAAAGCATAGGGGCACGGAACCACATGCGTTTCACACTGCAGCGCGAAGCCTTTCTCAAGCCGTTGGCACAGGTCGTCAACGTGGTCGAACGCCGCCAGACCCTTCCGGTTCTGGCCAATTTCCTGGTCCAGGTGCAGAACGGCCAGCTGTCGCTGACCGGTACCGACCTGGAAGTGGAGATGGTGTCGCGGATCGCGGTTGAAGACGCCCAGGACGGCGAAACCACCATTCCCGCCCGCAAGCTGTTCGAGATCATCCGCGCCCTGCCCGATGGCAGCCGGATCACCGTCTCGCAGACCGGTGACAAGATCACCGTGCAGGCTGGTCGCAGCCGCTTCACGCTGGCGACCCTGCCCTCCAACGACTTCCCGTCGGTGGACGAAGTGGAAGCCACCGAGCGCGTGGCCATCGGCGAAGCAACCCTGAAGGAACTGATCGAGCGCACCGCTTTCGCGATGGCCCAGCAGGACGTGCGTTACTACCTCAACGGTCTGCTGTTCGACCTACGTGGCGATGCGCTGCGCACCGTTGCCACCGACGGCCACCGCCTGGCCCTTTGCGAAACCGACCTGGCCAAGCCCAGCGGTTCCAAGCGCCAGATCATCGTGCCGCGCAAGGGCGTGACCGAGCTGCAGCGCCTGTTGGAAAGCGGCGATCGCGAGATCGAGCTGGAAGTCGGCCGCAGCCACGTCCGCGTCAAGCGCGACGATGTCACCTTCACCTCGAAGCTGATCGACGGCCGCTTCCCGGATTACGAAGCGGTGATCCCGATCGGTGCCGACCGCGAAGTGAAGGTTGATCGTGAAGCACTGCGTGCCTCGCTGCAGCGCGCCGCGATCCTGTCCAACGAGAAGTACCGCGGCATTCGCGTGGAAGTCTCGCCGGGCAACCTGAAGATCAGCGCGCACAATCCGGAACAGGAAGAAGCCCAGGAAGAGATCGAAGCCGACACAACGGTCAGCGATCTGGCCATCGGCTTCAACGTGAACTACCTGCTGGATGCCCTGTCTGCCCTGCGCGACGAGGAAGTGATCATCCAGCTGCGCGACTCCAACTCCTCGGCGCTGGTGCGTGAATCCAGCAGCGAGAAGTCGCGCCACGTGGTGATGCCGCTGCGTCTCTGACGGAAACGCTGTTTCACGTGGAACCCAGAAGCGCCCGGGACCTCCCGGGCGTTTTTTTATGTTCCACGTGGAGCATTGTCGAAACGGATCGGAGAAATTCCGGACGTGCCCTGCTCGGCCCCAGACCAACCCGATCTCGCTTGCTCCAAGCAACTCGGGATCCAGGACGCTGGGAATTCACCTTGCAGTGCTCGTCGGGCTCCATGCGATTGGGGATCTGGCAGCGAGCGCTTCACATATCCCACTTCGCTGTCCTGATCTTCAATGCTGGAAGCAGCAGATCATCTTCCGCGGGAGGAGGTCCTCCGCTTCTGCGAACGGCACTGTCCACAGGCCGGCTCGGAGGCAATTTTGGGCAATCCTAGCTTCTAAATCTGGGTATAAATCTAAAGCATGGTGGTGATGGTAGAGCCAGATTTCGTGGAAAAACGCACTATCTATTTGTTTTTAAAGATATTTATGAGCCTGAAACCCCCTGTATAGAGGGCCCTCGGGCTGGGGGGGAACCTGTGGATAGTTTTCACCGCGGATCAAAAGAGCTTTTTTATCCACAGATTGCCCATACCTTGTGTATAAGTCATACATACCTCCTGTGGACAGCGTGGAACGAGCGTCCTGAATTTCTTGAAATCTGTGGAACCCTTCAGGGCATCGGATCGCAGATTTGAAGGAATCGGCGGGGTCATCCGTCGGAACCACCCGCGAGGTGTCCCGCAATGGCCCTTCAGTGCTCGTGAAATCGGCGAAATCTGAGGGCCTGAACCCTGGAACCCCGCGCAGATTTGAAGAAATTTCGGGCCGTTCCAGCCCGGCACGCGCGGGAGCGTCACCCGCATTCCACGTGGAACGGGTCCATCGATGGGTGCAGAAGCTGCACCTTCGGCTCGACCGGCCTGCCCCGCGCCCGGCTTGACCGATGCAGTAAGCTGATGGATTCCCTGCCCCTCTACCGCCTCGTGCGGATGGTCTTTCGCGCCCCATGCAGATCCGCCGCCTCGCCTTGCATCAACTGCGTCGCTTCAGTGCGGTGGACCTGTCGCCCCAGCCGGGATTGAACCTGCTGACCGGCGACAACGGTGCCGGCAAGACCAGCGTGCTCGAAGCCCTGCACCTGATGGCCTATGGGCGCAGCTTCCGTGGTCGAGTGCGCGATGGTCTGGTAAGCCAGGGCCAGGAAGCGCTGGAAATCTTCGTTGAATGGGACGAACAGCGTGCCAATCACCCGCCCCATCGCCGAAAGGCCGGGTTGCGCCACAGTGGCCAGGACTGGAAGGGGCGATTGGACGGCGAAGATGTCGCGCAGCTGGGTAATCTCTGCGCAGCACTGGCCGTGGTGACGTTCGAGCCCGGGAGCCATGCACTGGTCAGTGGTGGTGGCGAACCCCGCCGCCGCTTCCTCGATTGGGGCTTGTTCCACGTGGAACCGGATTTTCTGTCCTTGTGGCGCCGCTACTCCCGGGCGCTGAAGCAGCGCAATGCTCTGCTCAAGCAGGGCGGGCCGTCGCGGATGCTCGATACCTGGGATCACGAGCTGGCCGAGGCCGGGGAACCGCTGACCAGCCGCCGCCAGCACTACCTGGAGCGTCTGCAGCAGCGCACTGTGGCCTTGGCCGCCAGCCTGGCGCCGCAACTGGGCATCCAAGGACTGGACCTGAGTCCTGGGTGGCGGCGGCATGAGCTTCCCTTGGCCGATGCCCTGCTTCTGGCCCGGGAACGCGACCGGCAGGCCGGGTATACCTCGGTCGGCCCGCACCGGGCGGACTGGAGTGTGGATTTCCACAGCATTCCGGGGCGTGATGCGCTGTCCCGGGGCCAGGCCAAGCTGACGGCATTGGCCTGCCTGCTCGCGCAGGCCGAAGACTATGCCGAACAGCGCGGCGAATGGCCGGTGATCGCGCTGGATGATCTGGCTTCGGAGCTGGATCGCACCCACCAGGCGCGGGTACTGGAGCGCCTGCTCACTGGACCGGCACAGATCTTCATCACCGCCACCGAAACCCCGGCGGCGTTGCAGAAGCTGACCCATATCGCCCGGTTCCACGTGGAACATGCACAGATCGTGGCTGTGCCATAGTGGGCACACCAGGGCCGCTCGACCCCGGCTGGTATAATTCGGGTTGGAATCCTTTCATTCTCGGCACATCGCCCCAAGCGGTGGCCGACCTGCGGAGCCTACGGCAAGCGCAATGAGCGACGAACAGAACACCCCGGCAAACAACGGCAATTACGACGCCAACAGCATTACCGCCCTGGAAGGCCTGGAGGCTGTCCGCAAGCGTCCAGGCATGTACATCGGCGACGTGCATGACGGTACCGGTCTGCACCATATGGTGTTCGAGGTCGTCGACAACTCGATCGACGAAGCGCTGGCCGGCCACGCCGACCATGTTGCAGTGACGATCCACGCCGACGGCTCGGTCTCGGTGTCCGACAACGGCCGCGGCATTCCGACCGGCAAGCACGAGCAGATGAGCGCCAAGCTCGGCCGCGAAGTGTCTGCGGCCGAAGTGGTCATGACCGTCCTGCACGCGGGCGGCAAGTTCGACGACAACAGCTACAAGGTTTCGGGCGGCCTGCACGGCGTCGGCGTCAGCGTGGTCAACGCGCTGTCGCAGAAGCTGCTGGTGGACGTGTTCCAGAACGGTTCCCACTACCAGCAGGAATTCAGCAACGGCGCAGCCGTGACCGCGCTGGCCAAGCTGGAAGCCACCACCAAGCGTGGCACCACCGTGCGCTTCTGGCCGTCCACCGTCGCCTTCCACGACAACGTGGAATTCCACTACGACATCCTGGCCCGTCGTCTGCGCGAGCTGTCGTTCCTGAACTCCGGCGTCAAGATCGTCCTTGCCGACGAGCGTGGCGATGGCCGTCGCGATGACTTCCACTACGAAGGCGGCATCCGCAGCTTCGTGGAGCATCTGGCCCAGCTGAAGACCCCGCTGCACCCGAACGTCATCTCGGTCACCGGCGAGCACAACGGCATCGTCGTGGATGTGGCGCTGCAGTGGACCGACTCCTACCAGGAGACGATGTACTGCTTCACCAACAACATTCCGCAGAAGGACGGCGGTACGCACTTGGCCGGTTTCCGCGGTGCGCTGACCCGTGTGCTCAACAACTACATCGAGCAGAACGGCATCGCCAAGCAGGCCAAGATCAACCTGACCGGCGACGACATGCGCGAAGGCATGATCGCGGTGCTGTCGGTGAAGGTGCCGGACCCGAGCTTCTCCAGCCAGACCAAGGAAAAGCTGGTCAGCTCCGACGTGCGTCCGGCGGTGGAAAATGCCTTCGGTGCGCGCCTGGAAGAGTTCCTGCAGGAAAACCCGAACGAAGCCAAGGCGATCGCCGGCAAGATCGTCGATGCCGCCCGTGCACGTGAAGCCGCGCGCAAGGCCCGCGACCTGACCCGCCGCAAGGGCGCGCTGGATATCGCCGGCCTGCCGGGCAAGCTGGCCGACTGCCAGGAAAAGGATCCGGCACTGTCCGAACTGTTCATCGTCGAGGGTGACTCGGCAGGTGGCTCGGCCAAGCAGGGCCGCAACCGCAAGAACCAGGCGGTGCTGCCGCTGCGCGGCAAGATCCTCAACGTGGAACGCGCGCGTTTCGACCGCATGCTGTCCTCCGACCAGGTCGGTACGCTGATCACCGCGCTGGGCACCGGCATCGGCCGTGACGAGTACAACCCGGACAAGCTGCGTTACCACAAGATCATCATCATGACCGACGCCGACGTCGACGGCGCCCACATCCGCACCCTGCTGCTGACGTTCTTCTACCGTCAGATGCCGGAGCTGATCGAGCGCGGTTACGTCTACATCGGCCTGCCGCCGCTGTACAAGATCAAGCAGGGCAAGCAGGAGCTGTACCTGAAGGACGACCCGGCGCTGGACAGCTACCTGGCCAGCAGCGCAGTGGAAAACGCTGCACTGGTGCCGGCCACCGGCGAGCCCGGCATCGAAGGCCTTGCGCTGGAGAAGCTGCTGCTGGCCTACGCGGCCGCGCTGGATTCGATCGAGCGCAACGCACACCGCTACGACCGCAACCTGCTTGAAGCGCTGGTCGATTTCGTACCGATGGACCTGGAAAGCCTGCGCGCTGCCGGCGAAGGCGAGGGCCTGGATGCACTGGCCAAGCGCCTCAACCAGGGCAGCCTGGGCAGCCCGCGTTTCACGCTGGAACTGCAGGAAGCCAACGACGAGCGCCCGGCCGCTGTGCTGGTGACCCGTCGCCACATGGGCGAACAGCACATCCAGGTGCTGCCGATGTCGGCCTTCGAAAGCGGCGAACTGCGCGCGATCCACCAGGCATCGAAGCTGCTGCACGGTCTGGTCCGCGAAGGCGCGACCATTTCCCGCGGTGCCAAGTCGATCGAAGTCGACAGCTTTGCCAAGGCACAGAACTGGCTGCTCGAGGAGGCCAAGCGCGGCCGCCAGATCCAGCGATTCAAGGGCCTGGGTGAAATGAATCCGGAGCAGCTGTGGGACACCACGGTGAATCCGGAAACCCGTCGACTGCTGCAGGTGCGCATCGAAGACGCTGTCGCTGCTGACCAGATCTTCAGCACGCTGATGGGCGATGTCGTCGAACCGCGTCGCGACTTCATCGAAGACAACGCGCTGAAGGTCGCAAACCTGGATATCTGACACAATCGGGACACGGCCGGTGCGCGGGGAGGCGCGCCGGCCTTCGACTCTTGAACACAGGTACCTGATGTCCGCATCCGCCCCGGTTTCCGCTCCGCCCCCGGTTCCGCCGGCTTCTGCCGCGCCGCGTGCCGTTTCGCCGTTGGCGGGGTTCTTCATCGACCTGGGCATCGCCGCCGTCACTCTGTTCGGCCTGAGCCTGATCAGCGGCCTGGTGTGGGGCCTGTACCGTGGCGTGGTGGTCGGTTACGCGAACGCGCAGGCCGGCGCTGGCGCACCCGAGGCCAGTTCGGTAGCGGCGTCACTGGGCCAGCCCGGCGCGCTTGCGCAGATTCTCATGGCGCTGTTTGCCACCGGCGGCGCCGCGCTGCTGCTGTACTTCTGGCGACGGCCGGCCAACGCGGCCGAGCGCCACGCGTCGCGCCAGGCGCTGCGCCGTCCCTCCACCTGGGGCTGGACCCTGCTGGTGGCGACCCTGATCGTGCTCGGCAGCAATGGCATCGCCTTCCTGGCCAAGCAGTTCGGTATCGAGCCGGTCCCCACCAACCTGGCGCTGATGCAGAGCGCGATCGCGCGCTTCCCCTTGTTCCTGGTGCTGTTCGCGGTAGTACTGGCACCGGCCTACGAGGAGCTGCTGTTCCGCCGCGTGCTGTTTGGCCGCCTGTGGAAAGCCGGGCGCCCGTGGCTGGGCGTGGTACTGAGCAGCCTTGCTTTCGCCCTCATCCATGAAATCCCTGGCACCAGCGCCAACGGCCCGGCCGAGATCGCGCAGCTGTGGCTGGTCTATGGCGGCATGGGTGCCGCGTTCTGCTGGTTGTACCAGCGCACCGGTACGCTCTGGGCCGCGATCGCCGCGCACGCGCTGAACAACGGCGTGGCGCTTGCCGCACTTGTGTTCTTCGGGGCAACGTAACGCCGTGTCCGCTTGACGAAAGATTAAGCCGTTACGCTACACACTGCGCATATGAACACGGGGGTGGATCCATGAAACAACTGCTGCTGGCCCTTGTCATCACCACCCTGGTCAGCGCCTGCGCGACCACGACCTCCCCTACCGGCCGCCGGCAGATGGTGGGCGGGGTGTCGCAGGCGCAGCTGGATCAGCTCGGCGCACAGGCGTTCGCTGAAACCAAGCAGAAGGAAAAGATCAGCACCGACGGCCGCCAGAACGGTTACGTGCAGTGCGTGGTCAATGCCCTGGTCGCGCAGTTGCCGCCTCAATACCGTGGCGTACGGTGGGAGACGGCGGTGTTCGTCGACAAGGAGCCCAACGCCTTCGCCCTGCCCGGCGGCAAGGTCGGCGTTAACACCGGCATCTTCACCGTCGCCAAGAACCAGGATCAGCTGGCTGCCGTAATCGGCCATGAAATCGGCCACGTCATCGCCCGCCACCACGAGGAGCGCATCACCCGGCAGATGGGCGCGCAGACCGGGCTGGCCGTGCTCGGTGCGCTGGCCGGCGCGGCGTACGGCGAAGGCGCTGCCAGCACCGTCAACCAGCTCGGTGGCATGGGCGCGCAGACCGCCTTCCTGCTGCCCGGTTCACGCACCCAGGAAAGCGAGGCCGACGTGATCGGCCAGCGACTGATGGCCCAGGCCGGTTTCAATCCGGCACAGGCGGTCGACCTGTGGCAGAACATGATGGCCGCCAGTGGCGGTCGCAGCCCACAATGGCTGTCCACCCACCCTGACCCAGCCAACCGGATCCAGGAACTGCGACGCGATGCACCGGCTCTGACGCCGGTCTATCAGCAGGCGCAGGCGGCCGGGCTGCGGCCAAAGTGCGGATGAGTGCGCATTTCTATGCTGTATTGCAGCACATAAAACGATTTCTCACGCCATCTGTTTCTGATACGTTTGGCGGCTCAGATTTTTCTGACAGTCCGACTTTGCCGCTAACCGGCGGTTCGATCGAGGTGAACGATGATTTTCCGTAACCACAAAGCTGTGCTTTCCGTCCTCGTCGCGACCGCCCTGACCGGCGCCGTGGTCACCGATGCCTTCGCGCAGTCCTCGCGTTCCTCCGAGCGTGGCAACCGCGGCGGCAAGCAGGCCAAGGCCGAAGCGCTGTACCCGAACGCGACCCGCGAGGAGCCGACCGTCAAGGCTTCGGCCAAGCTGGGCAGCAAGCTGCAGAAGATGATCGACAGCTACAACAAGGAAAAGTTCCCGGAGACGCGCACGCAGGCCGACGCGATCCTGGCTGACAGCGCCGCGAACGAGTACGACAAGTCGCTGGCCGCGCAGCTGGCCTCGCAGGCCGCCTACCAGACCGACGACACCCCGGCTGCCGTTGCGTACCTGAAGCAGGTCCTGCAGTTCAACGGCCTGGACAACAACGGCCACTTCCAGTCGATGCTGATGCTGGGCCAGCTGCAACTGCAGGAAGACCAGACCGCCGAAGGCCTGGCGACCCTGGACAAGTACTTCGCCGAAAGCAAGTCGACCAAGCCGGAAGAACTGATCGCCAAGGGCCAGGCGCTGTACCAGCTGGAGCGCTACCAGGAAGCGATCCCGGTGCTGAAGCAGGCCATCGCCGGCGCCACCGAACCGAAGGACAACTGGAACCAGCTGCTGATGGCCGCCCTCTCCGAAGCCGGCCAGTCCGGTGAAGCGGTGAAGGAAGCCGAGGCACTGGCCGCCAAGAACCCGAACGACAAGAAGGCCCAGCTGAACCTGGCCAGCATGTACATGCAGGCCGATCAGATGGAGAAGGCTGCCGCGGTGATGGACAAGCTGCGCAGCAGCGGCCAGCTCACCGAAGAGCGCGAGTACAAGCAGCTGTACTCGATCTATGCCAACACCGAACACAAGGAAAAGGACGTCATCGCGGTCATCAACGAAGGGTTGCAGAAGGGCATCCTGAAGCCGGATTACCAGGTCTACCTGGCGCTGGCCCAGTCCTACTACTACTCCGACCAGGTGCCGCAGGCGATCGATGCGTGGCAGAAGGCTGCCCCGCTGTCCAAGGACGGTGAGACCTACCTGAACCTGGCACGCGTCCTGCATGCCGAAGGTCGCATCCCGGAGGCCAAGCAGGCCGCCCAGCAGGCGCTGGCGAAGGGTGTGAAGAACCAGGCTGATGCCAAAAAAATCATCAACCTGAAGTAAGTAGGAATAACGCCTGAATGCCTGCACAGTTGATGCGCAGGCGCTCAGGATTGGTATAAGCTTGGAGGTTCCTGCGGTGTCATGCACCGCTGATCAGGGATTCCGCCCCCGGCATCCCGGCCCCACTATTGAGCTCTTGGCGCATGACGGAACAACTAGTCGTTCACCGGTACGAACAACCCGATGACAAGGGGCTGAGCTGGCCTCGCATCGTCGGCATCGCGTTTGTAATTGCCCTGCATCTGGCCGCGTTCATGATGCTCCTGATCCCCGCCGTGGCTCCCAAGGCCGTGGCTGAGAAGGAGCGCAACGTCATGGTGACCATCGTCGACGCCCCGCCGCCGCCCCCGCCGCCGCCGCCGCCGCCGCCGACCGATACTCCGCCGCCGCCGGTGAAGAATCTGTCGCCGCCGAAGCCGTCGCCGGTCCCGCCGCCGCCGCAGGCGCCGGTCGTGGATGTGCCGGAACCGCGCCCGAGCGATATCGTCACCCCGCCGTCGCCTCCGTCGCCGCCGGCTCCGCCGACCTCGATCGAGGCCAGCGTGGACATCTCGTCGAAGGCCATGAATCCGCCGCGCTACCCGCCGGCAGCCTTCCGCGCTGGTATCCAGGGCGAAGTGATCCTGATCATTGATGTCGATGCCAGCGGCAACGTCACCAATGTCACGGTGGAAAAGTCCAGCCGTAACCGCGACCTGGACCGTGCTGCGATGGAAGCAGCTCGCAAGTGGCGCTTCAACGCCGCTGAATCTGGCGGTAAGAAGGCGGCAGGTCGCGTTCGCGTCCCGGTCAACTTTGCGCTGAACTGATGCGACCGGGTGGCCGCCTGGCCACCCCCGCTCCCAGTTCGATTGTTTAGCTTAGCTACACCCTTTATCACCACACACAACAAAGGTAAGCGTCATGCTGCAGGAAATTTTCATCGCCGCTGCTGCCGGGGGCAATCCGTCCAACGCCCTGTCGCAGATGGGCTTCGAGCACCTGATCCACGAAATGACCACCAAGCCGGGTGATTTCGCGGTTTCCTGGGTCGTGCTGCTGACCCTGGTCGTCATGTCGGCCATGTCCTGGTACTGGACCGTCATCAACATCTTCCGCGCCACCCGCCTGAAGAGCGCCGCTGATCGCGTCGTCAGCCTGTTCTGGGATACCCCGAACGCGCAGGACGCCATCCGTGCGATGGAAGAACAGCCGGCTTCCGAGCCGTTCTCCAAGATCGCCCTGGACGCTGCCCAGGCTGCTGCCCACCACCAGCGCGCTGAAGGCGGCGCCACCGGCGGCGTGGGTGAGAACCTGAGCCGTTCGGAGTTCGTCGACCGCGCCCTGCGTCAGGCCGTGACCCGCGAAAGCAACAAGCTGCAGTCGGGCATGACCCTGCTGGCCACCGTCGGCGCGACCGCTCCGTTCGTCGGTCTGCTGGGTACCGTGTGGGGCATCTACGGCGCGCTGATCAAGATCGGTGCCACCGGCTCCGCTTCGATCGACGCCGTTGCAGGCCCGGTGGGTGAAGCGCTGATCATGACCGCGATCGGTCTGTTCGTCGCGATCCCGGCCGTGTTCGCCTTCAACTTCTTCAGCAAGATCAACAGCGCGACCATCAGCAAGTTCGATACCTTCGCGCACGACCTGCACGACTTCTTCGCCACCGGTTCGCGCGTCCGCTAATTGCGACGCGCTGTACCCAGCGAGAACGTAGTCAACACGATCTAGACGGAGCCCGTTATGGCTTTCAGTAGTGGTAACAGCGGCGGCCCCATGGCCGACATCAACGTTACGCCCCTCGTGGACGTGATGCTGGTGCTGCTGATCATCTTCATCATCACGGCGCCCCTGATGTCCCACAAGGTCAAGGTGGATCTGCCGGAGGCCAACCTGGTCCAGAAGCCGGACGACACCAACGACCGCAAGGGCCCCATCACCCTGGCAGTCAAGGAAGATGGCTCGATCTACTGGAACGACGAAGAAATCAACAAGCAGACTCTCGAGTCGCGCTTGGCGACCGCCGCCCAGCAGACCCCGCAGCCGCCGTTGAACCTGCGTGGTGACCGCACCACCAAGATGCGTGTCATCAACGAGATGACCAAGATCGCGCAGGAACAGGGCATGCTGGACGTCGGCTTCGTCGCGACCAAAGAGAAGGGGCAGTAAGCCATGGCATTCAGTAGTGGTGGTGGCAAAGGCCCCATGGCAGACATCAACGTCACGCCCCTCGTGGACGTGATGCTGGTTCTGCTGATCATCTTCATCGTGACCGCACCGATCATGACGTACCCGATCGCCGTGGACCTGCCGCAGCGCGTGCTCAACCCACCGCCGCAGCTGGTCGAACCGCCGCCGCCGATCGAACTCAAGATCGACGCCAGCAACCAGGTCTCGTGGAACAACAGCCCGATCAATGCGAGCGAGCTGCAGCAGCGGATGGAGAACGAGGTCCAGAAGGACCCGACCAACCAGCCGGAACTGCGCATCGACGCCAGCCCGGATTCCGAGTACGACGTGATGGCCAAGGTTCTGGCCGCCGCGAAGAACGCTCAGATGAAGAAGATCGGTTTTGTGCAGCAGTAACTGCTACACCGCAATACAACAGTCATGACGCGACTGCAGACGCCCCTGGAAACAGGGGCGTCTTTTTTATGCCTGACGGCCTGGACCGTTATGATCGGCGGATGCTCGCCCTCTTCGACTCCCTGCGCCACTGGCTCGACGGCATCGCCCACCTCGGCACGATCCTGGCGGTAGCCTACCTGCTGTACCTGTTCGCGCTGGCGGGCTGGATCATGCTGCAGAAGCGCGAGCCGGTAGCGACGCTGAGCTGGATCCTGTCACTGGCGCTGCTGCCCTACCTGGGTCTCTTCATCTATTACCTGCTGGGCCCGCAGAAGGTGAAGCGGCAGCGCCTGCGCCGTGGACGCGCGCGGTCGGGCATGGAGCACTACAGCGACGTCTGCCCGCCCGATGCCGACTGCACCGAGCTGGCCAAGGTCGCACAGGCCACGACCGGGCTCGCGCCGAGCAGCGCCACCGAAGTCACCTGGCTGGTGGATGGCGCGGCAACCTACGCGGCCCTGCTGGACGCCATCGCGCAGGCCCGCGACCACGTCCATCTGGAGTACTACATCTTCAACCCGGACCACGCCGGCACCGCGCTGCGCAATGCCCTGGTCGAACGCGCCCGCGCGGGTGTGCAGGTGCGCCTGCTGCTCGACGCGGTGGGTTCGTCGGCCCTGCCCCGCCGCTTCCTGCAGCCGCTGCTCGACGCAGGCGGCGAGGCCATCTGGTTCCATCCGCGGCAACTGCTGAAGCCCTTCAAGCGCCCGTGGTTGAACCTGCGTACCCACCGCAAGCTGGTGATCGTCGATGGCCGCCTCGCCTTCACCGGTGGCATCAACATCACCGACGACGAGGATGAAAGCCGCAGGGCGGATGCCTACCGCGACCTGCACATGCGCATCCGCGGCCACGTGGTGCGCAGCCTGCAGCTGGTGTTTGCCGAGGACTGGCTCTACGCAAGTGGGCAGGATCCCTCGCGCATGGACATCGCCCGTCTGTGGCCGGCGGACATGCCGCTGCGCGGCGATGGTGCGATCAACGCCCAGGTGCTGGTCTCCGGCCCGGATTCCGGCTGGGAAACCATCCATCGCCTGCATGTGGCGGCGATCCAGGAAGCGCACGAGCGTGTCTGGCTGGTCACGCCCTACTTCGTGCCGGGCGAAGCGGCGCGGATGGCACTGACCTCGGCCGCGCTGGGCGGGCTGGACGTCCGCCTGCTGGTGCCGAAGATGAGCGATTCCTGGTTCGTCACCCAGGCCGCCCGCTCCTACTTCGACGAGCTGCTGCATGCCGGGGTGAAGATCTACGAGTACGGCCCACGCATGCTGCATACCAAGGCCTTCATCGCCGATGACGACGTCTGCATCGTTGGCAGTGCCAACTTCGACCACCGCAGCTTCCGGCTGAACTTCGAGCTGTCGATGATGATCAGTGACCGTGACCGGGTGGCTGCCCTGGCCGAATTGCTGCAGGGCGAATTCGACCGTTCCACGCGGGTGCGCGACCAGGCCGGCCGCTCGTTGTGGCTGCACCGCCTGCCCGAGGCCTTCGCCCGGCTGGCCTCGCCGCTGCTCTGACGCAGCGCTACACTGCGGCGATCACCCGGGGAGCCCCACTATGTACTGGTTGTACCTGCTGCTGGCGCTGGGCTGTTTCGCCTTCGCGCTGAAGACCCCCAGCGCCGGGCTGATGACCCTGTGCCTGCTGGCCGCCCTCGCCTTCCTGCTGGCCTGGGTACGAGGCCGCTACGTGGCCCGCTTCGGCGATCTGCAGCGCGATCCGTCCACACTGGTCGATGCCGACGAACTGCGCCGCCTGCGCGAGCAGGCCCAGGCCCGCCCTGGTGACGACCACAACGATCACGATCCATCCCCTCTTTCCAAGTAGTTCCGTTCCATGACCCAGCTCAGCGTCAACGTCAACAAGATCGCCGTCCTGCGCAATTCGCGCGGCGGTGCCGAACCGGACGTGGTGCGTGCCGCCCAGGCCTGCCTGGATGCCGGCGCGCATGGCATCACCGTGCACCCGCGACCGGACCGCCGCCATATCACCGCCGAGGACGTGCTGGCCCTGTCCACGCTGACCCGCGCGCGTGGCGTGGAATTCAACATCGAAGGCAACCCGTTCGCACCGCCGCGCGAGGGTTACCCCGGCCTGCTGCCGCTGTGCGCGCAGACCCGCCCGGCGCAGGCCACCCTGGTGCCTGACAGCGACGGCCAGATAACCTCCGATCATGGTTTCGACTTCGAGCGGGATGCCGAGCGGCTGCGCCCGCTGATTGCCGAACTGAAAGCGATGGGTTGCCGCGTCAGCCTGTTTGTCGACGCGGGCAACCCGCTGCTGGAACAGGCGGCCGAAGTCGGGGCCGATCGCATCGAGCTGTATACCGGCCCCTACGCCGAAGCGCACGCCGCTGGCGACGCCGAGGCGATGCTGGCGCTGTTCGCCACCGCCGCACGCCGTGCACAGGCCGTCGGTCTGGGCGTGAACGCCGGCCACGACCTGTCGCAGGACAACCTGCGCGATTTCCTGGCCCACGTGCCGGACGTGCTGGAGGTATCGATCGGCCACGCGCTGATCGGCGAGGCGCTGTATGACGGGCTGGATGCTACGGTGCGCGGCTACCTGGCGCTGCTCTGACCGATGGATGCAGCCGAGCATAGGCTCGGCTCTACAAAGTACCCGTATCCACTGTAGAGCCGAGCCCACGCTCGGCTCAGACTTGCCCTGAACCCTTCAGGCGGCCGTCGCAGCCACTGAGACGGCTGCGACGTACGCTGCCGCAATGGGTATTGCGATCAAGGGCCGAGGTTCCACGTCCCACCTTGCCGGGCGCTTTGAAAGCACCGTCAGCGAGGCGGTGGACGACGGCTGGGCGGTGGACGAGAGCGAGGAGTTCCTTGCCCCGCGCCTCCGCACCGAGGTGCGTGCCGAGACCGCGCGTAGCATCATCACCCGCAACACCTCGCCGGACGTTGGCTTCAGCCAGTCGGTAAATCCCTACCGCGGCTGCGAGCATGGTGCGAACGTGCCGTAAGTGCTCACGGAAATTATTTATATAAAGCAATCACATACGCGCGTTCTGATGAGCACTTTGCACGCGGAATGCAGCCCGCGCCTTTCTGCAAAGGCCAATGGAACGACTCCTAGTTCGTGCCCGTACTTCGAAGAAGCCAACCGAGCCGCTTGGCTCAACGGCGCCTGACATTGAGGTGTGGATAACTCTGGGGGCAATGAGGCGTCGAATTCAGCTCAGTCCCTACGGCTACATGAATCCCCGTCAGTTGCACTGCCTGTGGTTAGCAATAATACTAATTGTTCGCTGAAGGGCTTGGGGGAGATATGGAACAAGACGCTCGCAAGGTCCAAGCGCCAATCAAAGGCCGCGGCGCCGCCTCACGCGTACCGAGCAGATTCGACACAACAGCGACAGTCGGAATCGATGATGGTTGGGAATCAGTCTATGAAGATCTTCGCGAGATGTCCTCGCTGAGGACTGAGGTAACTGAAGAGCGGGCGCGGAGTGTGATCAGCCGTAACACTTCACCTGATGTTGGCTTCAGCGCATCGGTCAATCCCTACAGGGGATGTGAACATGGATGTGTCTACTGCTTCGCCAGACCCTCGCACGCCTACCTGAGCCTATCGCCGGGTTTGGACTTTGAGACGAAGCTCTTTGCCAAGACGAATGCCGCAGAGCGATTGCGTAGTGAGCTGAGCCGCCCGAGCTACAAATGTGCAGCAATCGCTCTAGGCATCAACACAGATGGCTACCAGCCTATCGAAAGGAGTTATCAGATTACCCGCCAATGCCTTGAGCTCCTGGCCGAGACGCGCCACCCTGTGAGCTTCGTCACCAAGAGTGCGCTGATCACCCGCGACATCAACCTGCTCGCAGCGATGGCGAAGGATCGTCTGGTCACGGTCTACTTCTCCGTGACCACACTTGATCGAAAGCTGTCAGCCAAGCTCGAGCCCAGGGCAGCGGCACCACATGCGAGATTGAGGGCGATGGATGCACTGCATAGAGCCGGCGTTCCGGTAGGAGTACTGGTTGCCCCAGTAATTCCCCGCATCACTGACAACGAGCTCGAGGCGATCCTCGAAGCAGCTCATGCCCACGGAGCGCGGGCTGCAGGGTATGTGTTGCTGCGCCTACCCAACGAGATCAAGGAAATCTGGAAAGAATGGCTGGAGCTGCACTATCCGGATCGGGCGGAACATGTGCTGAGCCTGATGCGCCAACTGCATGGAGGGAAGGAATACGACTCTACCTTCGGAACGCGCATGCGTGGGACCGGGCCCTTCGCAGATCTCCTGGCGCAGCGTTTCAAGAAGGCACACCGGCAGCTTGGCTTCACAAAGCTCCCGCCTCTGAACACAGAACTGTTCCAGCCTCCTAGGGAGTACTCCCCACAAGGCCAACTCTTCTAACGCCGAAAAAGAGCGATCGCTGCAGGCAACTAGGAAAGAAACGGTCTCACGCCGTGAGACAGGCTGAGCCTAGCCTTCCCACGACGACGGAGAGCAAACCTATGAACTGGCTGAAGCTACTGCGCTTGTACTTCCCTGCCCTGCTGGCCGCTTTCTTGTCCTTGATCTGCGCGCTCATCGTGTCCTCGCTGAGCGGCAACAGCATGACCAGAGGCTTCTATCAAGCGATGATCTGGCTCCCAGTGGCCGGATTGGTTTGTGCCTTCATCCTCGGGGCTTGGACAACCTATCGCTGCAGGCAAGCAGAGCTCGGACTTGGTCCTACCTGCCCCTACTGCGGCGGGCCCCTTGGTCCCGAGAAACAAGGCCGATACAGCTTGCATCGGACATGTATGGCTTGCGGCAAGCATGCAAATGAGCGCCACTACCGCTAACGGTAGCTAGAGGTCACAGGACCTCGGACATGGTTGCCTACAGGCAAAAAAGTTGAAGCGTTGCATGCTGCAGCACCGAGTCAGCTCCGCAGCGAGCGCACAATCTGCGCACTGGCCTTGGAGAAAATGCGACCTGAGTCGCACAAACTTCGTTCTGTGAAATCGGTCTAAGAACTGCAGCGCATCCTTCCCTCTGAGCGTAACGCATTGAGTTCCCACAACTAACTGTTCGAAGATTGAGGCTGTCTGAGCGATCTCCGACAAGAATTTTTCCAGTCTTGAACTGGGAACAATGGTGCGACTATGTTCTCGCGCCATGACGATCTATGACGCTGAAATCCGGCACGTAAAAGCGCCAAAAGCAAAGGATCAAAGCGCTGGGAAGCGCACACATTCAAAACGATCCGGAGATGCCGGCACACCACTACCACCAGGTTTCAGCTTCCTGGTCAGCCGAGACACGGCAATGGCCATCGAGCCAGCATTTGAGTTTCTTTGCTATGAAACCCTGACCAGGGAAAAGCGGCCGTCTCTTGTTTGTTCCCCTGCATCAGCAAAGGGCTGGGCTGAGGACCTCATAGACTTCCATCACTACCTCGATGCGAGAGGCAGAACGTTCGAGCTGATCGATGAAGAGCTTCTTCAAGGCTATGCATACGATTTAAACAACAGCATCTCGCCTGTGACCTTTAGAAAGTTTGCGGCAAGTACGATACGTCGCCGCTGGTCAACATTGACCAAGGCAATCCGGTTCTGCCAGAGCCGTGGCTACCTGAAAAACCGCTTCGCTATCGTAGAGGTGCAGACGCCACAGGGCACCGCTCTCAACCTCGACGTTGGAGTGAAGCTTCCGGGTCTCAATGAGGCGGACGAACACGTTACCGCGCTACATATAGACACACTCAATGGTGTGTTCGATCAGCTTGGGCCCAGTCCCACCCATGTGGAGGACGGGGAACTCATCATCAACGATGGCCTGACCGGCCCACGCCTTATGGCAGAGCTCTGCAGGCATGCTGGACTTAGAAGAGCAGAAGTCTGCGATCTGAAAGTTCAGACAGTCCTGAACGCGATCACGAATGGAAAGGACAACTTTGTTCAAGTCGCGATCCAGGTGATGGGCAAGGGATCGAAGAAGCGGAAGGTGCCGGTTCCCGTTTGGCTTCTCAACGCGCTCAAAAGATATGCCGTGGAGGAGAGAGCCCGCCTACTTGGGCCGAGGACAGCGAGGGGCGGAATGGACCACGGCTTCCTCTTCGTTCAAAGGACCAAGAACTCGCGCTACAAAGGCGAACCAGTCACTCCCGAAGCACTCAATCGCGTCTTCGCCAGAGCGCGAGACGAGTATCTGAAGAAGCTGGCAAGCAAAGACGATATAGCTTATGAGCGTGCATCCCGCGAGCGAATCACGGTCCACGCGATCCGGCACACGTTCGCCCTACACACCTATGTGGCGCGACAGACAGCCGGCGATCCAGATCCCATCAAGTACATCCAGCTGGTTCTCGGTCACGCCATGCGTCAGACCACTGAGTCCATCTACCTCCGAAGCTGCGAGGCTCACTACAGCGAGCTGGAGAGCGAGATCCTGCAAAGAATCAACGCCAGCATGAAATGAACTCAGGCCTAAGCCCTCCGTGCAGTACCGCCACTCAGAGTACGAGTGGACACTTCTATCGCTGAACCAACTGAGATCTATGGCTGGTAAACGAATATCCCACGCAAGGCACACTCCGCAGCAAGATTGCAAGCGCCAAGCCTCTCCACAGCAGGATGCTCAGAGCATAACTGAGTATGGGTGGAGGGTTGATACTACGGATCAGAAGATGGTGGCGGTTTTCGATAGAGAAGCCGGCCTAGAGCCGAACATCGTGAACCTCACCCGCTGGAAGCAAATAGGCGCCGCAGCGCCAATCTTTGCCCAAGCCTACTGCCTCGCCTTTCGATACGACGCTAGGTCTACCAGAAGTAGTTCAGCAAACAACTTCATCAGCGGCTTCGTGAAATTTGCGCGGGAGAATCAAATAGAGATCAACTCCCCAGACGACGTTCCCGAGGGCATCGGAAACGCCTTCGTCGAATTCCTCGATGCAATCGAGGATGGCAAAAAGCGGTTCTCGATCAACACACAGCTGAACTATCACAAGACCTACAAGAAAGTGGCTGAGGCGCTACACAAGCTGGACCCGGCTTGGAAACGCCTATCAGTAGCTCACCAGCCGTTTGCCGGGAAACCGGCCCTCAGCATGCCCAAGGAAGACCCGACCGAAAGGCTTGGGCTGGTGATGACCGCAGCTGCCAAACAGGCGAAGGAGACCATGGATGATGTCTGGACATCCTTACCCAGGATGCATGAGGAGCTAGCGGCGCTGATGGACGGTGGAAAGCCTAGAACTTCCAGTCCCGAAGCGAAGGTAGCCTGGATACTCGATGAGTTCGGCGGCAACTATCCGCTGCTCAAGACAGTCAGAACCCTGCCGGGCCTGAGGGATATGAAGGAGGATGAGTACGTCGAACTACGCCGAATCGCCCATCCCATCGGCATTGACCTAGTGCCTTTCTTTCTGCTGTTGAGCATGCACACGGGATTCAATGAGCAGACTCTGCGAGAGCTGACGTTGAGTGGGATTGTCCCGATCGAGTTCCTCGGAGAAGCCAGGCTTCTAATCAAATCGTCCAAAAGAAGGGCCGGGCCCAGCCAGATTGGTGCCCCGCAAAGGCGCGCCATTCCTGCCAGCGACTACGAGTTGGCACCCGAACGCCTTATCCAGTTCGTGAGAGATTGGACTGCTCGAATTCGAAGCTTCGCAATTCCCCAGATCCAAGATGACCTGTTCATGCACGTCACCTCTGAGGGGGGGAAGAACAATCGTCGCGGACTCCGCGTCGACAGCTATGCCGGAATCAACGACAACTACAACACCAAGGTCGCGAACTTCATCATGAAGTTCTGCGAGGTTCGCAACATCAAGTACTCAGCGACCAGAGACAGCAGGCTCGCATTCTCCAACTTGATCGACGAGCTATCGGGAGGTGATGCGCTCGAGCTGAAGAGGTTACTGGGCCACAAGCGAATCTCTACTGGACAGAATTCTTATCAGACCTGGGAGATGCAGAAGCGAGGCGCAGAGAAGCTAGCAGGAGCTATTGCAGCACACCAGCGGTTCATCAACTCTGGTGGAAAGATTGACTCTCGGAGGAGCTCTACACAGCACGATCGGACGGCTGCTACACCTGGCTTCATCTGTGCTGATGTATTCCAGAGCCCCCAGTTTGGAGAGCGGGAGGGAAGGATGTGCGCAAGCTACGGGAAATGCCCGGCCTGCCCGCTAGCCGCTTCAGACGCGAACAAGGCTTATGCACTAGCAAGGTTCCTCCAGCTCAAAGAACTTTACGAGTCGAGCATTGGCGAGCTTGGCATCGAGATCTGGAAGAGCAAGTTCAGCGACAGCTACGAAGCCCTGACCACCAAGTGGATCCCCGCGGTCGACAGCGAGAAGAACCGGGACGCAGCCAGTCGAGTCGTTCTGGCGACGCTGCCGTCGCTCGAATAGAAGACCAGCCGTCAGTCCAACTGCCACTAATGCGAGATGAGAACGTGCCAAGTAGCGCGCTGAACGAAGAATCGAAGTTCCTCCACCCAAAGTTCAATGTCGAAGCCAGTTCGAAGCTCTGGCGGTTCGCGTATGACCTCGCTGGCTCCAACCGGGAAGAGGTAATCCTCGACTGGGAGTTTGAGGTTGGGGCGAAGTCGAAGTTCACGGACATCCAGAACAAAGGGCTTCTCCTGGAGTTTCAGAACTTCATGCAAACCGCGATTACGGCAGACGATGCCGGGATCCGTATGGAAGTCGGCAGCATCCCCAGTACCTTCATGGGTCTACGAGAGCTTGCCGTCTTCATGGTCTCTCGCGGACTGAAGAGCATTCGTGAAATGACCTCGGCACTAAGTTGGGAGTACGTGGAAGAGCTAGATGATCAGTACACCGACGTAGTGAACGTGCAGGGACGTGAGCGCAAATGGACGTTCTCGTCTGCCTTCAAGCTTCTGCATCCTCTCGTTCAGTTTCACACTGTGTCTCGAGTGTGCAAGAGCAGGCCAATTGCAGGACCTAGCGAGGCACCATTTGATGGGAGGAGCACCTACAACGTAGTGGTTCATTCCCTGGGCCTCCAGAAGAATGGCCGCCTGGGCCCAATTGAAGACGACATCTCCGTCCCCGCTCTGTCCGAGGCACAGATGTGGATTGAGTGTGGAGCGGAGGATCTTGTAGATCTTGTTAACAATGTGATGCCCGCACTAGAGCTGGCGAGATCGCAAACAGGACCTAGAAGGAATGAAGTTCTGAAGGAAATTCGATCTCGAATCGAGCGCTTTGAGATGAGTACTAATCCTTTGACAGGATTGGCTTGGCACGAATCCCTTGAGCCCTATGAAAGGACGACGGAGTACGGCGAGTTCGAAGTGAGCGGGCTTCAAGTACTCAGAAGAGCGATCATAGAGATGCAGAGTGCGTGCACGACCGTCATCCAAGGATGCACTGGAATTAGGTCGCATGAGCTGATGGGACTAAGAGTCTCAAACGAAGCGGCGATTGGCGGAGGCATTGTGGAGACCAGCCGATCGACAGATCTGGTGATGGATGTCTTCTCGCTGGTTGGGATCTCTGCCAAGCGTCAGGAAACCCAGCATCGCTGGACCGCGGGCTTTCGACCGTCGGGGACGAACAGTTTGCCAATTATCGTCGTTGCTGTAGACGTGCTCTGTAGGTTGTTCGCCTACTGGAGAGAGCTGTCGGGAAGAAGCGATCTACTCCTTTCGTTCACTTCTGCGAAGTCATTGCCGACTGATGCGTCGAACGTTGGGCGCATGCATACAGCCAAGCACGCCATCCATCAGCGTGAGTTCGCGGCGAATGCTCTGGTGCGCCGTTTAGGCATCTCAAAGGAACAAGCGATTTCCCTGGTGCGGGCACTGCGTCCGCAGCGTTGGCGCCCCACCTTTGCCCATTTCGTCTATAGATCCAATCCGAAGCTCATCACTCAGCTCCGACATCACTTCCGTCACATGAGCGAGCAGATCACAGACCACGGCTACATTGGCAACGATCCAGAGCTGCTCGCAGAGCTTGAGGGTGAGCGGACAATGGAGACTGCCCGCATGATGCTTGAGATAAGCGTCGGAAAAATGGTGGTGGCAGGGCCGGCAGCGGCGCTCCTAAAGAAGCATGCAAGCTCGGTCACGCAGCTGGTGGAGAAAATGGAGGGTGAAGATTCGCTCCAGAAGGCCGCAGCATTGGTGGAGCTTGCGGATATCCACCTCTGGACGGGTACGTACGCAAGTTGCCTTATCAACATTCTTCCTGGCAAGTCCAGCTGCAACTCGCAAGCTGCGATGCTGCCTCGGGCTGCACGCCCCAACTTTGGCGCTCGATCACCAGGTCTCTGCTCATCGTGTCAGTGCTGCGTAATCCTTCCCGAACATCAGGACTTCTGGGAGCAAAGGTTGAAGGCGAATGCGCGTCTCGTCGCGGAGGAACAACGCGGACAAACCTTCAGTAAAGGCTCTGCTGCTGGAAGGCGGGTCGCACAGAGCAGAAGCATCCTCGCTCGACTGACTGAGGTTAGCGAGGTCGTGTCCGCCGATTCTGACGAAACGCCGTCACGTTGTCAGAGTCTGAATGAACCGGCGAACTACGGAGACGATTGAGTTCGAACTTGAGCGAAGCATTCTGCAGATCACTCTTGTGGAGCTGCTCGCGCAACCTGGCGATCTCCGAGCGGGCCTGCTCCAATGCAGCCCCGTTGACTGTCTGGGTCTCCTCCTTGCTGGCTCTCTGGATTGCCTCGTAGACGTGGGCGTGGCGTTCCAAGCCGGGGCGGAAATTGTTACGGCTTATGCCCGCTTCGATCGCGACGGTACGTACAAAGATGATCTTGTGGCCAGCCATCATTCTTGCTCTGATGGTTGGATGAGTTGGCTTTCCAGCCACCAGACGCTTCAGTGCATCCAGTGCGCGGCGTTCAATGCTGTCCAAGAGGCTGTCCACTCCGCTGTCTCAAACTGCGATCGGGTCGTTGCTTCCAGCGACCCAAGATCTCCACCCGATTCGTAAGTTCTCGGGAGGTAATAATGCTAGCGAAGTAAGGGTCTCGCGAGGCACCTGAGACGCGGAGTTGTGAATTCCATCTAGAATTCTTCATTGCTGGACGATTCAACGCGGAATCTGATCTGCGCCGGGCGGTAGCGCATTGGCTCCGAGCTCAGACGAGTGGGCACTGGGTTCGTGCGGGTATTTCCTGCAGGAACCTCTGTAGCAGTACTGCCAGGCGCTCGGGCTCTACTTCAGACCGAAAGCGAATGGGGGGCACTCGTTTGGAGCTAGCTCTACGGCTAGTCTTCTTACAAGGGCAGGAAGCTGATCCAGGCTTCCCTATAGGCGATGGCGGGCAGATACCCAGTTGTGCAGGAACTCCTCCTGTTCCGATGTCTCAACAGCACCAAGGCGCACGCCTCTCACGCGCTTGATCGCATCCTCGCTGCTCAGGGAGATCTTGGTTGCGAGGAGAAGCATGCAAGCCACAGTACCTGCTCTACCAAGCCCCCCTTTGCAATGGACGGCAATCCTCTTTCCCTCAAGCAGGGCGTCGCAGAAGGGCGTCTCCAGGTCCTTCCAGCTCTGAAGGAATATGGAGTCGGGCGCGTTGCCATCCACAATTGGCAAACCGTACCACCGTAGGCCATGGGATTTCGCACGCTCCGGTAGAGCGGTGATCTGAAGCTCCTTAAACTCCCATGGCTCAATCAGGCTGATGAGATAGTTGGCGCCCCAAGAACCTATAGCTTGAAGGTCCATTTCCAGATCTCGAGACCAAGAGCCAGTCATTGCAGCTTCTTGATGTTTGCCTGGAGCGAAAGTGACTCCGATGGCTCCTCCACGTCGACCGACCGGCAGAGTTGCTATCTGAAGAGGGTTGGAAAGACTGGTTCTGGTCATGCAGACTCCGCCGATCAGTTGGTTGGTGCCTTCACGTAGAGACCAAAGAGGCCTCTAGGCGCCCTTCACAAGCTAGCTCCAGTCGCCTCATCCAGCTGACATGGAAAGCATCAACACCCTCTCCTCGATGCGTCTCCGGGAGATCCGTAAACCGCGGTCATCGGTAGGGTATGGCGACGCGAACAGTGGAGCTTCAACCCAAAACAGGAGTTGGTCGGGATGGACATAAGGGTTGTGGTCATCCAACAGCAGGGCTTGGCCCAAGCGGGGAGACACGAATCGAAGGTCTTTGGTAGGACCTTTCCATTCGACGTAGCGAGCCTCTGCGAACCAACCAGGCGCTTGCTCTTCCTCAGCCAGAAGTGATGCGATTCTTAGCGCGTTGTCCCGAGGCACCGTCGTGAAGAGCACAACCTCGTCGAAGCTGACCCGAACGTAGTCCAGGAAATCGCGAAGGCCTGGTCGAGGAATCTGACTGACCGCATTGGAGATCAGCGTTCCCTCTAGATCGAGGGCAAGGATGGTAGGACGCATGAGATAGGAGCCTGTCTACGTTTGAGTGCGTCGTAAGAGACGCGATCTGGCTCTGGGCCTGTCTTGCTGGGCACCCAGAACTGGAGGCGCAAGCCAGTAGTCGTCGCCAATGGGTAGCAGGCACTCCAATGCGACATCGACCATCAGCGGTCGCCGCCACGCGGGGTCTGGCAAGAAGCTGTAGTCAGACTTGCTTAGTGTTCCCAATGCTTGCTTGTGAGAGAGCCAGTCTGTTCGACTTCGTATCTCGCGGCTCAGCACGGTCACTGCCGCGGACTCGTCGCCGCCGGTGCTCAAGAAGTGACTGGCGGCTCCTCGAACTGATGACCAAAGCACATATCGCTTGCGTCCCAAGCTCAGCTGAAGCCAGCCTTCTTCCTGCACGCGTAAGATCTCCTCGGCGTGCTGAATCCCGATTCGATGCTTGCGTAGCAGTGACACGAGATAGGCGCCAACTTCTCGGTCGGAGAGCTGACGCCAAAGCCACTGACGGTCGTGTGCTGCGAGAGAGGGGCACCAGGCTCTCAGTGCACGGGTTAGCGAAGCACCCAGATCGCCTGGCAGCTGACTGCTTTCCCGATAGCTCCAGCTTATAGGGTCGTAAAGAGAGCGTCTTGTAGAGCCGTTTGACGAGCCCGTCTCAGCCAGAACACCCGCAGCCTTAAGGAATAGCAGCAAGTGCTGCGCAGTAGCTGGGTCAGCGGCTACAGGTGCGGAGATCGAAGTCGAGCGCTCAAGCGCACACCACGCGCATGCGTAGAACGGCCCAAGCGATACCAGTAGCGCATCGAGGTCTGGCCACGGGGAGATGAGGGTCTGTTGGTCACGTCCATAGATCACTCGATCCCCGGCAGTTCAACCAGCTCCGATGCTAGCAAGCTGCCGGGAACCCGTCCACACAATTTTCATGTATTCGCTGCCTCCGCCATAGATTCCATTCCGCCCCTACAGGCGGACCCGATGGCTACCAAAACGATCTACCAAAGTGCATACCTTCGGTTGGTCGGCCAGCTTCGCGAGCGACGTGAGTCGCTGGGGATCAGTCAAACCAAGCTGGCTTCCCATCTGGGGTGGCCTCAGCAGAGAATTTCTTCCGTTGAGTCCGGGGCACGGCGCCTGGATGTGTTGGAGTTCTGTCTCATCGCTTCCGCTTTGGGGCTCTCCCCTACCGAGGTCTCTGAGCACGTATCGAAGCTGATGAAGAGTGTGCGTGCCAGCCAGATTAAGGACAGATAGCGCCGGACGAATCGCCCCCAGAGATCAGGGCCTCTGGACCCAGCGACTATTTTCAGATCCGAACACAAATCGGAGGTCCCCCGTCGAGGCCATCCTTCCCTGGTACATTCAGAGGCAACGCATCATCTTTCCCGAGACGACACATGTAGATCCTATGCGGGAGAACATGTACGTCATCGATTGCTACTTCTAGTGGGTACAACTGGCAGCAACAACCGCGTTGGAAAGCAACGAAGGTAGATGCATTTGCGCTTACCAACAGGGGCTAGCGTTGCGCTAGCCCCGCTCCTTAGGAGATCCGCCTGTATCCATGCAGACAGCGCTACCTACGGAAGTAGAAATCCCGGTGGATGTCGTTGTCTGCCTCGCACAGGAAATCGATGCATCTCTCCAAGCGAGCCATAGTTTCGTGGAGCGCGATCTCTGAAGGATGCCTGTAGAGCGCATCTTCGAGCCTGTCCCAGCGTATCTCCCTCGTCTTGGGATGGACAAGGCGATTTCTATCGTCGAACAATTGCCTGAAATCCCTGTGGACGTCTGAATCAGGCGCGACGGTCCACTGCCTACAACATACGCCCAGGATAGCGAGCTTCTCTGTGATGCCCACCCGCTCTAGGTTCTGCTGGTAGAACTGTTCACCTAGCCGGCGGACTCCGTAGGCGTTGAGGAATCCCTCCAGAGCCATGCATACAAAAAGATGGCAGCTAATGGCATGGCGATAGGCGGCCTCGTGAAGCTTAAGAAGATCATCCGGCACATCATTCACAAACACGTCATTGAACCCGGTAGCCACCCGCGCTGTCGCCAACTGCGCTTCCCCAGCAGTTAGTCGCTCTATAGCAATGACGTAGGCGTCGGCCTCTTGATAGGCATAGCGGTAGTAAGGAGAGTGAGTATCTCTCCACGCGCCATCCCGCAGGAGTGGCATCACGGCGTCTTCCAGGTCAAAGGTGCTCTGCGAGGAACTGTTCAAGGCGAAACTCCAATGCGTTCACTTGATGTATAACAGCCCAGAGCCTCGATATCGTCACTTAGCAGAGCGCAAGAATCATGCTCAATATCAGTAGCAATCGGTGCTCTAAGTCCAAGCCTCGCTACTCTCCGCCACGTCTACGCTAGAGAGCGGGTTCAGCCCCCCGGCTGCAGGTTGTGTCGACCAACCAGCCGCTCCAACGGAGCTATATCCATCGGTGTGGCGTAGGCGCGTCGTCGAACTTTTGCGCCGCCCTTTCTGCGCCTATTCCTCATGGAACCTATGGCGTTGCATAACGGCGTTCAAGTCGTTGAACAGCTCTTCCGACATGCCAAGCTCACTCAGATAGCGACCTAGATGGCAGACATAGAAGGTGTAGCTGCCCTTCACGCTCAGTGGTATGTAGAGAATGCCTGCTCGTCTAATATGCCTTGAGTACTGATCAAAGTGCGGATGTACGATCCTAAACTTCTCAGGATCATTGGGGTAAGCAACAGGCACGTAACCCTTGACAGGTGGATCGACATGGACCTCCCTGCTGCTTTTGTACTCATTACAATCGGGACAGCAGACGCACAGGTTGAGTGGCTCAAACATGTACCCGAGGTACATAGCCTTTGGAGCAATATGCTCCACGGGAGAGCCCGCGGCAGACCTGATCGATAGGAGGTTTAGGCAATACGCGCATACCAAACGTTGTACGCGTCGGTAATGATCCCGGACATCCACACGGACCGGCTCAAGACTGGCGTCGGACCACATTGTGTGGTCGTATTCTGGATGCGCACGTACGGTCGCAATTCTATTGAGCGCATCCGCGCTAAAGGCAATAGGTTCGTCAATCAAGCCCGCTCCTCCTTGAGAAGCGCCGAGAGTGAGTCGATCAACGCTATCAGCTTATCGCTAGGGTCAAGCTTTGAGCGCACCTCGAACAACCAGTCGATTTCGCGCTTCATTTCGAGCGTAAATGGGCGGCCGACGCGCACTTGGGCGATGATATTGAAGCATACCCTGGAGATGTACTCGTTCATCATGCCGGGAGCATCAAACAGCTCCGCAAGTTGGAAGTCTGCGGAGCGGCGTTGAAACTGCGACGCAGGATAGAGCTTCCTTTTGCGTAGGTGACAGATGAAGGAGCCGGGGCCACTAAGCCTAGAGATGATCTGAGGCGAGTGCGTGGCAATCACAAACTGGCAACCGCTGTAATGCGAGAACGCGGACTGCAGGAGCGCCATGAAGCGCTCCTGCCACTCTGGGTGGAGACTGATTTCGGGCTCGTCTATCAGTATCAGAGAGTGGTCTTGGATGTGTCCTGCGACGCCGAGCATCAACACAAGCAAGCACTGCTCACCAGAGCTCGCCCGCTTAAGGCTGAAAGGCTGCCGTCCATTCTTCTCCACCTCGATGTCCATCAGCCGAAGCAAATTCTCGTCGAACAACCTTAGAATTGCGCCAAGATGTTTGGGTTCTATCACCGCTCCACTAAGAGTTGCGACGCTACTTCGGAAATCAACTGTGAGACGCAACGCGCCAGGCGCATCCATAAGGGAAGAGGCGAAGTCGAGGTCCCTCAAGACTGTCCGCAAGCTTTCGGTCGCCTCAAGGATGGATGCGACGCGGGTATCGAAGCTGTACCTGTAGGCGCCAAACTTGAAGGAGGATCTGTCGCCCCTGTGACGGCTCGACGTCTCATTTTCGCGCGAGCGTTCAAACTGCGGCTTTAAGACAAAGTTGAACACTGGAGAGAACTTCAGTGAATTCAGAACCCCCAGTAGGTTCAAGCTAGGTGGAGTTTCGGATAATTTCGACAGCAATCCGCGAGCTGCGGAAGACAGCAGCGATACAGCTGATGAAGCGCCATACATACCTTCGCCGCGCATGCCAACATAGCGGTAGTTCTTCTGTGCTTTCGCTTGTCGCCTCGGCGGGGCAGGAAACTTGTCGAACGGACTGGTTGATGCCGCAATGACCACAGGCAAGAGGGGGTCGCTAAGGCGACGAGCACTCATTAGGTTGTAGTCACTGATCCGTCCCCGAGCAATGTCCGACAACAGCCGGCTTTTCCCAACGCCGTTCTCCCCCACAACAACCGTATACGTGTTGTCCCTTGCACTGACTTCAGCCTCGTCGACCAGACGCACCGGACAACCGTCGTGGTAGACCTCGAGCACTCGTTCCATTGGGACCCTCCCTGTCTATCGGGGGAATGTTGGCAGATGTTGGGTGGCTATCCAAGATCGAGCTCCGTCCACTCCGGGCGCCACATTGTAGGGATGTGATCAAGTCAGAGGAGCGTATGTCAGTCTTTGGCCGGAGCCGCGTATGGTCAAAGACATATAACTGCTCCTTTGGCACCGCCAATCAGAAGCGAGATCGTTTCAAGCTGCGAAACACTAAGGATGCACTGCGTTGAAAGCGAGCCCTCCTCCAGTTGGCACGCGGCGAGCGGTATGCATGGCTACCGCTGGTTGGCGTCAGCCACTACAACGCCGGACATGGCTTAATGGCACTTGGCGCTTACCAACCAAGCGCCCCACCCCCGCCCAAGCACCGGCGCATCTCGGCCGGCTACTCCTGGAAAGATCGACAGGGTAGGCGGAGGTTGTCCCCGGAGGCATGGGTTATACCTTGGGGACAGATCCCGGGCACTCTACATACATCCCCTATCGGGAAGGCATAATCTAGCGGGGGATGAAGATCTCGACCACCTGCTAATCTAGTCGACGGGGAGAATGAGGTGTCTGCAAAAGGAGGATTGCTTAGGTGGATCGGAGCCTTTGTAGCTTTCGACATGGCGCTGCTGACATATGCACTGACGCCCGATTGGCGGTGGGGTGCCGCCGAGCCGAAAATGATCATCGGCGGGCTGACGACAGTGCTGTCGCCCCCCATGCTGTACATGATGACGTCAGTGTTGTCACCGGAGCTGAAGGCGGCGATCGTCTTCTGGAAAACTAGGTATCACTTGCCTGGCTATTCGGCATTCTCGAGGCACCTGAAGGAGGATTCGAGAATAGACGCCGATGCAGTTGCGGCACGACGGGGTCCCCTTCCGTTGGACCCGGATGCCCAGCAACGCCTTTGGTACAAGATTTACCGCGACCATCGCAATGATGAGGCGGTCCTTGATGCCAATCGTCGCTATCTCACTTTTCGGGATCTGGCAGTAGTCTCACTCATGGTGACCGTGGCGGCTCCCATCACACTCACTGTCTTTGATCTTGGCTTCGCCCGCGGTCCCGTTGCAGCAGTTTTCTGTCTTCAGTACCTTGGCGCTAGTGTCGTGGCCCGAGTAGCCGGTGTACGTCTGGTTCGAACTGTTCTAGCCATTGAGGGAACCCAGCCAGGTTCCGCTGCTCCTGGCGCGGCATGATCGCCCCTTCATCTACCGCTCCGGCCGCACAATGTTGGGGAGGTAGGTTGCCAGTTCGGCGCGATTGGCAAGGACGATCTGCTGCGATCTGGCGGATTCGTTCTCCTGCTCCTTGAGACCCAAGCGTGCCAACAAGTAGTAGCCCATAGCCTGTCTGCACCTCAACTTCAATCTTCCGTCTGACATGCCGTAGTCAAGTTCAATAACTCGCCGCGCGCCCTCAGAGAGCGCGGGGTTGGGGGCTATCTCGACATAGATCATGCGGTTCCACTGTTCGTCGCTACTGATCGCGGCTTGAGCGTTTCCAGATGGCTTGGCCGTCAAGATTCGGGCGAAGAGGAAGTCACGGTAGTCCTTGCGCAGATGACAGTAGGCTCGGATGTGCCATCGAAACCCGTCGTACGCCAATGCTAAGGGAGAGACACACCTTACATCTGGCTCAGCACGTGCCATGGTCTGGTAGGTGATCTCCAGAGATTTAGCGGACTGAATCGCAGTTAAGGTCTCCCGCAGGAGCGCGACATCGACCCGGCGGGTCGGGAAGCTCACGATCTCTGAAGGCGGCGGATTGCCTAGGAAGCTTAGGTCGGGGCTCAGCAAGCCAGTGGTGATGGCATGCAGCTCTGCCAGATATCGGGCGCTCGATCCTTCGGTAAAGATCGGCGCATAGGTCGGCATCGCAACGTACGCGCGTTCCTTGGCGTCGTACTTCGCATTCTCGGGCGCGCGCGCAGCGTATTCAGCAAAATCCAGAGTTGCTTGAGGGGGCGAAATTTTGAAGAACTCGACCAGGTCGGAACGATTGACCTTTCCCGCCCACAAGAGACGGGAGTCAATGAACTCTAGCCGGCGGGCCTGCCCCCAACGCTCCTTGCGGCCAGCACCGACTTTCAAGTCATTGAATTTATTAGACATTTGTGCAGCTCTCGATGTGGGCCACTAATTTTTATGACCTCGTAGTTTTTCGTAGTATAGTGCGTCCAACGGCCACCGGGGGTGGTCAACACGATGAGGCGCAACTCGAATGAGCAACATCACGTTCTTCCCGGTCGACTGCGGTGACATGACCCTGATCCGCCTCGCGGATGCTGCGGTCAGTTCTATCCTGATTGACGTTAACATCCGCGCGGCGGCGGACGATGCTGACGACACTTCAGTACGTGATGTGGCTTCGGATCTGCGAGCCAGGCTGCAGCGGGATGGGCTTGGCCGGCCCTATGTAGACGTCTTCATGTTGAGTCACCCCGACAAGGACCATTGTCTCGGTCTGGCCCGTCATTTCTACCTGGGGCCGATCGAGGACTATCCTGACGACAAGAAAGCTGATAAGGACAAGCGGATTGTTATACGTGAAATCTGGTCGTCTCCGTTGGTCTTCCGCCGTCGTTCAAAGGACCATGTTCTCTGCGACGACGCCTTGGCCTTCAATCGCGAGGCAAAGCGGCGGGTAACCCAGTACCGCCATGGTCTAGGGAACAAGGACGGTGAGCGCGTACTTCTGATGGGTGAGGACGTTGACGGCAAGACGGACGATCTCTCACCTATCGTCATCAAACCTGGCAGTACCTTCAGCCGCATTAATGGTGCTAATAGTTCCTACTTTGAGGCAACGCTGCTCGCGCCCATCCTTTGCGATGACCCGGACATTGTTGAGGAACTGAAGAAGAACAATTCCAGCATCGTCATCAACTTCGCGTTGGAATCCGTCGAGGCCGGACGCCCCCGCTGCAAGTTCCTGTCTGGCGGTGATGCGGAGGTTTACGTATGGGAGCTTCTCTGGACTGAATATGGGAAGAGCGGTGCGCTGCAGTACGACCTTCTTCAGGCACCACACCATTGCTCGTGGCATTCGCTGTCATGGGATAGCTGGTCCGAAAAGGGCGAGAAGGCCCAAGTGTCCCCTGAAGCGCGAGCTGCCCTGGGTCAGGCGAAGACAGGTGCCGTGATTGTGGCTAGCTCAAAGCGGATCTTGGATGACAAGAATGATCCGCCATGCATTCGCGCTAAGAGGGAGTACGAGAGCATCCTGGCTGCTGTGGGTGGAAAATTCATGTGCACCGGAGAGTATCCGCAGTACTGGGAGCAGACTCCGCTGGATCTCCAGGTTTCATTCGGGGCAGTCCGAGTCAGGAAGGCAGGCGCAGGCTCTTCTACGGTAGCGGCACTGGCTGCCGCGCCGCGTGCGGGCAGCCCCCAGTGACTTCAGATTTTCTCGACTGGGGGGTCAGCATCCCCAAAGATGAGGCTGATCCATTCCGCGATGGCCGCATGCAAGCCCTCCTCAGGGCCTGCAATGCACATGCGGATATCAATGTTGTGGAGCTGAGACGGCTTGAACACCCATTCGTCGCAGAGATCATAGTGGCCGATGTTGGTGATGGCGCCGTGTCCCCCGGGAACGACGCAGGGATTCACCGCATCGAACGAATGGCTCTTCTTTACCGAACTGGTGCCCGATTCCCATTCGAAGCTCGACCTCTCAGGAAGAGCTTTCCGAGAGCGCTGCATCAGTACTCCACGGGCGACCAAGGACCGCCGTCTCTCTGCATTATGGAGGGAGACTGGGAGCTCGCGGAACACAGGTTCACGCCAGAAGCGCTACTCGAGACCCTTCTAGCCTGGCTGGAAAAGACGGCAGATGGGACGATTCATGGGACCGACCGCGGCTTGGAGCCCGTCTTCTACAGCCTTGGGCAGTGCCTAATGCTTCCGCCGGACTTTGCGGAGGCTTTGAGCGATCCGTCCAAGGAGCTTGCTTTGATGGACGCGTGGGAGTGGGAACGCGGAGTGACATATCGCACGCGCATTGTCGCGTCCGCTTCTCCGGCACGGGCGCCTCATCGCATACTCATCATGGATGCCGCCCCAATCGCGCACCTGCCACTCTCCTCGCCGCCGTCATCGCTTGGCAGTCTTGAAGAGCTGCTTGTTGCTAAGGGAAGCTCGCTGATGCCGGGACTGGCCAAATCAGTTCAAGAGGCTTTCCGGCGATGCTGCAACGCCAACGTCCAGCCGGGTCAGGGGCGAATCATCTTGATCGTTCGTCTTCCGCGGCTAAGAGACGGTGAAGTTGTGAGCATCGACTCGATGGGCTTCAGAATCGATTGTGACCTGGTCGCGCTAGGGCTAAAAATACAGGCACTTGGCCGGTACGGAGAGAACGATACAGTCCAGCCAGTCCTTCTACTTGGAGAAGGACCAAGGTGGCCAGAGAAGGGTTGGCAAGATATCGAGGTGCTGCACATCGACGTCAGCCGCAGTCTTGATCGAGACGAGGCGAAGCGATGGTCGGGAATTGAAGAAGGTGAGTTCCGCGGTGTAATTGCAGGCGTGGGCGCACTGGGAAGTGCCCTAATCGATATATGGTCCCGCTCCGCATGGGGCCACTGGGACTACATTGATCCCGACGTTCTGGCTCAGCACAACGTCGTCCGGCATGTCGGCACCCAAGATCAGGTTGGGCTACCCAAAGTCGAAGTTGCCAAACGCCATGCGCGGCGGACGCTCGGGTTTGCCGACCCAGATGTGAAAGCGTTGCAGAATCGGGCCTCGGACCTTGATACAGAGCCGGTACACGCGTGCCTGAAGCGTGGCGATCTCCTCATCGATGCATCAACAACCATCCAGGTAACTAGGGCGTGGTCTGGAGCGGATCTGCCTCGAGGTATGGCAACCTTCTTGACGCCGTCGGGAGATGGCTGCGTGCTTCTTGCTGAGGACAGCGCGCAGGAAATCAGAGGCGCTTCGCTTGAGGCCCAGTACTACAGGGCGATCATCCAGCAAGATTGGGGAGCAGTGCATCTCGAAGCAAAGGGTCGCCCACTTCGAAGTGGGGCGGGCTGTCGCGATGTCTCAGTCGTCCTGAGCTACGACCAGGTGCTGCGAAGTGCATCATTGCTTGCAGGGCAGATCAGGAATAGGTCAATGCTCTCCGGTGCAAGTATCGATGTATGGGAGTCTTCGAGCGATGGCAGCATTCGTCACATTGAGGTGGCGGCCAGACAAACCTTTTCGAAAAAGGTCGGAGACTGGGAGATCTTCTGGGACGAAGGTCTCTGCGAACAACTCCTGGGGGAACGAGCCAACTCGCTTCCACTCGAAACCGGAGGAATCCTTCTGGGCGTCGTCGATTTCAAGCTCAACACAATCCATCTCGTGGACGGCCGTTCCGCGCCAAGGGACAGTGTGTCAACTGAGGCGGACTTCCAGTGCGGTAGCTACGGCGTGCAAGAAGACATCAATGAGGCCCAGCGACGAACAGCCGGTATGGTCCTTTGGATAGGTGCTTGGCACTCGCACCCCAAGGGCGTGAACGCAGTTCCCAGCATCCAAGATCAGGACCTTCTGTCACATCTCTGCACAAGGCTGGGTGCGCACGGATTACCCGCGGTGATGCTCATCGCGGGCGAGAATGGCATCGACGTATTCTTGCAGGTGAAAGGGGTCTAGATCGTTTTACGCACGGACGATTTCCCAGATCTCCTGTGCTCACTCTCATCCGAGTTGTCTGCGTGCCCCAGCCTGCGCGAAGCTCAGGCATCTATGAGGTGGTTCCTCACTTCAGCCGGCGAGGATAGGCCTTCCGGCTCCCTCCGCCTGCAAGCATCGCTGGATCCCCTGAGCCCCTGTCGGAAGCGGCAGGGGCTCCAATGGCGGAAGCGATCTAGGCGCTAACCGGCGCTCGACTGCCTCAGGCTACAAGGCGAAGTACTGCTGTCGCTTCGCTAGGCTTAAAGGAAAATTTCTTGTGGGCTGACGATGCAGTGAGAACTTTTCCCCGAACACATATAGTGCTGTGATGCCTTGTTCAACAGCTGCAGCTTCCGGATGCAGCCGATATTGGGCCACTTCACGAATAGGCGCCTGGAGATCGTCCTGGCCCAGGGCTTGCGCGCAGACGATGCGTCCGAAGCTGTGGCGGGGTCTGTCGCTGAACGGGATAATCCAGAAGCGACTAAGGTGGGCAACGGCGCGAAGCTTGTCAGCAAGGTCATCGACTGTTGGGCCTATGAAAGCGGTGCGGAGCTGGATTCTTCCCGGCGCGGCGAGCCAACGGACAACATGATGGCGGAAAGCCTCA
This sequence comes from Stenotrophomonas sp. 115C5, assembly GCF_056861055.1. Taxonomy (NCBI): domain Bacteria; kingdom Pseudomonadati; phylum Pseudomonadota; class Gammaproteobacteria; order Lysobacterales; family Lysobacteraceae; genus Stenotrophomonas; species Stenotrophomonas sp. 115C5. Next base: position 78,759 of record NZ_JBSPUQ010000008.1, read on the forward strand.
ATTGCCGGCTTAGGAATGAGCTCCTGATCGAGCACTGGGGTTCTTGTCTTGGCCGACGCGCAGAGCAAAGTCGAAGCGTTGTGGATGCTCTATAACGAGGAGCGCACCCACAGTGCTCTAGCATTAAAGGACTTGCGAAATCTACACGAGACAGGCCCCGAGCAAATTTCCAGAAGTCGGAAGAGGTCCAAATCTCTTCGGGCGCATAGCCCGGCCCACGGGCGCGGAAGCTTCGCAAGAACAGCAGTGCGACTGGCCGCAATGTATCGGGAATAGCCGCTTGCTGTACCTATGCCAAGTGCATATGATCAATCAGTGTGTCGAACGCGTCGCTCTGGCGTTGCAGAGGCCATTGAACTGAAATTGCTCGTCTCAAGCATCCAGCGAAGGATCATTCCATGAACGCCGTTTCTCAGCCAAACAAAAAGCCCTTCTTGCTGCTGATTGCAGTTTTTGCCATTGCAAACGCGGTCGACTTCATCATCTATGGCCAACATCTCTATAACCTTGCAGCAGTGCTTGGACTTCTGCTTATGGCATTCGGCATCTTGAAGAACAAGAATATTGCATCCACCTGCGGTGCAATCGTAGCGATAGTAGCAATTGCCGCAAAGTACCTCTAAGCGTTCGCGCCATTTTGGGCTCTAGCGTAACAGTGTCGTGCTGGAACGGACTGCATGTGCTGAAAGGCTGCGCGCCGCGAATGACGCCTGGCTGTAGAGAGTGACGACCTGTGTGTATGGTGTCTTAGCGCCTGTACCACGAATGGCGTTCTAATGCGGCGGCTAGCACTAGAAGCGACTTGTCCTGGATGCAGGATCATGATCGCGGCGAGTGGTTTCTATTTCTGAAATAAGCTCGTGGCTTTTAGTGGAGCGGACCCTCAAAGCGAGGCAGTCATGTTTCATGACTGCCTCGCGAGCACTCAGTTACAGCACGCGCGGATTCGCGTTTGCGTAGCCTTCTTTGAAGCCTTCAACAAAATCAGTGGTGGCGTCATACACAGCGATCGCAGTGAGGATGTGTGCCCAGATGCCGCCAGAAACTTCTTCGATCTCGTTAATTTCAAGAGTACGCATTTCGTTCATTTCCTTATGTCGAAAAAATAGAGACCAAGCAGGATGACCTCAATGAGGCGCCTGACAGGTGACCAGTCAACTCAGTTACGGGCGAGATTTACTCAAGTTCCCGGCGTGAATCGCGCCCATGTTTGCCTCGTACCAGGCATAGGCCTCACCGGCAAACTGGCCAACGTCGGTCCAAAAGCCGGCGCCGGAGATCTGTTCCACTTCGACCTCAGTAATCTCACGCATACACATTCCTTTAGTGATAGATGATGAAAAGCTTGACTTCCACGTCTCCTGACGCAGGAGATCGATCCGGCCGTTTGGCAGGCACGATCAACAAGCTCGAAGCGAGCACTACAGCTGCAGATGTGTTGCCAAGCAGGAAGCAAGCCATCGTTGAATTACATCCAATCCAGTCATGCCCACCACGCTTCGCAGCATCTGTTTGAGTGCGCGCGATTTCGTTATCGCATGCAAACTTTTGCGTTGTCAATAGACCGTTAGTGCTAGTCAGGCTGCACTTGCTCGTCGTCTTAACGCCATCGTATATTCGACGAAATGCGAGGGAAGGCACTAGTACTACATGGAACCAATCATTCAGTCTGAGTCTGCAGAGTGCGGACTGGCATGTCTGGCGATGATCGCAGACCACCATGGAAATCGGATTGGTCTCCGTGAGCTGCGTAGACAGCATCCCACATCTCTTAAAGGGGCAACGCTTGCGCAGGTGATGAAGGTGGCAGCGCGGCTAGGCTTGGGAAGCCGCGCGGTACGTTTGGACTTGGAGCACTTGAGTCAACTCCGACTTCCTGCTGTTCTTCACTGGGACCTAAATCACTTCGTCGTGCTGCAGAACGTCAGCAGGCGCGGGGTTGTTGTTCTTGATCCTGCGTTCGGAAGAAGACTGCTGAAGATTGATGAGTTCTCCAAGCACTTCACCGGCATTGCGCTTGAGCTAGCTCCAACCACCGACTTCAAGCGAGCTCCGATAGCGCCGGCTATCGCGATCTCCGATCTCACTGGCAGGATCGACGGCCTATGGCGATCACTGGGGTTGATACTGCTGCTGTCATGCGCGCTGCAGATATTTGTGTTGCTCGCGCCATTCTTCATGCAGTGGACGGTCGATCAGGTTCTGATCTCTGCTGACAGCAACCTGCTAACAGTGCTCGGTGTGGGGTTCGGACTTGCGCTCTTGATACAAGTCATGATCGGACTTGTCCGCGGCTCGGCCGTAATCTATCTGTCCAACCGCCTTGGTGTTCAGTGGGCGACAAACGTCTTCTCCCATCTGCTTAAGCTTCCCCTTGACTTCTTTGAGAGGAGGCATCTAGGGGACATCACCTCAAGAATGAGCAGTGTTCAGGCGATTCAGCGAACTCTAACAACAAGCTTTGTGGAAGCGATTGTAGATGGCCTAATGGCGTCAGTTACGCTTCTCATGATGTTCATGTATAGCTGGAAGCTCGCGCTTATCACGCTACTTGCAGTGTGCCTGTACATGGCAGCAAGGACGCTGGCCTTCAAGGCATTACGCACCGGATCGGAGCAGCAGCTGATCGCTTCGGCTCGACAGCAAAGCTACCTGATCGAGTCGATTCGCGGTATTCAGTCCATCAAAATTGGCGGACGAGAGACATCGCGAAAGCTGAGCTACTCCAACCTGCTGCAGGACACGACCAACTCTGACGTTTGGCTCGCTCGCTACGGTCTTGCATTCACTAGTTCGAACCAGCTCATATTCGGCCTTGAGCGCATAGCTGTTATTTGGATCGGCGCACTTCTTGCAATGCAGAACGTCTTCTCCGTAGGCATGCTTGTGGCATACCTGGCATACAAGGATATGTTTGCTCAGCGCATCGCTAGCCTGATTGACAAGTCCGTCGAGTTCCGAATGCTGAGGCTACATGGAGAGAGGCTGGGTGAGATCGCGCTGACCCCTCCCGAAGAAAGTAGTGACGCCTATCTTATTGAGACGCTACCAGAGCACTTGTCGATCGAGTGCAGGGGGCTTGGCTTTAGGTACTCACCGGATGAGCCTTGGGTCATCAAAGACTGCAACTTGCGCATCGCCCAAGGTGAGTCCGTCGCGATCACGGGGCCGTCAGGGTGCGGAAAGACTACCCTACTTAAAATTCTGCTGGGCCTCTTGCCGCCAACGGAGGGGACAGTCTTGGTCGGGGGCGTTCCACTGGAGAAGATCAGCGCCGAATCCTACCGGAATGCAGTGGGTGCCGTCATGCAAGACGATCAGCTATTTGCCGGTAGCTTGGCGGACAACATCTCATTCGGAGAAGACACTCCGGATGAATCATCCGTCTATCGTGCCGCAAATCTCGCGGCGATTCATGCGGAGATTATGGCCATGCCAATGGGTTACCACACCTTGATTGGTGACATGGGCACAAGCTTGTCGGGCGGCCAGAAACAGCGAGTCATTCTGGCTAGAGCACTCTACAGCAACCCAAGAATCCTCTTTCTTGATGAGGCCACGAGTCATCTCGACGTGGGTAGAGAACGCCTGGTCAACACTTCGATCCACGGGCTCGATCTCACAAGAGTGATCATTGCGCATCGCCCTGAGACTATCGCTAGTGCTGACCGAGTTCTTCTAATGACCAATGGGCAGTTGGTAGATCTGCCGGATCAGACGCGGGATCACAGGATCGACGAGATCCTTGAATCGGGACACGCAGCATGAGTGACCTTTTTCGGAAGGAGGTGATCGAGAATCGGAGAGGAAGTTGGCTAGGGAGTATTTCCTTGGTTCAACCCCTCCGAATGTGGTTGCTCGCGTCGTTGGCCGCAGTCGCAGGCGCGGTCGTGCTTTTCTTCCTATTCTTTGGTGAATACACGCGGAGGTCACGTGTGGCTGGTGAGTTGGTGCCAGACCTGGGCCTTTCGACAGTAGTTGCATCTTCGCCAGGAGTTGTCACAGCTTTGCGCGTTGAGGAGGGACAGCATGTTTCTGCGCAGGCTCCTCTCGTGCTCCTGAGCGCACCGAGAGTTACGGCTTCAGGCCAAGACGCGCTTGAAATACTTCGATCCCAACAAGAGGCTCAGCAGAAGAGCCTTATCAAGGGCCGCGACTCGCAAAATGAGCAGGTGCGACTGCAGCATGTAGGTCTTACAAGGCAGAGGGAGGCTCTGGAAAAGGAGCTATCTCAGATCGCTGGAGAGATCGAATCTCGAAGAGCGCAGGTCAGAATCGCACAAGATATTGTAGAGCGGTACAGGAAAGTGTCGGATGAGCGATACGTTAGCATTCTGCAGCTAAATCAGCAGGAGCAATCAGTGCTTGAACTGATGAATGCGCAGAAGGCGCTGGAGAGACAGGCTACCACTATAAATCGAACACTTGCCCAAGTTGAACAAGCGCTGGCGGAGTTACCTAAGCAGCAGGATTCAGCCAACGCCGCCATTTCGAGGGAACTGGCACTCTTAGCCAAGGAAACGATCCAGGTCGAGGCGAATGGCGAGATGTTGCTTCGAGCTCCAGTCAAAGGTCTCGTCGCGAATCGCTTGGTAGAGGTTGGACATGCCGTGCAGACAGGTCAACCCGTGCTCACTCTGCTTCCAGAAGGCTCGGAGCTTCGGGCGCAACTGATGGTTCCTAGTTCGGCGATAGGCTTTATAAAGCCTGGCGATAGAGTTCTGCTTCGCTATCAAGCTTATCCGTACCAGAAGTTTGGCACTCACTCTGGCCGCGTGCTTCAAATCTCTCGCAGCGCTGTCGTTGCAACCAAGGGGCAAGCCGATGAAGGTGAAGCGGTGTATCGAGTGCTTGTGTCACTTGATGAGCAGACAGTCCTTGCGTATGGACAGCCAGAGGCGCTTAGGCCAGGAATGCGATTGGAGGCGGACGTGATGGGAGAGCGACGGCGGCTTTACGAATGGGTGCTTGAGCCGCTCTACTCGGTTGTCGGCAAAGCTAGCGGCAGTTGAGTCGGAGAGATATCTGCCAGCAATCACGCCTTGAATATATCGGATGACGCCGCAACTTGTGATTCGCAGCTCCAAGCTTCCAGGATGAGGAGCCTCTGTCGCATCTTTGCATAAGACTTGGTGCCCGCGGTAATGCTCATCGCTGGTCAGAATGGCGTCGATGTCTTTTTGCAGGCGAACGGAAGTCAGATCGTTTCAAACGTAGACGACTTGCGCCTGTGCTGTAAGCAGCTCCATTAAGGCGGCGCCAAGCTCAGGAATCTATGAGATGGCTACTTCTCCTCGACCGCCGAGAGTAGGCTCCCGCCTCCCTCAGCCCCGGAGCACTGTTGAATCCTCAGATAGGCCCTGCAGGAGTCAGTACGGGTGGCATTGGCGGCCACGATTTAGGCGCCAACCTGCCCTCTATTGCCTTGCGCTGGGGGGCTAAGTCTTCCTCTTGGTCCTCTAGACTTAGGGGATGGCTCCATCATGGCCGGCGACGCAGTGAGCAGATTCCCGCGAACACATATAGTGTTGATGTTCCTACTGCTTCGCGCGCCCCTCGCACGCCTATCTGAACCTGTCACCAGGCCTGGACTTCGAGACCAAGCTGTTCGCCAAGACCAATGCACCGCAACTGCTGCGCAAGGAGCTGTCGAAGCCGGGTTACGTGCCGCAGCCGATCGCGCTGGGCATCAACACCGATGCGTACCAGCCGATCGAGCGCAAGTTCAAGCTGACCCGCCAGCTGATCGAAGTGATGCTGGAAACCAAGCATCCGTTCTCGTTGATCACCAAGAACGCACTGGTCGAGCGCGATATCGATCTGCTTGCACCGCTGGCGGCGGAGAACCTGGTCAGCGTGCATTTCTCGGTGACCTCGCTGGACCCGCATCTTTCCGCAAAGCTGGAACCGCGCGCATCGGCGCCGCATGCACGGCTGCGCGCGATGAAGCATCTGCATGAAGCGGGCATTCCGGTGGGTGTGATGGTGGCGCCGGTGATCCCATGGATCAACGACAGCGAGCTGGAGGCCGTGCTGGAGGCTGCGCACGACGCTGGCGCCAGTACAGCAGGCTACGTGCTGCTACGCCTGCCGCTGGAAGTGGCGCCGCTGTTCCGCGATTGGCTGGATACGCACCATCCCGATCGCGCCGCGCATGTGATGAGTACCATCCAGCAGCTGCGCGGCGGCAAGGACTACGACAGCCAGTTCGGCACGCGCATGCGCGGCCAGGGCGTGTACGCCGATCTGTTGAACAACCGCTTCAAGCTGGCCCGCAAGCGGCTGGGTTTCAATGCGCAGAACAGCCATTGGCCGAAGCTGGACTGCAGCCGGTTCCTGAAGCCGCTGCCGCCGCGCAAGGACTCGCCGCAGGGTTCGCTCTTCTGAGGCGTGTACGTCTGCTGGCGAATGCATCAGCGATTCGTCGCGCTGTGCTGTACCCAGCTCATTGATGGGCAATGCACGAAAAACATTAGGTGCGTCCATTGCACCGTTACAGCGTGCTGTCATAGACTCGTTACAAACATGAATTCCCGATGACTGAATGAGTCGGTCTCGGATGAGGAGCTAGGCAAGCGCATGATGCACGTTGCAACACGGAACACTCTGCAGTCCCGTCTTCTTCTTCTGCCGCTCCTTTCCCTGCCGATGACATTGGCAACTGCGGCAAACACTCTCGAAACCGTTCAGGTCACCGCCAAACGCCCTGCTGGAGGTAGCGGTGTAGGTGGTTTTGGATTTGGCGGCGGCAGTGGTGTCCACCTGTCCGAGTCTCAAATGGACAATGGCGGCGGCGGCGGTGCAATTCCGACCGAAACCGCGAAGGAGCAGCCGACCGATGACAAAGAGAAGGACTGCAACGGCCGCAAGGGCAATCCTGTCGTTCTCTACAGCGGCAACAAGGTCGAACCAGAACTTGATTTCGCCAGCCAGGGCGAAATGGGCCTGTTCCTGCAGCGCAACTACAATCACTACTGGAGCGCGACCGGGCTGTTCGGCAATCACTGGCTGAGCAACTTCGACTATTCGCTCGCATTCACCGATGCAAATCAGCTGGCGTGGGTGCAACGGCCTGACGGTCGTCGCATCAAGTACCTCAAGGATCCGGCCAGCGGTCGCTGGTATGAGGACAAGGCCCAGCCCATCGCGTACCTCTCCGCGAACGGCGATGGCACGTTTACGCTTCGAAACGAAAACAACGGTACGGAGACCTACAACGCCGAGGGCTACATCACCCGACTCAGCAATGAGCAGGGCGTGAGCTGGACGTTCTCCTATGCTGACCGTTACCTGCAGAAGGTGACGCACTCCTCGGGACGCAGCGTCAGCTTTGGCTGGGCCAACGGACAGGTCAGCCAGGTGACCGATCCGGCCGGCAATATCTATCGCTACGCCTATACCCCCAATGTGTTCGGGAACGGACGTGGCCGGCTCGCCAGCACGACGCTGCCTGGCACACCTGCAACGACGATCAGTTACCACTACGAAGATGCCCGCTTCCCGGGTGCCCTGACTGGCAAGTCTTTTAATGGCGTGCGCTATTCCACGTTTGCGTACGACGCGGAGCGCCGCGCCATCAGCACAGAGCACAACGGTGGCATTGAGCGGTTCCGCTTCAGCTACGCCGTACGCAGCACCGAACCGGTGCTTCCGCCCCCCGCTCCGACTCGACCCGGCGGTGTCCGTGCCGATGAAGAGCGTGGATGGTGCGAACAGCGCACCGGAGGCTCACGGATCTGCTATCAACCGCGCTCGCTGCCTGTTGACTCGCTGCCGATGGAGAGCGCTCTCGGTATGACGGCCGCCGCTGCGCCGAGCCTTACGCGGCCCGTCGATATTGATGTCACTGTGACCAACCCTCTTGGTCGTAGCACCACTTACACGTTCAAGGACGGAAAGATGGTATCGACCAAGGGTGATCCGTCGCCGAACTGCCCTGCCAGCTACAAGGAGCAGAGTTATGACGCCAACGGATATCCGGATCTGGTCCATGATTTCCAGGACAATCTGACCAACTTCGACTACAGCGCACAGGGTTACCTGCTGAAGCGGGTGGAAGCGGTCGGGAGCTCGGCCGAACGTACGACGTTGCAGGAGTGGGATACCACGCGCAACCGACTCCTCAAGACAACGGTGGTGGGTGATCTTGAAGTTGCCTATTCCTATGACGATCGCGGAAACGTGGCCAGCGCAACCGAGCGCAATCTGACGGCACGTGGAGTGCCCAGCCAGACGCGAGTGACCCGAAGCACGTATACCTATCACCCAAACGGATTGAAGGCCTCCATCAAAGTCGATGGACCGCTTGCGCAGGACGACGTCACCTCCGTTTTCAACAGTCAGGGCGATCTGACCAGTGTCACCAACGCGCTTGGTCATACGATCAGCTATTCCAACTACAACGGACTGGGGCTGCCGGGGCGCATCGTCAACGCGAACGGTGGTGTGCGAGAGTTGACGTATGACGGCCGTGGCCGCGTTGTGTCCGACAGAACCAGTTCGGGAACCGGCTGGGCGACGACCGCCATTGGCTACACCGCTGCAGGTGACATCGCCTCGCTTACCCAGCCTGATGGCTTGACAGTCCGCTACGGCTACGATGCAGGGCGCCGCCTGACGCAGGAAGTCCGTTCAATGGGGGACGGCAAGTGGGCGTGGACCCGTCATAGCTACAACAACGCTTCCAATCGCACGCGCACTGAGGTTTCACAAACCGACTATCCGATGGATTCGATGGTGAGCGGCGTGATTGACGAAATCACTCATGATGCGCAGTGGAACTGGTTCGTGCGTGGCTGGGCCTGTTCCACTGGCTCGGCTGGGTCAATCCAGGTGGACGGTTACGCCGACGGCAACGTCTACCTGGGTAGCACACAAGCAAACCTTGCCAGCGAGCCAGGAGTTGCAGCGGCTTGCCAAGCATCAGGGAGTGCCTATAGGTATCAGTTGCCGATATCGCTAGCCCAGAGGCAGCAGTTGGGCGGCCGCAAGTTCTCCGTCTACGGCCAATCTCCGCAGGGCCGTGGCCAGGACCGACCGCTCGCGAACTCAGGCGTGTTTGCGATTCCAACGGCAAACATCGTTGGTGACATCGGCGGCGTGACCCAGGACGGCAACTGGAACTTCTTCATTGAAGGCTGGGCCTGCTCAGTTGGCGTGGACGCCTCGATCGACGTACACGTCTATGCCGGTGGCGCAGCGGGTGGCGGTACATTCGTCACTTCGGGCCGCGCCAACTTGGCGACCGACGGAAACGTTGCCAACGCGTGCCAGGCACGCGGAAGTGCCTATTGGTTCAAGATTCCTCTTGACGGCAACGTAAGATCGAATCACGGGGGCAAAGCACTATTCGTGCACGGTATCTCGCCTGTTGGCGGTCCGAACCTGACCATCAATCGCTCGGGCACTTTCACCGTTCCAGCCGTTGTGCGGAGTGCGGAGTTCGTTTCCTTCAACGCCTATCCCACCAACATCACCAATGGACGGCAAAGCACGTTGACCATACAGGTCCGCAACACAGGCAACGTCGTATGGGACGGAAACACCTACCTTGCATGGGGCCAGGACCAGCTGGATCAATCCCGAGCACTGGCTGGTCCAGTATCCCCTGGAGGGATTGCATCGTTCAGCATCGACGTTGCGCCCTACCACGATGGCATTGGGATCAGGAGCTTTGCATACATTGCCCAAATGGCGACCAGCGGTATGGCTTGGGGACCCCGGCCCTACACCGTGATCGCGGTAGAAAACGCGGATTGGTACTGCCCGCCAAACAGCACCACCTGCGAGGCGCCGATGTGATGACCACACTGACCTTACCCCTCATCCAATCGAATGCTGTTATCCAGAGGGTGAACTACAGGTACTGCGCGAGAACTGCGTCCGGTGGTGCGGCTTGGGCCGTGGAAGCAAACGTCTTTCAGTCGGTCGAGAACAACAAGGGAAGTTGCGGTCGCAGCGTCTGCGAACGCCCTCGGTAAGAAAGGACCATCCATATGCCAGCACTGACGCTTGCCCTGATCGGGCTGAACGCTGTTGTCTCCGTCAACACATATGAGTACGACGAACTGGGCCGCGTGATCGTCGAGCGCGGCAATGGGGTACAGAACGTCCGCTATGCCTATGACGCGGAGGGACGCGTCACCCAGGTGACCGATTCCCAGAATCGTGTCACCCGTATGAGCTACGATCCCCGTGGACGCCTGATCAAATCAATCGACGCCGCCGGGGGCACGACTCAGATTGCCTACGACCTGGCAGATCGCCCCATCCGTGTGAGCGATCCCCGCAATCTCGTTACCACCTACGAATTCGATGGTTTCGGCCAGATGTGGAAACAGGTGAGTCCGGATACGGGAACGACACAGCACCAGTACGATGCTGCAGGTCTGAGGACTTCGACGGCGCGGGCCGATGGCAGCGTCGTCTCCTTCGGCTACGACGGTCTGGGACGAATGACTTCTGCGAGCGCAGAAGGCCGAACAATGGGTTATAGCTACGATTGGTGCGGCAACGGTAAAGGTCAGCTGTGCGGCACTTCAGGGCCCGGAACCGCCACCCATTTTGCCTATACACCGAACGGACAGCTGCAGATACGGCGCGACTTCACCGATCTGGCTGGTCAGAAGACGGACTACAGCACCACCTATGGATACGACGGCATCAATCGCCTGAGCCAGATCACCTATCCCAACGGTGACAAGGCGACCTACACATATGGCTCCCAAGGAAAACCAAGTGCGTTGATGGCGACGGTCGACGGGACTCAACGCTCAATCATCTCCCAGGCCAACTGGAAGGTCACGGGAGCGCATGAGTGGCTGGCCTATGGCAACGGGCTTGCCCGGGGCTACAACCACGATCAGGAGGGGCGGCTGACCGCAATGTCGGTCTGGGGACCCAATGGCAGCAAGGTCAGCTATTGGGACTATCAGTACAGCGGCGATGGCGAAATCACCGCCATTGTCGACGCTGTCGACCCGAACATGACCCAGTTGATCGGCTACGACGCGTTGAGTCGTATGACCAAGCTGACCCGCTTCGGTGTCATCAACAATCTTTCCTACGATGCCGGCGGCAATCACGACCGCTATCAGGCAGGCAATCAGCTGACCCAATACAGCATCGACCCGGGGAGCAACCGGGTGCTGAACTACACCAACCAGGACGGCAGCCGTCAGTACCAGTACGACGCATTGGGAAATCGCATCAGCGAAACCGCCGGCAGCCGGATCAGCACCTATGAATACGACGCCTTCAATCGCATGAGCCGCAGCAACATCGGTGGCACTGCGACTGACTACGTGCTCAATGCGCAGGGGCAGCGCGTTGCGAAGGTCAACAAGAACATCAACAGCCGCTACTTCTACGCTGGCCAGAACCAGCTCATGACTGAGCTGAACAACGGCGTGTGGACCAATTATTTCTGGTTTGATGGAGAGCTGGTGGGATTGGCGCGAAGCGGGCAGCACAATTACGTGCATACCGATCATTTGGGACGCCCGGAGTTCGTCACCAGCCCAAGCCAGCAGACCGTCTGGAAGGCGTACAACTACGCCTATGGGCGCAGTGTCCAGAAGGATGAGATTGGCGGGTTGAACATTGGCTTCCCGGGCCAGTACTACGACGCGGAAAGCGGCCTCTGGTACAACGGCTTCCGCGACTATGACGCGAGTATTGGCCGGTATGTGCAGAGTGATCCGATTGGCTTGGCGGGGGGATTGAATACCTACGCGTACGTCTCAGGGAATCCAATAAACTTCATTGATCCACTAGGTTTGACTCAGGAAGACATTGATCGCCTATACGCACTCGCGAAGGCAACGGAAACGGATCTTGATTTCCCTGCACGTGATCCATTTGTAAGGGATATGGGAAATGTGGCCGGGCAGTACAATCACGTAACCAGAAGGCTCTACTTAGACAAGCAGTATCTTGAGGTCCTTTCTGATGCTCAGAAGAGAGAGCTATATGACACCATCGTCCATGAAGTTCTCCATCGCAATAGAGGCGTGCTCTCGGGCAATGGAGATAAGTACACTGGGCGCCACAAGGAAATCTACGATGAGGCTGCGCGGAGAACGAGCCGAAATGCTGCCAAGATCAAGCTTGCTACAGAAAGCTGTGAATAATTTACTAGCGTTGACAGCCTGTGCATTTCTGTTTTCCATTCCCGGCGGCGACGCAGCTGCAGCACAGAGTGTTCGATTCTTCGTCGATAAGGCGGCGATGAATGCTCCGGATTGTTTGCGGGTCGATAGTCGGCATCTTCTTTTCGATTGCCATCAGATCGTCCCTGGCGACCGCAAGGTGTTCGGAATCAGAACATTCTATTCCTCGTGGAGGAGAGATAGATCGAGTTTCATGAAACTCACTGTCGAGTTGCCAGACGGACTTAAGTCTGGCGATTCCTACAAAATAGCGGATGGCACAGCCAAGGCGTTCCGTAGCACCGGGCCCAGTGCGTTCGCGGGCAAGAATGGATGCTATGGTGCTGCATCGTCGGGAACGATTACGATCGTATCGTCCAGTCCGGGCCGCGTTGATATTCAGGTCGACGCTCTCTTCGATCAGAAGAGCCCGTTGGAATGGCGGGGAGAGTGTGATGTTCCTGCTCGTATTTCTGAGAGATTCAGAACAACGGAACTGGACATTGGCCAACTGGATGCCTGGACGGGCAAAGCTGACCCGGACGCCTCGCCTTTTGATCAGGCCCACCCAGTGAGAGGGAAGTAGCGGTCTGTTGTTACATGTACTGCTGCACCGCATTCCCCCCAAACAACTTCTGCGCACTCTGGAACAGGAGCCAGCTGGTGGCGATGAACTTGTCGTCGCCCTGCGGCCGGTTGCCACGATAGGCGTGGGTGAACGCGATCGGGGCGATCAACAAACTGCCGGTGCGAAGTACGATCTTCCGCCCCTGGAACAGGAACTCGGTCTCGCCTTCGTCAATGTCGTCGTTGAGGTACAGCGTCCACAAGAGGAGCGTTCAGCATCATGGATGCGAACCATATCCGCCTACCGGTTCGAGTCGATGCTTCCGGATCCATGAGCGCATGAAATGAAGATCATCTACTGGCTGGGCATCGCGTTCCTGTGGATGCTCCCATTGAACTTTCTTCTACTGACAGCGGCCAAATTGCTGTCAGCGGATCCGCTAGGCAGCGAAGAGCTGGTCGGCCTCGGCATGGCCGTATTTGGTGGGGCAGCGGGAGGGATCCTGTATCGACGTCGTCCTCGCAAGCGACCCGGTCCGTCGAGCATCAATGATCCGGTGCTCGGTGCAAAGACGACTGTAGCCTTGCGGGATTCAAGTGGCGGCGAACAACGGCAGTCGGGGAATGGGCCATGAAAAAGGTACCGCTGCTCCATCTGCTCCTGTGCGCTGTCATTGCGGGCCTGATAGGCGGTACCTATCTTTCAATGTTCGGATCCACCGGAGGTGCCGATTGGACCGGAAAGCCAACAGAAGCAGAACTGCGCGCTGCTACCGAGACCTTTGAACTTCCTTCAGGGAGCCATCCCACGAACGTTAAGTTCTTACCGAAGGTCACGTTCTTGGGGGCCGTCTTCGACGCCGAACTCGAATCTGATCCAGAGCAGATCGCCGCTTTCTTCATCAAACAAGCCGCAGAGAAGCGGTGGCGACTGCAGAAAGACAAACGGCAGCGCCATTACAGATTGATGGTCTTCTGCGAGGATCGCCTGGCGCGCTCGGTAGAGCTGACGACAAGAGGCAGTACGGTGAAGCTCTATGGAGGAACCTACTGGGACTCGGACAGGGGCGGCGACTACTACTGCTCTCCTGAGGCCCGGTAAACCACCGACGGCATAACGAACTTGCCTGGATATCGGCTCCAATCGGGAGAAGTACGATGACCTCACCCTCCCCCAAACAACTTCTGCGCACTCTGGAACAGGATCCAGCTGGTCGCGATGAACTTGTCCCCACCCTGCGGGCGATTGCCACGATGGGTATGAGTGAACGCCGTCGGCGCAATCAGCAGGCTGCCGGTGCGTGGTGCGATCTTGCGGCCCTGGAACAGGAACTCGGTTTCGCCTTCCTCGAAGTCGTCGTTGAGGTACAGCGTCCACAACACGTGCCGGTGCAGAGTCTCGGCCTGCGCATCCTTCGGGTACAGCTCGCAGTGCCAGTACGGATAACCGCCCTCGCCCGCTGCGTACCACTGCAGGTTGATCGCACCCGGGCGCAGGCAGGTGCGGGCCAGATCGGCCAGCTGCTGCTGCGGCATGTCAGGGAAGTCCTCGGCAGACAGGCGTCGCGGTTGGCCGTTGCTGTCCTGGATCTGCAACATCAGCGGCGCAATCAACGCCTGTGGATAACGGCGTAGATAAGTCAGCAGGCCGTTGAACACCGCGATCTGCAGCTGCTGGTCGACATCCTGCCAGCCGTCCAGGCCACTGATGCGCAGATCCTTGCTGTGCTTGAGTTCCGGGAACACGCCACTGCCCACGGCACCGGGCTGCAGGCCACGCGTGGCGCGCAGGCGTTCAACGATGGCCGCGCAGACCTCGCTGGGGACGGCGTTGTGGATGACTTCGATGAAATCGACCGGGCCCTGCTCGTGCATGCGTGCATTCCTTAGGCGGCAACGGCTTGATGGTGCCGTTTGCCGCCCTCGGTGTCACCCCACGGTCATGTCATCGAACTGCCATGACCGCTGTCAGGCGATAGGCCCTCAGCCCTGTGCGTCGTCGTGCGCGTTGTGGTAGCGCACGGCTTCAGCCACTTCCTCGCGCGAGCCCAGGAACACCGGTACGCGCTGGTGCAGCTGGTCAGGCTGGATGTCGAGGATGCGCTCGCGGCCGGTCCAGGCGGCGCCGCCGGCCTGCTCGACCAGTAGGCCCATCGGGTTGGCTTCGTACATCAGGCGCAGCTTGCCGGCCTTGGACGGATCCTTCTTGTCCCACGGGTAGATGAAGATGCCGCCACGGGTCAGGATGCGATGCACGTCCGCCACCATGCTGGCGATCCAGCGCATGTTGAAGTTCTTGCCGCGCGCGCCTTCCTTGCCCGCCAGCAGGTCGCCCACGTAGGCCTGCATCGGCGCTTCCCAGTGACGCTGGTTGGACATGTTGATGGCGAACTCCTGGGTTGCCGCCGGGATCTGCATGTTCTCGGTGGTCAGCACGAACTCGCCCTTCTCGCGGTCCAGGGTGAAGGCATGGGTACCGTGGCCGACGGTCAGCACCAGCTGGGTGCTGGGCCCGTAGATGCAGTAGCCGGCGGCGATCTGCTTGCTGCCCGGCTGCAGGAAGGCGTCATCGCCCGGCAGTTCGACGTTGGTCGGGCAGCGCAGCACGGAGAAGATGGTGCCGACGGAGACGTTGACGTCGATGTTGGAGCTGCCATCGAGAGGATCGAACAGCAGCAGGAAATCGCCGCGCGGGTAGATGTCCGGCACCGGCTGGCTGTGGTCCATTTCTTCGGAGGCGCACGCGGCGAGGTGGCCCCCCCAGGCGTTGGCTTCAAGCAGGATCTCGTTGCTGATCACATCCAGCTTCTTCTGCGCTTCGCCCTGCACGTTGCCGGTACCGGCGTCGCCGAGCACGCCACCGAGGGCGCCCTTGCTGACGGCGATGGAGATGCTGGTGCAGGCGCGGGCGACCACGGCGATCAGCTGGCGCAGGTCGGCATTGATGCGGCCGGCGTGCTGTTCCTGGATCAGGAAGCGGGTCAACGAAGTACGGGACATGGTCGGGCAGGTCTCGGCAGCGGGAAAACGCCTATTGTCGCGCGTCTGGCGGGGGCGTGCGTGAGCGCGGGAAGGCGTAATCGTTTCCAGATGCGTTGCGCTGTCGGCGCCTTCCTTCATGGAGGCGCAGGGCGAGGCACACCGTGGCCAGGACACGCCGTAAACCCCACTCCGTGGTCCGGCCCAGCCGCTGGCGGCTGTGCGTTCTGGCGCTTGCGAGGCATGCCTCGCAGGCAAAGCGCCCTCACCCATGGGGGCTCGGTCGGCGCATCCATGCGCCTCACGGTCCTGGCCACGGTGTGCCTCGCCCTGCGCTTCAGGGTTCGCCGCGAGCGCGGTGGGAATGGCAAAGGCAAGAGCAAGAGCAAAAAACAAAGGCGCCTTTCGGCGCCTTTGTCTTCAAGCTACTGGAGCCTTGCTTCAGCCCTTGGCGACGGTGGCCACGGCCTTGGCGACGTATTCCAGGTTGTTCTGGTTCAGCGCGGCCACGCAGATGCGGCCGGTGCCGACGGCGTAGATGCCGAACTCGTCGCGCAGGCGTTCGACCTGCTCACGGCTCAGGCCGGAGTAGGAGAACATGCCGGCCTGCTCGTTGATGAAACCGAACTGCGGGGCACCGGCAGCGGCCAGCTTCTCGACCAGGCCGTGGCGCAGGGCGTGGATGCGCTCGCGCATCTCGGTCAGCTCCTGCTCCCACATCGCGCGCAGTTCCGGGTTGGTCAGTACGCCGGCCACCAGCGCAGCACCGTGAGTGGACGGGCTGGAGTAGATGGTGCGGATCACGCGCTTGACCTGCGACTGCACGGCCTTGGCGTCAGCGGCGGTCGGCGCCACCATCGACAGCGCACCCACGCGTTCGCCATACAGCGAGAACGACTTGGAGTACGAGTTGGCGACGATGAAGCTGTCGATGCCGGCTTCGGCGATGATGCGCACGGCGGCGCCGTCCTGCTCGATGCCCTTGTCGAAGCCCTGGTAGGCCATGTCGATGAAGGGGAACAGCTGGCGGTCCTTCAGCAGCTGGGCGACCTGCTTCCACTGGGTGACCGTGAGGTCGGCACCGGTGGGGTTGTGGCAGCAGGCATGCAGCAGCACCACGGTGCCGGCTTCCAGCTTGCCCAGGTCGGCCAGCAGGCCGTCGAAGTTGACGCCGTGGGTGGTCGGGTCGAAGTAGGTGTAGTCCACCACCTCGAAGCCGGCCGCGCTGAACACGGCGCGGTGGTTTTCCCAGCTCGGGTTGCTCAGCGCAACGGTGGCGTGCGGCAGCAGCTTCTTCAGCACGTCGGCGCCGACGCGCAGCGCACCGCTGCCACCGACGGTCTGTGCGGTGGTGACGCGGCCGGCGGCCAGCAGCGGCGAGTCCTTGCCGAACACCAGCTCACGCGTGGCCTGCGTGTACGCCGGCAGGCCATCGATCGGCAGATAGCCGCGCGGTTTGGCTTCAGCGGCGAGCTGCTGCTCTATCTGCTTGACGGCGCGCAGCAGCGGAATGCGGCCGCTCTCGTCGTAGTAGATGCCCACACCCAGGTTGACCTTGGTCGGGCGGCTGTCGGCGTTGTACGCCTCGGTCAGGCCCAGGATCGGGTCGCCTGGGACCAGTTCCACGTTTGCAAAGAAGGACACGGCGGTACTCGTTCGGTAGACGGAAAGGGGGAGGAATTGCGCCACGCGGTTCGCGGCTTTTCGGCCGGAAACAGCCCATCGTAACAAAGCCCGCCGGGGCTGGCCGCCGCCATCGTCATCCGCGGCCCCGTACCATGGCGTGCGTTGCCGCCCGATCCATCAACCTGAATCATGAATCCCGCCGCACGACGCTGTTGCCTGCCGCTGTCCGCCCTGCCGCTGTCTGCCCTGCTGCTGTCGCCCTGGACAGCGGTGGCCGAGCCTGCGCCCACCGCCCTGCCTGCGGTGCAGGTACAGGCTGCTCGGGTGCCGGGCATCGACCCGTTCGCGCTGCCGGCCAGCCAGGACACGGTCTGGATCGACGCCAGCCGCGCGGGCACCGGCGCGCAGCTGTCTGAGGCCTTGGCCGGGGTCCCCGGACTGCTGGCACGCGACCGGCAGAACTTTGCCCAGGACACGCAGCTGTCGATCCGTGGTTTCGGCGCGCGCTCGACTTTCGGTGTGCGCGGGGTGCGTGTGTTGATCGACGGGGTGCCCGCGACCATGCCCGACGGCCAGGGCCAGCTGTCGCATGCCAGCCTGTTGGGCGCTGAACGCATCGAGGTGCTGCGCGGGCCGTTCTCGGCGCTGTACGGCAACTCCTCCGGCGGCGTGCTGCAGGTCTGGAGCGCGCAGGGCCAGGCCGGCGACCCCTGGCGGCTGCGGCTCAACGCTGGCGCCGACAACACGCTCAGTGTCGGCGCGCAGCTGAAGGGTGCCGGCCAACTGCTGGACTACAACATCGCCGCCAATCACCTCCGCACCGATGGCTGGCGGGACCACAGCCGTGCGCGCCGTGAATCGCTCAACGCACGCATCGGTGGTGCGCTGGGCGGTGGGCGGCTGGAGCTGTTGCTCAATGCGCTCGATGCCCCCGATGCACAGGATCCGCTGGGCCTGACCCGTGCCCAGGTGGCGGCTGATCCGCGCCAGGCCACGGCGGTGGCGCACCCGTACAACACCCGCAAATCGGTGCGCCAGCAGCAGGCCGGCCTGCGCTGGACCCGTGAAACGGGCGCGCAGCGCTGGCAGTTGATGGGCTATGCCGGGCAGCGCGCGGTGACCCAGTTCCTGCCCATTCCGCCCACGGCGCAGGCCAATCCGCTGCATGCCGGCGGCGTGATCGATCTGGACGCCGGCTACGGCGGGCTGGACGCGCGCTGGGGCTGGCACGGCGATCTGGCCGGGCGACCGCTGGACCTGGTGGCCGGGCTCAGCGCCGACCGCCAGCGCCAGCATCGGACCGGCTACGAGAACTTCATCGGCAGCACGCTGGGCGTACGTGGGCGCCTGCGCAGAGACCAGATCGACACCGTGCATAACGTCGATCAGTTCGCGCAGGCGTGGTGGCAGTGGAGTCCACGCTGGTCATTGCTGGCTGGCCTGCGCCACAGCACCGTGCGCTTCGAATCCGACGACCGCTACATCATCGGCCGCAACCCGGATGACAGTGGCCGCCGGCGCTACCAGGCCACCACGCCGGTGGCCGGGATCAGCTTTGAGGCCAGCCCGCAGTGGCGGCTGCATGCTGCGGTCGGCCGCGGTTTCGAAACCCCCACCTTCAACGAACTGGGCTATCGCGCCGACGGGCAGGCGGGATTGGCACTGGACCTGGCGGCCGCCCGCAGCCGCAATCTGGAGATTGGCAGCAAGTGGCACGCGCAGGGCGGAACCCAGCTCGATATCAGCCTGTTCCGTGCAGATACCGACGATGAGCTGGCCGTTGCCAGCAACACCGGAGGGCGCAGCACCTATCGCAACATTGGCCGCACCCGCCGCCAGGGCGTGGAACTGCAGTACCGACAGCCGCTGGCCGAGCAATTGGAACTGCAGTTGGCCTGGACTTGGCTGCAGGCGCAGGTGCGCTCGCCTTACCTGACCTCGAACAACGTGGTCGCGGCGGGCAGTCGCTTGCCGGGTGTGCCGCGCCAGCAGGCGTTCGCCCGCCTGCAGTGGAGCCCTGCCGACTGGCAATGGGCACTGGAGGCCACGGCCAGCAGCGATACCGTGGTCAACGACGTCGCCACCGAACGGGCGCCGGGCTTTGCCTTGTTGCACGTGGAGGGCGGACGCCGCTGGACCCTGCCCGGCGGTGAACTGCGTGCTTTCGCGCGGCTGGAGAACGTGCTGGACCAGGCCTACATCGGCTCGGTGATCGTCAACGATGGCAATGGCCGCTACTACGAGCCCGGGCCGGGACGGCGGGCCAGCGTGGGGGTGCAGTGGTCGTGGCGCTAGCGCGGGACCGCTGCGCGCGCCGGGCAGGGCCCGGCGCTACCGTCAATCGGGGGCCTTGGCCGGTACGAACGGCGAGGTCGGGTCGCTGGCGGGGAAGGTTTCCTCCAGCGCCTCGTCCTGGTTGTCGCTGGCGCGCTGCTTGCGCTCGCGGCGCTTGAGCGGGCTCTCCTGGCCACCGCGATGGCGGTCACCGCCATCCTTGCGGTCCTGGGCCGCCTGTTCAGCCACATGTCTCACCGGCAGATGGTCGTCACCGTGCTCGGCATCGAAGAACGGCGCACCGGTGCCGCGGTAGTCGGCGTTGTCGGCATCGCGCTTGCCGCGCTGTTCACCGGGAAGGGGCGGGTGGTTTTCCCGCATCGGGTCTCGTGAGGTCTCTCGGCTCATGGTCTGGTACCTGCACTCGGGGCTCCCACTACACCGCCCTGCAGGTAAAGCCACTGCGAACCTGGCGTCATGAACATCTCGCTCACCCCCCGGTAACGGCACCGCGCGTATTCCTGCCCACCCGCCCCCGCTGCAGGAGCCGGCCATGCCCCGTCTTGAACGACCCGCACCGTCCGTGTTCAACGCCCTGCTCGATCCGCTTGGCCAGCGCACCGCGCAGCGCCGCACGCGCCGCCAGGAAGATCCGCAGGCGGTGGCACAGGATTACCTGCAGTACATGCTCAGCGACTACGAGGAGAGGCGTGGCCAGAGCCACCGCAACTGGCGTGATCTGTGCCCGGTGTATGCCTTCGCGCTGACCACCCATGCCGCGGATTGGCCACGTGGTGATGCCGCCGATACCTGCGAGGAACTGGCCGAGCACTGGGAGCAGATGCGCGGGCAGTCGCGGTTGAGCTGGTCGCAGGCACGGCCGGTGGTGGAGGACGCCTGGCGCGCACTGGACCATATTCCGGCGGCGGCGGTGAGGCCGTTGCTGCAGTAGTGGCGGGCACTTGAAGCAGCCGAGCGTGGGCTCGGCTCTACAGCCAAGTGGCCGCGCTACCTGACGTGCACGGCACGGACACGGCTGGTTTACACCCTCCGGCCCACGCTGGGCACCCTGCCCCGCCAAAGGTGCGCCCATGGCCCGCCCGATCTGGACTGGCACGCTGTCGTTTGGCCTGCTCAATGTGCCGGTGTCGCTGATGTCCGGCGAACGCAAGGTCGATCTGCAGTTCCGCATGCTCGACTCCCGCGATCGCAAGCCGATCCGCTTCGAACGGGTCAACGCCGACACCGGCGAGGAAGTGCCCTGGAAGGACATCGTCAAAGCCTATGAGTACGACAAGGGCAGCTACGTCGTGCTGGAGGAAGGTGATATCCGGTCGGCCGCGCCGGAAAGCCACGAAGCGGTGGAGGTGGAATCGTTCGTGGACGCGGCGCAGATCGACCCGCGCTACTACGAGAAACCCTATCTGCTGGTACCCGGCAAGAAGGCCGAAAAGGGCTACGTGCTGCTGCGCGAGACATTGCGCAGTACCGGCAAGGTCGGCATCGCACGGGTAGTGGTGCGCACACGGGAATACCTGTGTGCGGTGATGCCACAGCAGGACGCGCTGGTGCTGATGATCCTGCGCTATCCGCAGGAACTGGTGGATCCCGAGGATTACAAGCTGCCCACCGGGAAGCTGGCCGACTACCGCATCACCAGCAAGGAAACGGCGATGGCCGAACAGTTGATCGAGTCGATGGCCGGCGACTGGGATCCGTCGCAGTACCACGATGAATTCCGCGAGCGCCTGCAGCAGGTGCTGAACAAGCGCATCAAGTCCAAGGGCGGCACCACGCGGGTGGACGATGAGCCGGCACCGCGCGAGGACGCCAGTACCAACGTGGTCGATTTCATGGCACTGCTGCAGAAGAGCCTGGACGCGAACACGCGCACGCCGGCGAAGAAGACAGCGACGCGCAAGGCACCGGCGAAGAAGGCTGCGAAGAAGACCGCCAAAAAGGCCGTGAAGAAAACCACCCGGCGCAAGGCAGGTTGAACCATGTCGCTGCACCAGTACCGGCGCAAACGCCGACTTGGCGGTGGCGCCGGGCAGACACCGGAGCCTGACGACACGCGCGCCCACGGTGATCCGAAGCGGCGGCCGACCTTCGTCATCCAGCTGCACCATGCCAGCTCGCGCCACTACGACTTCCGCCTTGAGATGGACGGCGTGCTGAAGAGCTGGGCGGTGCCGAAAGGTCCTTCGCTTCGCGTCGGTGAGAAGCGGCTGGCCGTGGAAGTGGAAGATCACCCGCTGTCCTACGCCACTTTCGAGGGAGACATTCCCGAAGGCCACTATGGTGCGGGCCACGTGGAAGTCTTCGATCACGGCACCTGGGCCTGCGAAGGTGATCCTCTGCAGGCACTGGCGGCGGGCAAGATCGACTTCGTCCTGCATGGGCAACGCCTGATCGGTGGCTGGAAGCTGGTGCGCACCGCGATGAAAGGACGCCAGGTGCAATGGCTGCTGATCAAGCGCGACGATGGTGAAGCGCGCGACGCCGAGGCGGATGACCTGCTGACGGCACCGATGCCGAAACGAGAACCTGCGGCGAAGAAGCGTTCCGCAGGGAAGGCGGTGCGCTCGGTCCCCGCCGCGCGGACGACCACACGCAAGGCCGATGCGCGCTGGCATGCACGCGCACTGCAGCTGCATGGCGCACGTGATACGCCCTATCCGCGCGGGTTCAAACCGCAGTTGACCAATCATCGTGACAGTGCCCCGGACGGCGAGCGCTGGCTGCATGAGATCAAGTGGGATGGCTATCGGCTGCTGGCCGACCTGCACGCTGGCGAGGTGAAACTCCGCTCGCGCAACGGCCTGGACTGGACGGCCGATTTTCCCGAGGTCGTGCAGGCCGTGCAGGCGCTGCCGGTGCGCGATGCGCGCCTGGACGGTGAGCTGGTGGTGCTGGACAAGGAAGGACGCAGTGACTTCGCAGCGTTGCAGCGCGTGATCGACGGCAGTTCGAAACAACCACTGCGCTACATCGTGTTCGATCTTCCGGGTGTGGCCGGCGTGGATATCAGTCGTGCACCGCTGGTGGAGCGCAAGGCGCTGCTGAAGGACCTCATTGGGCCAGCGCCCGGCACCCTGGCCTTCAGCGAACACGTGATCGACCATGGGCCGCAGGTATTCGATGCCAGCGGCGAGGCCGGCTTTGAAGGCATCGTCAGCAAGCAGGTGGATGCGCCATACGTGAATACCCGCGCGCGCAGCTGGGTGAAGGTGAAGCACGAAGACACCGACGAGTTCGTGATTGTCGGCTACACGGCACCCAAGGGTTCCCGGGTGGGATTCGGTTCGCTGCTTCTGGCCACGCCGGACAAGGCTGGCCTGCGCTATGTGGGACGCGTTGGCACCGGCTTCGACGATGAAAGCCTGCGCGCGCTGCTCAAGGCACTGCGGCCGTTGGCAGTGAAGACGCCCGTGCTGCAGCTGCCGGTGCATGTGCCGTTCCGCGCTGCCAGCGTAAGCTGGGTGAAGCCGGTGGCAGTCGCCGAGGTCGCCTTCCGTGGCTGGGGCAAGGAAGGCCTGCTGCGCCAGGCCAGTTTCAAGCGGCTGCGCAGCGACAAGCAGAAGGAGGACCTGGGAATGAGCACCGCAGATGCCGAAGCCGGAGGTGAGGTCCAGATCACTCATCCGGAGCGGGTGGTGTTTCCAAAGCAGAAACTGCGCAAGGGCGACGTGGCCGACTACTACCAGCGCATGGCGCGCTGGATCCTGCCCGAAATCGCCGGACGTCCACTGTCACTGCTGCGCTGCCCGGACGGCGTGGGCAAGGCTTGTTTCTTCCAGAAGCACCATGGTCCCGGCCTGGGCGATGCGGTACATGCGGTGCCCCTGCAGCAGAAGAGCGGCCGCGAGGATTACGTCTACATCGACGACACGCGCGGCCTGCTGCAGCTGGTGCAGATGAACACTCTGGAGCTGCATCCCTGGGGCGCGACCGTGGCCGATCCCGAACATCCGGATCGCCTGGTGTTCGATCTCGACCCCGGCGAAGGCGTCAGCTGGGCACAGGTGAAAGCCGGTGCACGCGATGTGCGTGACCGCCTGCAGCAGGTGGGCCTGATGAGCTTCGTACGCCTGTCCGGTGGCAAGGGCCTGCACGTGGTGGTGCCGCTGCAGCCCAAGGCAGGCTGGGACGAGGCGAAGGCGTTCTGCGAGGCGTTCGCGCAGGCAATGGCGCTGGAGCAGCCTGATCGCTACGTGGCGACGATGAGCAAGGCCAAGCGCGGCGGGGTGATCTTCATCGACTGGCTGCGCAATACGCGAGGCGCCACCAGCGTGTGCTCGTGGTCGCTGCGTGCACGCGACAGTGCCGGCGTGGCAGTGCCGCTGCGCTGGGAAGAGCTTGCACGCGTCAGTGCGGCCGACGCGTTTCCGATGGCCAAGGCACTGGCGCGGGCGAAGCGGCTGAAGGGAAACCCGTGGCACGGCATCGAGCGCTTGAAGCAGACGTTGCCGCGCATGGACCTGTAGAGCCGAGCCCATGCTCGGCTTTCATGCACATAGACACAGGCCGCCGAGCATGGGCTCGGCTCTACAGGGGCGGCGTTACCTTGCGTCGCGCGACGCGCGGCGGCCGAACCACCAGCCGATCAGCAGCTGCAACGGCAGCGACGCCAGCAGCGAAATGACGAACCAGAGCGGGAAATCCGCGCCTGCGGTCCACACCGCGTAGCCGCAGCCCAGTGCGATCAACGACCAGATCGAAAAACCATGCGAGCGCGGCCAGCAGGGCGCGTAGTAGGTGGCGAAGGAAATGCCGGCGATGCCACCGAGCACGCTGAAGGCCAGATCCCACCCCAGCTGCACGCTGTTGTTGTCCGGCGACATGCCCACCAGCGGCGGCAGCCAGCTGGCGACGCTGCTGACCAGCGCAAGCGACAGCACGCCGCCGATCAGGGCGACGAAGGACAGGAACAGGGTCTTGAGCAGGCCGGGCATGCGCGCATTGTACGGCTGTGCGGCGTGCCTGGGGTTTGCCGGCCTGCGGCCGGTACTACCGATGGATCGGCATGGCCGCCGCGTCCGTGGGAGAGGGGGACGGAGCGACGGCGGCCATGCACAGGCGGTCAGGCGGCGAAGTCGAGCACCACGCGGCCTTCGATGGTGCCCGCGTGCATGCGCGCGAACACCTCGTTGATGTTTTCCAGGCGGTCGGTGCTGACTGTGGCGGCGACCTTGCCCTCGGCGGCGAACTGCAACGACTCCTGCAGGTCCAGCCGGGTGCCGACGATCGAGCCCCGCACGGTGATGCCGTTGAGCACCATGCCGAAGATGTCCAGCGGGAAGTTGCCCGGCGGCAGACCGTTGAGCGAAACGGTACCGCCACGGCGGACCATGCCCAGTGCCTGCTCGAACGCCTTCGGCGACACCGCCGTGACCAGGGCGCCGTGCGCGCCGCCGATTTCCTTCTTCAGGAAGGCAGCGGGGTCGGTGGTGCGCGCGTTGACGGTGATCTGCGCGCCGAGCTGCCGGGCCAACGCCAGCTTGTTGTCGTCCACGTCCACCGCCGCCACGTTCAGGCCCATTGCGCGGGCGTACTGCACGGCCATGTGGCCCAGGCCGCCGATGCCGGAAATCACCACCCAGTCCCCTGGCTTGGTGTCGGTCACCTTCAGGCCCTTGTAGACGGTCACGCCGGCGCACAGCACCGGCGCGATCTCGACGAAGCCCACTTCCTTCGGAAGCAGGCCGACATAGTTGGCATCGGCCAGTGCGTACTCGGCGAAGCCGCCGTTGACCGAGTAGCCGGTGTTGCGCTGCGTCTCGCACAGCGTTTCCCAGCCGCCCAGGCAGTGTTCGCAATGGCCACACGCCGAGTACAACCAGGGGATGCCGACCCTGTCGCCTTCCTTGACGTGCCCTACCCCGCCTCCCACGGCCACGATGTGCCCCACGCCCTCGTGACCGGGGATGAACGGCGGGTTCGGTTTCACCGGCCAGTCGCCCTCGGCGGCGTGCAGGTCGGTGTGGCAGACGCCACAGGCCTCGATCTTGACCAGTACTTCGCCCGCCCCCGGGCGCGGTACCTGGACTTCCTCGATCACCAGTGGCTTGCCGAACTCACGCACGACAGCGGCCTTCATGGTCGAATTCATGTTCGGATCTCCGTAGTGCGCTTGCCCACAGAATGACGCCGGCTCGAGGCCGGCGCTTTGATCACGATCAAACCTTTGACGATTCGTGCAGCAGGTTCAGCCGGCCAGCACCGACGCCTCGCGGGCGAGGCGCTCGATGGCGTCCCAGTCACGGGTCTGCAGCAGTGCCGGCGTGGTCAGCCACGAGCCGCCCACGCACAGCACGTTGGGCAGGTGCAGGAACTGCGGCGCAGTCTGCGCGCTGATGCCGCCGGTCGGGCAGAAGCGCACATCGGCGAACGGGCCGTACCAGGCCGCCAGCAGTGCGGCGCCACCGGCCTGCACCGCCGGGAAGAACTTGAAGGTGTCGTGGCCGTGCTCCAGGCCCAGGATCAGGTCCGAGGCGGTGGCGGCACCGGGCAGGTATGGCAGGTCGGCATCGCGCGCGGCCGCATACAGCGCCGGCGTGGCGCCCGGGGAAACGGCAAAGCGCGCACCGGCCTGCTTCGCCGCCTGCATCTGTGCGGCGTTGAGCACGGTGCCGGCGCCGATCACCGCATCGGGCACGGCCTCGACCATGGCCTTGATCGCATCCAGTGCCTGCGGCGTGCGCAGCGTCACTTCGATCACCGGCAGGCCGCCGCGGAACAGCGCCTGGGCCACTTCGACCGCTTCATTCACATCTTCGGGGGTGTACACCGGAATCACCGGTGCAAGCTTCAACAGCGCGCGCAGGCGCGGATCAGCGCTGGACATGGTCTTGCTCCTTGCCCGACGGGGCATCGCGGATCGCCGCCGGGTCCGGCAGCGCAGCGGCGCATGATGCCACGTGGCTCACGAAGGTGCTGGCGGCGCACCGCCCTGCCCTCGGTTCAGGCCGGGTCGGCCTGCAATGCCTGGATGCGGCGCTGGTACCAGTCACCACCGAGCGGATCGAACACCGCCGAGCGCTCCATCTGCGCCTCGTACACGTGTACCGAGATCGCCAGTGCGTCATCGCTGGCGTTGCGCAGGGTGTGGTACTCGTGCGGCGGAATCAGGCTGCCGGCACTGCCGCAGCCCCCGCGCAGCACGGCATGGCGACGGAAGCGCCAGCGCTCGCCGGCACACTCCAGCAGTTCATACCGGGTGATCTCCAGCTCGCCTGACCACACTCCCTCCACACACCACATGGCATCGTGGTCGTGCAGCGGCGTGCCCTGCCCTGGGCCCCAGCTCATGGCAATCACGCTGTAGCCGTGTTCGCGGCTGTGGTACAGCGGGCGTCGCGCGTAATGATCACTGACCGGACGGTGCACGCACTCGGGCAACTCGATGCGGCTGTCCGCGATGGCTTCCTGCAGCGCAAGCTGCAGGTCGGCGGTGATGCGCTCGGCATCACCGGAGGTCATCGCCGCGTCGACTGCGGCGATCAACCGATCGCGGCCACGGAACGCCGGAAACGGAGAGGTCTGCAGGTCCATGCCCCGACTGTAGCGGAGCCTGGTTAAGGGAATGTTGGCGTTCGCGCGCGTCGCGCCCGCATTCAAGGTGAACACGCGCGGAAGAGCGGTTCAGATGCATAGGCAGTAGAGCGATCACAATGGAACCTCGCGCAGCAGAACGTGTCGAACACGACACGATTCAGATCCTCTGCGACATTCCGCAACTTCGCGCCCCACGGGCGCAAGGCTAGAATTCTCCGACTTACCTGGTTCTATACATGTCAGTGCGAATTATTAGCGATGCCGCGTTGCCGGCATCGAAGGGCAAGGCTGCCACGATCAACGACATCGCACGACTGTCGGGAGTTTCCAAGAAAACGGTTTCAAGAATCATCAACAACTCGCCGCTGGTGCGCAAAGACACCCGCGACAAGGTCGAGGCGTTGATGCGCGAGGTCGGTTACGTGCCCGACCCCCTGGCACGCGGTCTCGCGTTCCGCCGCTCCTTCCTGATCGGCCTGGTGTATGACGACCCGGGCGCCCAATGCATCGTCGACCTGCAGCACGGCGCGCTGGAAGCGCTGCGCGGCACCGGTTATGAGCTGGTCGTGCATCCCTGCGACAGCCAGTCTCCGGACTGCGCGCACGGCGTGCGCCGCTTCGTGCAGCAGCAGAAGCTGCATGGCGTGATCCTGGGCCCGCGTGCCTCCGAGTCGACAGCGTTGACGGAGATGCTCGACGGCATCGAATGCCGCTACGTCCGCATCAACGCGCATGTGTCGGATGACGAGGCACAGGCCGTGGTCACCCACGATCGCGACGGTGCAGCCGCGGCAGCGGGCTACCTGCTCTCGCTCGGCCACCGCGACATCGCGGTGATTGCCGGTCCGGGCGACCGCCGTACCGCACGCGAGCGCACCCATGGCTTCCTCGACCGGTTGGCCCAGGTGGGCCTGACCCTGCCGGGTGAGCGGGTGCTGGAAGCGGGCGACACCTTCGAGTCCGGCGTGCATGCCGCAGAGCGACTGCTGATGGGCGGACAACGCCCCAGTGCGATCTTTGCCGGCAACGATGAAATGGCTGCCGGCGTGTACCAGGTGGCATTGCGTGCGGGCATCGCGGTGCCGCAGCAGTTGTCGATCGTCAGCTACGACGACAGCCCGCTGGCGTCGCGGCTGTGGCCGCCGCTGACCTCGGTGCGTCGCCATGTGTCCGATATCGGCCGCGTGGCTGCGGCGATGCTGGTGCAGGCCGACGTGCCGGATGCGCCGACCGCAACCAGCGTGCATCCGCAACTGATGGTGCGCGGTTCCTGCCGGGCCGTGGACGCCTGACTGCCCTGCCCTCGCCTGCGCCGCTGCAATGGCGCAGGCAGGCAACAACGAAAACGGCGCACCCCTGTGCGCCGTTTCAGTGCAAAGCCGTGCGCGTTGTGTGCTTACACGTCGCCGCCGTCGGCCCAGCCTTCGCCCGTGCCGGCCTGGAACACGCGGTCATCGCCCTGCACCTCACCGGCCGGCAGATGCGCCTGGTTGGCCAGCGCCGCGTAGATGGGGGTGAAGTCCGGCGACGTCGCCTGCATCAGCTGCTCGAAGCTGTCGATGACGAAGTAGGTCTTCTGGAAGGTGTCGATGCGGTACTTCGTGCGCATGATCCGCTGCAGGTCGAAACCGATGCGGTTGGGCGCGGCCGATTCCAGCGAGTACAGCGACTCGCCCTTCGACGACACGATGCCGGCACCGTAGATGCGCAGGCCCTCGGGCGTGTCGATCAGGCCGAACTCCACCGTGTACCAGTACAGGCGGGTCAGGTTCTGCAGCGCGTCCGGGCCGATCGCGTGGGCTTTGACGCCGCCACGGCCGTACGCCTCCATGTAGTCGGCGAACACTGGGTTCATCAGCAGCGGCACGTGGCCGAACAGATCGTGGAACAGGTCCGGTTCGGCGATGTAGTCGATCTGGTCCGGGCGACGGATCCACCAGGTCACCGGGAAACGGCGGTTGGCCAGGTGGTCGAAGAAATCCAGTTCCGGCAGCAGGCCTTCGACGCCGACCAGGGTCCAGCCGGTGGCCGCGCCCAGTACTTCGTTGAGCTGGTCGAAGCGCGGAATCATGTGCGCGTTCATGCCCATCTCGTCCTGTGCATCCAGGAATTCCTGGCAGGCGCGGCCGACCAGCAGTTCGCGCTGGCGCTGGTACAGCGTGCTCCAGGTGGCGTGGTCGTCGGCGCTGTAGGTGTCCCACGGCTGCTCGACGAGCGCGGTGGTATACACCGGCACGTAGCCCTTGTCGGTCTGCTGGTGTTCGACGCGGCGGGGCTGGGCGAGGTCCATGGGGCACTCCTGGATGGGATACCCACGATGCTAGGGCAGGGTGCGCGCAACAGGGTTGCAAAAGTTGCGCCGATTGGCCTTGTTGGCGCAATATCCTTGCGTACTCACCATGTTGCGGGGCAACAATGGCCGGAGAAGTCCAGTTCGATCGCACGGATATACGTCTGCTGGCTGAAATCCAGCGGGATGGGCGCGCCACCAACGCCGAGCTCGCAACACGGGTGAACCTCTCGCCCTCGGCCTGCCTGCGCCGCCTGCAGCGGCTGGAAAGCGAGGGCGTGATCGTCGGCTATGGCGCGCGGCTGGAGCCACGGCAGCTGCGGCTGGGCCTGCAGGCCTTCGTGCGCGTGCAGCTGGAAAAGCACGACCAGGCCGCCATCGGCCACTTCGTGGACAGCGTGCAGGGCTGGGATGAAGTGGTGGCCTGCCATGCACTGACCGGCGACATGGACTATCTGCTGCACGTCTACGTGCGCGACCTGGAGCACTTCTCGCACTTCCTGCTGGACCGGCTGCTCAACGCCGGTGGCGTGGCCGATGCCAATTCCAGCTTCGTGCTGCGCACGGTGAAGGGATTCCAGGCATTGCCGCTTTCACAGCTGGAATAAGCGCGCCGCCGCGATTTGACGCAGCCGGGCGGGTAGCTGAGCATCACCGCCCTGCGCTCGCCGCAGCGTTCCTTTCCGGTTCCACGCATGCCCGAACTCCAGCACCCGGTGCCCACCACCACCTTCCTGCCGCTGCAGCGCAAGTCGCTGGCGCGCTACATCGCCCATGGCACGCCACCGCAGACCGCAGTGGAGCAGGCTGGGCTGATGGCCGCGCAGCTGTGCCGGACGCGCCTGCATCCAGCCGCCGAGATCGAGCGCCTGCTGCATGATGCCTGCGCACTGTTTGCCGGCAACGAAGGCGCGGCCGCTCAGCTGGCTGGCCCCGGTGGCGGTGGCCAGCCGGAGCTGGATGCCTGGTTGACCGCATTGGCCGCCCACGGCGTGCTGCTGGCGCCGGCGGAGATCCTGCAGGACTTCATCGTCCAGTCGCCCAGCGAGTACCCCGGCCTCGACCTGCAGCAGGCCTGCCAGGAAACCCTTGCCGAACACGAGATCCGCTTCCCGGCCGCGTTCGCCAGCGACGATGAGGACGACGTCCAGGACGAAGCCGTTGCCAGCGATGCGCGTGCGGTCGAACACCATGGCCTGTACACCTCCGAGCAGGCCCGCGTGCTGCGCGCCATCGCCGCCAACCCCGATGAACTGATCGACCTCGATGGCTATGCCGGCACCGGCAAGGGCCACCTGGTGCTGGCGCTGATGGATGCGCGGCCGGGCCGCTACACCTACGTGGCGCCCTCGCGTGGGCAGGTGGAAGCCTTCCGCAGCCGCGTGCCGGCCAGCACCGCGGTGCGCCTGCTGACCCAGATCGAGTTCGCCAACCGCGTGGCGCAGCATGCCGCGCGCAGCGGCCACACCGGGGGCTTCGTTGCCAGCTACCGGCGCAGCACCCGCACGCCGCGCGAGATTGCCGGCCGCATCGGCCTGCAGGGCATCGGTGGGCGCAGCCCGGAGCAGGTGCTGCTGACTGCGTTCGAGGCCATCAACCGTTGGTGCGCGTCGTCGGCACCGGGCTTGGCGTTCCAGCATTTCGACCGTTCGGTGCCCGCCGCGATGCTCGACGTGTCGCCGTACATGGCGGCCGCCGAGCACGTCTGGCGCTGCATGTTCGACGCCGAACTGCAGCGGGGCACGCTGCTGAGCCTCAGCCCGGCGCACATCGGCAAGTGGCTGGCGCTGCGCGGCATCACCCCGCCGCTGGACATGGGCATGCTGCTGGTGGACGAGGCGCATGACCTGAGCCCGTCGTGGAAGCAGTTGCTGGCCGGTCATGCGCCTGGCGTGGTCAGCCTGGGGGATCCGCACCAGTGCCTGTCCGGCACGGTGCCGCGCTGGGCCGCGTCGAAGGTGCTGGAAATGCACCAGTCGGTGCGCCAGGGCAACCAGGTCGAGGGTCTGGTCAACCAGACCCTGGCGCTGGATGGACTGGGCCAGGACAGTGGGCCGTTCGTCGGTGCCGCCGACCGTGCCACCGCTGTGCTGCATTACCGCCACTGGGCGCAGGTGCCGAGCGAGGGCCTGCGCATCCATGGCAGCGTCGCCGATCTGGCCCTGGATGCGGCACAGCTGCACGCGCTCGGGCTGCGGCCCTATCTGCATCCGGCATCGCTGCGCGCGCTGCGCAGCGTGCTGCAGCGGCCGCTGGATGCGTGGCGCCGGCGCCACGACAGCGCCTCGGACCCGGCATGGGAGCACGTCCTCGCCACGCAGGCCGACGAAGGGCAGGGCGCGCTGGTCGAACTGTTTGCGTCTGCCGATCGGGTGCAGTCACTGCTGCAGGCGCTCGACGACCAGGACACGCCTGCTGAAGGGCGGGTGGCGCTGTGCCTGGCCGAACACGCGAAGAACCTGCAGTTCGACGTGGTCTCGCTGTCACCCGGTTGCTTCCGTGCGGGGCAGGGCGGACGCATCTGGCACAACCCGGTGCGCGCGGTCTATCTGGCACTCACCCGTGCGCGACGCCAGCTGCATGTGCCGGCCGATGGCATGGAACAGCTGCAGCACACGGCGACACTGCAGGAGCAGGCCCGTCAGGCGCGCAGGCGCGAGCGGCAGCAGGCCAGCGGTTACCGGCCTGCGCGCTAGAACGCGCGTCGCTGTCTGGCAGCGACACGCTGGCTCAGGTCAGCACTTGTCCTTGCGGCCCATCAGCTTGCCCAGGCGCGAGGCTTCCTCGCACTTCGGCGCGGCCACGGGTGCCGGTGCGGCGGCCGCGGCGCGTGCGCGCTGCAGCTGCTGGATCTTCGCGCGGATCTGCGGCATCGCGGCCATTGCGGCCTTTTCGCCCTCCAGGATCGCGGTGCCACGCTGGCTGAAATCGGCGGCGCCGATGTCCAGCACCTTCGGGCGGATGACGATGTCGGCGCGTGCCAGTTCCTGCTCGCCCAGGCGCTGGCCCATGATCGAGATGGACTGGTTGACGATGCCCAGCATGTCGGTCGGCGCCTTGCCGCTGGCCTTGCTGGAGATGTCCACGGCGATCACGAAGTCGGCGCCGAGCTGGCGCGCGGCATCGACCGGCACCGGGCTGACCACGCCACCGTCGATGTAGTTGCGGCCACCGATCTTCACCGGCTCGAACACGCCGGGAATGCTGCTCGACGCGCGCACCGCCTGGCCGACGTTGCCGCGCACGAAGATCGCGCGCTCACCGGTTTCCAGCTGGGTGGCCACGGCGGCGAACGGCTTCTTCAGGCGTTCGGCGGGGCGGTTGGCCACCTGTTCGTTGACGTAGTCCTGCAGCTTCTGGCCCTGCACCAGGCCACCGGAGAACAGGCGCACGTCGCGGATGCTGGCTTCGTCCAGCGCGACCGCCTTGCTCTGCATCTGGAACGCATCCATGCCGCTGGCATACAGCGCGCCGACCACGCTGCCGGCACTGGTGCCGGACACCACGGCCGGTTCGAAGCCATTGGCCTCCAGCATCTTGATCACGCCGATGTGGGCGAAGCCCTTGGCTGCACCACCGCCGAGGGCGATACCGATCTTCACCGGCTTGGCCTGCGGCACCACGGTCGGTGCAGGCGGCGGCGTGGGGCGGACCGGGTCGCCACCGCAGCCGGCCAGCAGGCCGATCAGGGCGACGGACAGCAGCATGCGGGGGCGGAACAGGCTCATCGGCAGTGCGCTCGCGGCGCCGGATTCAGGAAAGGGCGCCAGCATACCGAAGCCGTGGCGGGGCGGGCAGGGTGGGGAAGTTCCCTATTCAGGAAAACGGGCGCGGTAGGTGCCGACCTTGGTCGGCACACGCAGACTCCAGTGCCGACCAAGGTCGGCAGCTACCAAACGAGTGGGTCAGAACCGGTTGTCGCCGTCCAGCATCCGGCCCAGGCCGCCCAGTACCGAGCCTTCGCCGCGGTTCTGGCCACCGCCCTGCGGCGCGGCCATCCACATGCGGCCGGCCAGGCGCGAGAACGGCAGCGACTGCAGCCAGACCTTGCCCGGACCGGTCAGCGTGGCCAGGAACACGCCCTCGCCGCCGAACAGCATGCTCTTGACGCCGGCCACCCGGCGCACGTCCATGTCCACGGTGGGGTGGTAGGCCACCACGCAGCCGGTATCCACATCCAGCCGCTCACCCGCGGCCAGTTCGCGTTCCACCACGCAGCCGCCGGCGTGGATGAACACCCAGCCGTCGCCCTCCAGCTTCTGCATGATGAAACCTTCGCCGCCGAACAGGCCGGTCATGATCTTGCGCTGGAACTGCACGCCGATCTGCACGCCGCGCGCGCCAGCCAGGAAGCTGTCCTTCTGGCAGATCAGTCGGCCGCCATGCTGGTCCAGCTTCATTGCCAGTACGGTGCCGGGGTAGGGCGCGGCGAAGGCGACCTTGCCCTTGCCGTGGCCGCTCTGGGTGTAGACGGTGGCAAACAGGCTCTCGCCGGTCAGCACGCGCTTGCCGGCGGCCATCACCTTGCCCATGAAGCCGCCGCCCTGGTCGCCGTTGGCGGCGCCGAACACCGTATCCATCTGCACGGTGGCGTCCTTGAACATCAATGCGCCGGCCTCGGCAATGGCGCTCTCACCGGGGTCGAGCTCGATTTCCACGAACTGCATTTCATGGCCGACGATGCGGAACTCGATGTCGTCGGCGCGGCTGCTGGCAGCGGCGGGGACCGGCGGCGGGGTGTTCGGCATGCCCGGGGCCGCGGACTGCAGTTCGGGCACCTCGGCGATCGAGGTCCACCCGCTCATGCCCTGGCACCAGGCCAGGGCACGCGGATTGGCCTGCGCATAACGGCGCGCGGCCTCGTCATCAAGCGGGCCGATACGCTCGGCCTGGGCGGAGGCATGGAAGTACCACTGGGTCATCGCGGCGGCTCCGCAGGGCTGGAAAACCCCGAGTCTAGCGAGCACGCGGGGGCCGGGGCGACGGGGCCATGAACGGCAGGCATTTGCGGGGCAGGTGCTGTATTGCAACAATTATCTGGTAGCGCCGTTTTACCACCCCTCCAAACACAGCCTACCGCCATGTCCCCGACCCGCACTTCCCGTGGCCGCCTTCCGGTCGCGCGCCCCCTCGTTGCCGCTTTTTCCGCCCTGTTGCCGCTGGTAGCAGCCGCCCAGGAAACTCCCGCTGCCAAGGATCCGGTTGCCCTCGATGCCCTGCAGGTGACCGCGCAGCGGCGCGTTGAGAACGCCAAGGACGTGCCGGTCGCGATCAGCGCGATCCAGGGCGAGAAGCTCGATGTGCTGGGTTCTGCGGGCGATGACATCCGCTTCCTGGCCGCGCGCGTGCCCAGCCTCAACATCGAGTCGTCCTACGGCCGTGCCTTCCCGCGCTTCTACATCCGCGGCCTGGGCAACACCGACTTTGACCTCAATGCGTCGCAGCCGGTGTCGCTGGTGTACGACGACGTGGTGCAGGAAAGCCCGCTGCTGAAGGGCTTCCCGCTGTTCGACCTGGCCAACGTGGAAGTGCTGCGCGGTCCGCAGGGCACGCTGTTCGGCCGCAATACCCCGGCCGGCGTGGTCAAGTTCGACTCGGCGCGCCCGTCGCAGGATGCCGACGGTTACGTGCGCGTGGGCTATGGCAGCTACAACAGCTGGAACGTGCAGGGTGCCTACGGTGGGCCGCTGACCGATCGCTGGTCAGCACGCGTCTCGGCCATCTACCAGCGCCGCGATGACTGGGTCGACAACACCCGCGCCGGTGCGCCCAACAGCGGTTTCGAAGGCTATGACGAAGCCGCCGGCCGCGTGCAGTTCCTGTACGAAGGCGATGACTTCGAAGCGCTGTTCAACCTGCACAAGCGCAAGCTCAACGGTACCGCCCGCCTGTTCCGCGCCAACATCATCCAGAAGGGTGGCAACGGCCTGGTCGAGAACTTCGACCGCGACAAGGTGGCCAACGACGGCGTCAACTTCTCCGATCTGGAAACCTGGGGCGGCAGCGCGCGCCTGCAGTGGAACCTCGGCTCGGTGACCCTGCACTCGATCACCGGTTATGAAACCGCTGAATCGCTCAACCGCGGTGACATCGACGGTGGCTACGGCGAGGCATCGCTGGGCGCTGGCAACTATGGGCCGGGCTTCATCCCGTTCTCGTCCGAGTCGGCCGACGGCCTGCCGCACCACCGCCAGTGGACGCAGGAATTCCGCGTCGAATCCAACGAATGGGGCCGCTTCGACTGGCAGGCCGGCGTCTTCTATTTCGACGAAGACGTGACCATCAACAACTTCAACTACAACTCGCTGAAGCCGGGCAACCCGCAGACCGGCCATGTGGTGCAGAACCAGCGCAACAAGGCATGGGCGGTGTTTGCCTCGGGTGACTTCGATGTCACCGACCGCTTCAAGCTGCGTGCCGGTGTGCGCTACACCCAGGACAAGAAGGACTTCAACGCCAGCGTGCTGCAGGCCGTGCCGTTCGGTACCCCGGTCAGTGGCCCGTATGTGGCCAACACCGACGTCAACGACGTCAGCTGGGATGTCAGCGGCGTCTACAAGCTGACCGACAACGTGAATGCCTACGCCCGCGTGGCCAAGGGCTTCCGCGCGCCGTCGATCCAGGGCCGCCTGGCCTTCGCGCCCGGCCTGTCGCAGGCCGATTCGGAGAAGGTGATCTCGTATGAAGCCGGTATCAAGGCCGACCTGTTCGAGCGGCGCGCGCGCCTGGGCCTGAGCGTGTTCCGCTACAACGTTGACGGCCAGCAGCTGATCGCCGTGGGCGGCACCAACAACACCGCCACCCTGCTCAACGCCGACAAGACCATCGGCCAGGGCGTCGAGCTGGACCTGGAGGCCTACCTGGCCGACAACGTCCTGCTGACCTTCGGCAGCAGCTACAACGACACCGAGATCAAGGACAAGAACCTGGCGGTGGCGGTCTGTGGTGGTGGCTGCACTGTTACCGACCCGATCACCATGATCGGCGGCAAGCCCTATGCGCTGGTGAACGGCAATCCGCTGCCGCAGGCGCCGAAGTGGATCCACAACGCGACCCTGCGCGTGGGCTTCCCGCTCAGCGATGGCAGTGAGCTGTATGCCTACACCGACTGGGCCTACCGCAGCGCGGTGAACTTCTTCATCTACGAGTCGCCGGAGTTCCGCGGCCGTAGTTCGCTGGAAGGCGGCCTGCGCTTGGGCTACAACTGGGATTACGGCCAGTACGACGTGGCTGTGTTCGGCCGCAACCTGACCAACCAGACCCGCGTGGTCGGTGCGATCGACTTCAACAACCTGACCGGCTTCCTCAACGAGCCGCGTACCTGGGGCGTGGAGTTCACCGCGAAGTTCTGATGCGGTGACTGCGGTAATGCAATGAAGAAGGGCCGGCGCAATGCCGGCCCTTCTGCTGTATGGGGTCAGAGCCCTTTCCTGCGGAAAGGGATTCGACCCCGGAGCATCACTTACAGCGCGCTCTGCGGGCGCACCTTCAGCACCGCGTTCTCGGTGGCGCAGTCGCGGCTGGAATGCAGGCCGGCCTTGCGTGCGGCAGCGATCTCCTTGCGTGCCGCCAGCAGATCCTTGTTGAACGCGGCGTTGTCGTGCAGGCGGGCCACTGCGGCGGCGCCCATGAAGCGGCCTTCGAGGATGTCGCTCTGCCAGTGCACGTTGCACACCAGGCGGCTCTCGCCGTAGTTGCGGCCGCGCGCCTGGATGGCATCGGCGCGATCCGGTGCGATCTCCGACAGGATCAGAGCCCAGGCCCAGCCGATCGAGGTGTGGCCGGAGGGGTAGGAGCCGTTCTTGCGCAGGCCGTCCTCGTCCTTCGGCGAGCAGGTCGGCTCACCATTGACCATGAACGGGCGCGGGCGCTGGTAGTGATTCTTGGCAGCCCTGGTCGCCGCGCTGGCGTCGATCCGGCTGCGCTCCAGCAGTCGGTACAGCGCCGGAGTCTTCACCGCATCGACGTCGATGTCGGCGGCGCAGGAGAAGTGGTTGGCGCCTTCAGGGAAGCCGAGTTCCGCATCGACACCGGCCTGGGCGAAGCGCGGGCTGCCACGCAGCGCGCGGGCTTCACGGCTGACCTGTTCGTCCAGGGCGAGGGCGGCCGAACCGGCCACCGGCGGTGCCGGCACCAGGTCGAGGCTGGCCGGTACCGCGCTCTTGTCCAGATAGCCCACCGCCTTGGTGGTGATGTTGGCTTCGACGGCGGTCGGCTTGGCGGCGGTGGCGGCACAACCGGCCAGGGCCGCGATGACGGCAAGGCCGAGCAGCGGGCGGGCAGGGTGGGAAATCAGCGACATGGACAGGCTCCGGAAGAGAAAACAACGCGCCATGATCGCAGCCCGAATACGACACCGCAGTGGCCATCGGTCATACGGCCAGACCCGGCATGGTCATCGGAAGAATACGAAAAGCGTCATGGAGTGACGTCAGTCTCCTGAATCCGGGCGCAGCGCACGGACTTTCACGCGGCTGCGCCGCGAGCATCGGCACAACGGCACGCACCAGGAGCCGTCCAGTTCCAGTCGGGTCGGGGGGATCCGTTGACAGAGGGAGAGAAGCGATGCGCAGCACCGCAACAGGAAGTACCGTCCTGGCCCTGCTCCTCGGGCTTGCAGCAACGCCGGCGCAGGCCGCCGACGTGGTCGGCGTGGCCTTCGTGCATGGCACTGGCGCGCAGACCAACGCCACCCAGGACTACTGGCAGCCGGCGATCATCGACACCGTGCGCCAGGGCCTGCCGAACAGCAGCAACTATGTGGTCATCAACTGCGACTTCACCCAGTACATGTGGAAGCCGGAGGCCGCCGGCTGCCTGGCCAACCAGCTGACCCGCTTCATCGACAGCCGCGGCATCACCCAGCTGGTGGTGATTACCCATTCCAACGGCGGCAACGTGGTGCGCTGGATCCTGTCCAACCCAACCTACGACAGCCGCTACCCGAAGATCATCCGCACGGTGCGCAAGGTCACCGCGCTGGCACCGTCCTCGGCGGGCACGCCGCTGGCCGATGCGGTGCTCAACGGCAACACCTTCGAAACCTCGCTGGGCTGGCTGCTGGGCTACAAGAACGACGCGGTGCGCCAGCAGCAGGTGGCGAGCATGGCCACCTACAACGCGCAGAACCTGTACGGCACCGCAGGCCGTCCCGCCCTGCCCAAGCCGTTCCGCGCGGTGGTCGGCAGTGATGTGGAATCGGCGGTGTGGGACAGCAACAGCTATTGCGGCGGCTACGCCGCCAATGTCGGCCTGGAGTTCACCCAGAACTGGCTGTCGTCCTGCTCCGACGGCTTCCTGGAGTGCAGCAGCCAGAAGGCCGCCGGCACCACCTGGTTCACCGACAAGGCGCGTACCCAGGGCGCGGAACCGCTCAGCCACAACCAGAGCCGCCGCGAGTGCTTCGGCCTCGGCACCCTGCTGCGCAACGACCTGACCCAGTGAGGGAGACGACCATGACGATTCAATCCACCCTGCTGGCCGGCGCCGTCCTGGCAGTGCTGTCCCTTTCCGCAGCGCAGGCCGCGCAGCCGCTGCAGGCCGCCCGTGCAGGCGACCAGGTGCCTGCCGCCCTGGTGGCCGCGCCGCTGCCCGCCGATGAAAGCGAACACGCGCCGCTGTCCTTTGCCTGGGCGTTGGACCCGGCACAACGGCTGCAGGCGGCCACGCCGTATGCCTCGGTCAGCCGCAGCTACTGGCAGCAGGTCGATGGCGCGCAGCTGCAACGTGGCGTCGATCTACCGCTGACGGCTGCCGACGCGGTGATCCAACTGAGCCCGGCCGAAGGCGCGCGTGCAGTGCCGGCCAACACCCTGCAGCTGCGCGACCCGGCCGGCCGCAGCAGCGTGGCGCGCAGTGTCGATGCGCGCGCGCTGCAGGATGCCGGCATGCCGGTGGGTGATGGCAGCAGCATGCTGCGCACCGGCGCGACCAGTGCGGCCGGTGCTTACACCCTGCAGAGCGCGCAGGCGCAGGGCCGCTACGTGGTGCAGGTGCTGGAGCCGAACAGCCCGCTGCGGCTGGAAGTGCAGGCCAACCAGGCGCAGGTGCTGGCCGGTGGCAACGTGCAGCTGCAGGCACGCTTGCTGGAAGACGGTGCCACCACCGCGCAGATGGCCTCGCGCCGCGGCAGCCTGGGCGGTGAAGCCCTGCTGGTCGCACCCGATGGCCGCAGCTGGCCGCAGCGACTGCTGCGTACCACCGACGGCGCGCTGCGCGCGCAGGTGCGGATCCCCGCAGACGTCGGCACCGTGCAGGGGCTGTGGGAACTGCAGGTGTTCGCCCAGGCCGATGGCGTGCTGCGCGATGGCAAGGTGGCCTTCGCGGTAGCACGGCCGACCGCGCGCTTCAGTGGCCAGGCGGCACCGGACCCGGCCAGCCGCCAGGTGGCGCTGCCGCTGCAGGTGGCTGCAGCTGGCCGCTACGAGGCGCGTGGCACGCTGTATGCCACTGCCCGCGATGGCCAGCTGAAGCCGGTTGCACAGGCGCACGCGGCGGCGTGGTTCGATGGCCCGGGCGCAGGCCAGCTGGTGCTGCCGTTCGACCAGGCCGCATTGCCCGCTGGTTTTGGTGCGCCGTACGAGCTGCGCGACCTCCAGCTGCAGGACCAGAGCCGGATGGCACCGATCGAGTCGCGCGCGCTGGCGTTGAAGTTCTGAGGTTGCGTGCAGCGGGCCGGGTTCCGGCCCGCTGCACCGGTTTCTGTAGAGCCGAGCCTATGCTCGGCTGCCGTTCCCTGCGGCCAGGAGCAGCCGAGCATAGGCTCGGCTCTACAGTGGGATGGCGATTATCCCGCGTATGCGGTCAGCCGGCCTTCCTGCTCGCATACGGTGATCGCGCCGCCGAACACCGCCGACAGCGGTTCGTTGCGCAGCAGCTCGGCGCGGGTGCCATCGGCCAGCACACGGCCATCGCGCAGCAGCACCACCCGCTCGATCTCGGGAATGATCTCTTCGATGTGGTGGGTCACCAGCACCAGGGTGATGCCCTGCTGGGCCAGTACCCGCATGGTCGCCACCAGCTGTTCGCGGGCGACCAGGTCCAGCCCGGTGGAGGGTTCGTCCAGCAGCAGCGCCTGCGGCCGGTTGACCAGCGCGCGGGCGATCAGCACGCGGCGGGTCTCGCCGGCCGACAGCTCGGCGTACGCACGTTCACGCAGGGACAGCGCGCCGGTCATCGCCAGTGTCTCGCCGACGCGTGCACGCATGTCGGCGGTCACCTCGCGGAAGGCGGGCACCACGTAGCTGGCAAAGAAGCCGGACAGCACGGCCTGCTCCACGGTCAGCCCCGGCATGTCGGCCAGGTTGCTGCTGAGGTCGCCGGTGACGATGCCCAGCTGCGAGCGCAGCCGGTCCACCTGCCAGCGGTTCTGGCCCAGCACCTTCACTGCCACCGAGCCGTCGCCCTGCGCCAGCGGGTACAGCTCGCGGGTGATCAGTTTGATGAAGGTCGACTTGCCGCAGCCGTTGGGGCCGAGCAGGGCGGTGTGCTGGCCCTGTGCAATGCGCAGGCTGAGCCCGTGCAGCACCTTCACCTGGCCGCGCACCACGGTGGCGCGGTCCAGTTCGATCAACGGGGGCAGCTCCGCGATGGACGGGGCCGCAGTCATGGTGCTGGCGCGTGGATCAAGGCTCGACAACTCAGGTCCCCAACTGTGAACGGTGCCACGGATGGCGATGCGAAGCACCGCCGCAGGGATGCAGTTTGCAACGCAAGCGCCCATGATGTCTGCCATCCCCGCGTCGATCCGGAGCGCTGCCATGCCTGATGCCCTGATGTCCCTGTTGACCGGTGGTGTGCTCGGCCTGGGCGGGTGGGCGATGCTGGCGGTGCTGCTGGTCTTCACCCAGATCACCATCTTCTCGGTGACCCTGTACCTGCATCGCAGCCAGGCCCATCGCGGGGTCGACTTCCACCCGGCGCTGGCCCACGTGTTCCGCTTCTGGCTGTGGCTGACCACCTCGATGATCACCCGCGAGTGGGTGGCCATCCACCGCAAGCACCACGCCAAGGTGGAGACCGAGGACGATCCGCACAGTCCGGTCACCCGCGGCATCGGCAAGGTGTTCTGGCACGGTGTGGAGCTGTATCGCGAAGCGCGCGGCCAGCGCGCGGACATCGAGCAGTACGGGCGCGGCACCCCCGATGATGCGATCGAGCGCCGCCTGTATACCCCGCATGCCACGCTGGG
The DNA here is from genome assembly GCF_056861055.1 of Stenotrophomonas sp. 115C5. Taxonomy (NCBI): domain Bacteria; kingdom Pseudomonadati; phylum Pseudomonadota; class Gammaproteobacteria; order Lysobacterales; family Lysobacteraceae; genus Stenotrophomonas; species Stenotrophomonas sp. 115C5. Next base: position 120,391 of record NZ_JBSPUQ010000008.1, read on the forward strand.
GCCGGTACTGTTGTTCGCGATCAATACCGTGTTGTTTGGCCTGCCCGGCGTGGCCCTGTGGGCGATCCAGATGGCGTGGATCCCGTTCTGGGCGGCCGGCGTGGTCAATGGCCTGGGCCACTGGTGGGGGTACCGCAACTACGAATCGGCCGATACCTCCACGAACCTGACGCCGTGGGGGTTCTGGATCGGTGGCGAGGAGCTGCACAACAATCACCATGCCTTCCCCAGCTCGGCGCGCTTTGCGATGCGGCGCTGGGAATTCGACATCGGCTGGAGTGCGATCCGCCTGCTGCAGGCGCTGCGCCTGGCCAAGGTACTGCGGGTGGCGCCGGCCATGGACGTGCGCCCGAACATCGCCGTGCCCGATGCCGAAACCCTGAAGGCGCTGCTGTCGCACCGCTTCCAGGCGATGACCGATTACCAGCGCAACGTGTTCATGCCGGCCCTGCGCGAGGAAGCCGCTCACGCCGGTGCCAAGCTGCGCCGTCTGTTGCCGCGTCGTCTGCGCCGTGGCCTGGTCAATGATGGCCGCTGGTTGAAGCCGGACAGCCGCGCCCAGCTCAGCGCATGGGTGGAACAACGGCCGCGCATCCGCACGCTGGTCGAGTACCGCGGGCGATTGGCTGCGTTGCTGGAAGCCCGTGGCCACGACGCTGCCGAGCGCCTGCATCAGTTGCAGGCATGGTGCCGCGAGGCCGAGGAAAGCGGTATCGCGGCGTTGCAGGCCTACGCCGCCCGGTTGAAGGGCTACAGCCTGGTGGGCGCGTGAGGGCAGGGTACGGGCTTCTGCTGGCGGTGCTGTTGCCGGGCACGGCGCTGGCCCAGGTCACCGATACCGCCAGCTATCTGCAGCGGATGGACAGCGATGGCGACGGCCGGGTGAGTGAATCCGAGTACGTGCAGTGGATGCTGTATGCCTTCGACCGCATGGACCGCAATGGTGATGGCGTGCTGACGGCCGAGGAGCTGCCCGGTGGCAAGGGCAGGGCGATCAGCCGCGAGCGGCAGCGGCAGGTGATCGTGCAGCGCTTCCACACGCAGGATGCCAACGGTGATGGCGTCCTGGATGCCCGTGAACTGGCGGCGCCGCCACGCTGAGCGGGCGTAGAATCGGTTCATGCCTGAACTGCCCGAAGTAGAAACCACCCGCCGCGGCCTGGCGCCGCACCTGCAGGGTCGCCGCGTACACGGCGTGATCCTGCGCCGCGCCGATCTGCGCTGGCCGATTCCGCCGGAAGTGGCCGAGCTGCTGCCGGGGCAGCGCATCGAGGAGATCCGTCGCCGCGCCAAGTACCTGCTGCTGGATACCGCCATCGGCAGCGCGGTGCTGCACCTGGGCATGTCCGGCAGCCTCCGCGTGCTGCCTGGCGATACCCCGCTGCGCGCCCACGACCACGTCGACATCAGCCTGGACAACGGCCGCCTGCTGCGCTTCAACGACCCGCGCCGCTTCGGCAGCCTGCTGTGGCAGCCGGCCGGTGAGATCCATCCGCTGCTGCAGGGGCTGGGCCCGGAGCCACTGGATGATGCCTTCGACGGGGACTACCTGTTCGCCCGCAGCCGCGGCCGCAGCGCGCCGGTGAAGACCTTCCTGATGGACCAGGCGGTGGTGGTGGGCGTGGGCAACATCTACGCCGCCGAAAGCCTGTTCAGGGCTGGCATCAGTCCGCTGCGCGAAGCCGGGAAGATCTCGCGCGAGCGCTACCAGCGGCTGGCTGACGCGGTGAAGGAGATCCTCGGCTACGCCATCACCCGTGGTGGCACCACCCTGCGCGACTTCATCAGCCCCGATGGCGCGCCGGGCTACTTCGAGCAGGAACTGCTGGTGTACGGCCGCGATGGCCTGCCGTGCCCGAACTGCGGCCGCGCACTGAAGCACGCCACCATCGGCCAGCGCGCGAGCGTCTGGTGCAGCCACTGCCAGCGCTGAGCCGGGTGGCCAGCGGCAGCTGAACGGGCAGGGCGCGTCTCCGCTGCCCGTTAACGTTTGTCTGCCTATGATGGCCGACCTTCCCTCTGTGCCTGACGCGCCTGCATGCAACGACGCGACTTCATCCGCAATGCCTCCCTCGCCCTGGCTGCATTCGGCCTGCCGTCCCTGCCCGCGTGCGCGGCCAGCAAGAGCGGCCAGATGGGCCTGCGCCGCCTCGGCCAGCCGCAGCCGTTCGACTTCGCCACCCTCAAGGGCCAGGCGCGCGCGCTGGCACAGGCGCCCTACAAGAGCCACAAGCGGGTGCTGCCGGGCCGCCTGGAAGGCCTGGATTGGGACCAGTACCAGTCGATCGGTTACCGCCAGGACCATGCGCTGTGGGCCGACCAGCCGGGCAAGTTCCAGGCCAAGTTCTTCCATCTGGGCCTGTATTTCCATTCGCCGGTGCGCATGTTCGACGTGGTCGACGGCAAGGCGCAGGAGCTGGCCTATGACGGCGCAGCGTTCAACTACGGCAAGAGCGGCATCAAGGACGGCGAGCTGCCGGCCGACCTCGGTTTCGCCGGGTTCCGCCTGAACACGCGCAAGGACACCGACCGCGACTTCGCCGCCTTCCTCGGCGCCAGCTACTTCCGCGCCGTTGGCAAGGAGGGCCAGTACGGCCAGTCGGCGCGTGGCCTGGCGATCGACACCGGCATGGGCAAGCCGGAGGAATTCCCGGACTTCATCGCCTATTACCTGGAACAGCCGTCGGCCGATTCGGAGACGATCGTGGTCTACGGCCTGCTGGATTCGCCCAGCGTTGCCGGCGCCTATCGCTTCGCGATCACCAACGGCGACGTGCTGCTGATGGACATCGACAGCGCGCTCTACCCGCGCAAGGCAATCGAACGGTTGGGCATCGCCCCGTGCACCAGCATGTACCAGGTGGGCGAGAACGACCGCCGCATGGCATGGGACTGGCGCCCGGAGATCCACGACACCGACGGCCTGTCGCTGTGGACCGGTGCCGGCGAGTGGATCTGGCGGCCGCTGCTGAACCCGCGCAACCTGCGCTTCAACATGTTCGTGGACCGCAATCCGCGCGGTTTCGGCCTGCTGCAGCGCGACCGCAACTTCGACCACTACCAAGATGATGGCGTGTTCTACGAGAAGCGCCCGTGCCTGTGGGTGGAGCCGAAGGGCGAGTGGGGCGAAGGCTCGGTGCAGCTGGTGGAAATCCCCACCGTGGACGAGACCTTCGACAACATCGTGGCGTTCTGGAATCCCAAGGAAAAGCCGCAGCCGGGCCAGGAGCTGCTGGTCGGCTATCGCCTGTACTGGGGTGCCGAACCGCCGGCACGGCCGCCGCTGGCGCACTGCGTGGCCAGCCGCACCGGCCTGGGCGGCGTGGTCGGCAAGAAGCGCGAGTACTTCAGCTGGCGCTTCGCGGTGGACTTCGAAGGCGGCGAACTGGCCTCGCTGATCGACAAGGGCGAGGTCGAGGCGGTGGTGGAAGCCAGCCGTGGCCGCGTCGAGATCGTGTCGGCGCGCCCGCTGCGCGAGATCAACGGCTACCGCGCGATGTTCGACCTGGTGCCGCCGGAAGGCAGCACCGAGCAGATCGACATCCGCCTGTTCCTGCGCAGTGGCGGCAAGACCCTCACCGAGACCTGGCTGTACCAGTACACCCCGCCACCGGCCGGTGCGCCGGAGCGCACGCTGTACTGAACGGATGCGGCTCGGTGCCGGCCACACACCGGCACCGTTGTTTCAAGGCTTGCTGTCGGTGGCGTGCGACTGGGTCGGCACACCCACTTCCACCGTGCCCCGGCGGATCTTCATCCAGGTTTCGTCCTGCCAGCGCTCGTACTGCTTCGGGTCCCAGTACTTGGGGTCGTACAGACGGTCGGCCTTGATGGTGCGGGAGATTCCGCCGTCCATGTACACGATGTCGACGTTGTTGGACATCGAGCCGACGCGGCTGCCGGTCATCTCGCGGCGCCCCTTTCTGAGCACTTCGGCCATGCGTGGGCGCGCAACCTCGTCGCCATACTCGGCGCGCAGCGCGCTTACCTGCGCACGCGCCGCATCATGCTGCTCCAGCGGCAGCGTGGCCCAGTACTCGTTGCGCAGCTCGACGAACAACGGATAGCCACGTTCGGCGGCCACCTCCATCCAGGCATAGGCCATGACCGGATTGCGCGGCTGCTCTACCCCGTACCAGTACATCTCGCCGAGGTAGCCCTGGGCAGGCTTGTCCGCATAGCGCGCGGCCCGGCGGAAATGATCCATGGCCGCCTTGACGTCATTCCGATGCAGCGCGGCGACGCCCCATTGCCGGTACATAATGTCTGGGTGGCTGTCGAGGAAGCCGGCATTGATCAGTGTCGCGTCTTCTTCGGGAGAAGCGGGACGCTCCGCTGCCGGCGCGGGCAGGTGGGCAGACAGCAGGGCAAGCAAAAGCAGAGTGCGGCGCATGGCGGACTTCCTGTTCGACAGCTGGTCGGGCCAAGCCTAGGCAGCCCGTGGAAGCCTGTAAACCGCTGGAGGTCATGGCGCACCGGCGTGCCCGCTACAACGGCAGCGGGGCCTGCGCCGGATCGATCCGCCCTTCACCGCGGGTGATCTTCTTGAACTCGGCGCGGCTGACCGACACGTAGCGGTCGTTGCCGCCGATCTCCACCTGCGGGCCGTCCTGCACCGCGTGCCCATGCTCGTCCACGCGCACGGTCATCGTCGCCTTCTTGCCGCTGTGGCAGATGGTCTTGATCTCCTGCATCTCGTCGGCCCAGGCCAGCAGGTACTGGCTGCCTTCGAACAGTTCGCCGCGGAAGTCGGTGCGCAGGCCGTAGCACAGCACCGGAATGCGCAGCTGGTCGACCACCTCGCTGAGCTGCCAGACCTGGGCGCGGGTCAGGAACTGCGCCTCGTCCACCAGCACGCAGCCCATCGGCCCGTTCGTCGCCAGGTCCTGCTCGACCCAGCGTTGCAGGTCGGTGTCACGATCGAAGGCCATGCCCTCGGCGCGCAGGCCGATCCGCGAGGCGACCACGCCGGCGCCGGCACGATCGTCCAGGCGCGGGGTCAGGATCGCCACCCGCATGCCGCGCTCGCGGTAGTTGTGAGCGCTCTGCAGCAGGGTGGTGGTCTTGCCGGCGTTCATCGCCGAATAGTAGAAGTAGAGCTTGGCCATCGACGGATTGTACGCCGCAGCCCCGCTTCGCCGAAGCCGTTCAGCAACCCCACCGGCGGCCCGCTGTGGTCGTCACCCGGCCCCGCTACAATCCCCATCCCATGCACGGTCTCAATCCCCCCCAAGCCGCCGCCGTCCTGCACATCGAAGGTCCGTTGCTGGTGCTCGCCGGCGCGGGCAGCGGCAAGACGCGCGTGATCGTGGAAAAGATCGCCCACCTGATCGGCTGTGGCCGCTATCCGGCGCGCCGCATCGCGGCGATCACCTTCACCAACAAGTCGGCCAAGGAAATGCGCGAGCGTGTGGCCAAGCGCCTGCGCGAGCAGGATGCCGACGAGGTGACGATCTGCACCTTCCATGCGCTGGGCCTGAAGTTCCTGCAGATCGAACACGCCGCCGTGGGCCTGAAGCGTGGATTCTCGATCTTCGATGCCGACGATGCCGCTGCGCAGATCAAGGACCTGATGTACGGGGCCAAGCCCGACGACATCGAGGACATGAAGAACCTGGTGTCGCGCGCCAAGAACGCCGGCCTGTCGCCCGAGCAGGCGATGGCCGCCGCGCGCAGCAACCGCGAGAAGGAAGCGGCCAGTGTCTACGAGCGTTACCAGCTGCGCCTGACGGCGTTCAACGCGGTCGACTTCGATGACCTGATCCGTTTGCCGGTGCAGATCCTGGAGGAAAATCCGGAGATCGCCGTGGCCTGGCGCGAACGCATCGGCTACCTGCTGGTGGACGAATGCCAGGACACCAACGACGCGCAGTACCGGCTGCTCAAGCAGCTGGCCGGTGACAAGGGCAACTTCACCTGCGTGGGCGATGACGATCAGTCGATCTACGCCTGGCGCGGCGCCAACCCGGAAAACCTGCAGCAGATGGGGCGTGACTACCCTAAGCTGGAAATCATCAAGCTGGAGCAGAACTACCGCTGCTCCAACCGCGTGCTGCGCGCGGCCAACGCGCTGATCGCCAACAATCCGCATGAGCACCTGAAGAAGCTGTGGAGCGACCAAGCCGACGGCGAACGCATCCGCGTCTGGGAATGCCGCAACAGCGAACACGAAGCGGAAAAGGTTGCCGCCGAGATCGCCTTCGTGGCGCAGTCGCGCAACGTGCCGTGGAGTGATTTCTGCATCCTGTTCCGCGGCAACTTCCAGTCGCGCCCGCTGGAAAAGGCGATGCAGCTGCTGCGCATTCCCTACCATCTGACCGGCGGCACCATGTTCCTGGAACGCCAGGAAGTGAAGGACACGCTGGCATGGCTGCGGTTGCTGGTGAACCCGGACGACGACACCGCGTTCATGCGGGCGGTGCAGTCGCCCAAGCGCGACGTGGGTGCCGGTACGCTGGCCAGGCTGGCCGAGCTGGCGCAGGAAAAGGACATGCCGATGGCGCATGTGGCCGAGACCATCGGCGCCCTGCAGCAGTTGCCGCCGCGCGCGGCCAACAGCCTGGCGCGCTTCACCGACATCCTGCGCGACCTGCGGGCGCAGATGCGCCAGGTGACGTCCGGCGACATGATCCGCAAGGTGGCCAAGGAATCGGGCTTGCTCAGCGAGCTGCGCCAGCAGGCCAAGGAAGAGGCCAGCTACCAGCGACGGGCGAACAACATCGAGGAACTGGCGCAGTGGTTCGAGGGCGGCCCGCGCGGTGCCACCGCCGCCGACCTGGCCGGCCAGCTGGCGCTGCTGTCGCGCAGCGACAAGGACGAGGGCGGCAATCAGGTGCGCATGATGACCCTGCACGCCTCCAAGGGCCTGGAGTTCCCGTATGTGTTCATCGTTGGCTGCGAGGACGGCGTGCTGCCGCACCAGGTCAGCCTGGACGAAGGCAACCTGCAGGAAGAACGGCGCCTGCTGTACGTGGGCATCACCCGCGCCAAGATCCAGCTGTGGATGAGCTACAGCAAGCTGACGCGCAAGTTCGGCGAGCATGTGCGGCTGAAGCCGAGCCGGTTCTTCGAGGAGATTCCGGCCGAGGAGATCCAGCGCGATGGCGCGGACCCGGTGGCGGATGCGGCGCGGAAGAAGGAGCGCGCGACGGCGGGGTTGGCCGCGATCGAGGCGCTGTTCGATTGAGGATCGAAAAGCCACTAAAGTGGTATTCCAATCCGTCCGATTGACGCTTCTGGCCTTGAGCCTGCATCGGGTTAAGGCCTAGTGTGAGCGCACCCGAAGTGCGCGCCGTGTCTTTCATCGTGTCCAACGATATCCCTGCTGTTCTCACCCGTACCTTCCTCGGGCTGGGCCTGGTCCTGCTTGTTTCAGCGCTTCTGGCCTACGTTGGGGCCAGGCGCTTCCTCGATGCGGCGGTCATTGCCGATGGCAGGATCACCCATGTGGATGCCGTCAGCGTTGATCGCGGTGGTTCGCGCACTTCAGGGGTGAAGTTCCTGTACTGGGTGGACTTCACTACCAGCAGCGGGCAAGTGATGCGGTTCTTCGCAGGTCGTACCCGCCATCGTGCCTACATGACGGGCGATCATGTAGATGTGCTGTACCTGCCGGACCGCCCGGACAAGGCCCTGGTGCGTTCGCTCTCATCACCCTGGGGCCTGAGCGTCATACTGGGAGTGACCGGCGGCCCATTCTTGCTGGGGGTGGGAATTCTGCACCTGCCGCAGGCGGCGAGGGCATGGCGGCGCAGGCAGCTCCTTCGCCACGGGACACGGGTGCAAGCCAAGGTCCGGGCGATCAAGCGCGATCGCGGAGTATTTTCGGGGGGAAGGCATCCGTTCGTCATCGTCTGCGCCTGGCGCGATCCTGAAACCACTCGATGGCATGTCTTCCACAGTGCGTATCTCTGGGCCGATCCCCGTGCACAGGTGAGTGGGCGTGAACTGGATGTACATGTCATGCCGGGCAATCCGCGCTACTACCATGTCGATACCTCCTTCATCCGATCAGCGCCGGCACCTGCACGCTGATCGATCAACCCGGCCAGCACCCTGCCCACCCTCCTCAGATGTTTTTTGCTGTTTTTCTTTGCCGTGGGCCTGCTGATCCTTCTGGCCGCCGCCTGGCTGTTCGTGGACGTCCAGCGTTTCGCGCGCAAGGCCGTTTCCGTAACTGGAACGGTGGTGGCCGTCCAGGCAGAGGATGCCCGGTCGGAAATGGAGGGGATGCCCGCACGTGACATCACCCTGCATCGCCCGGTGGTGAGGTTCCAGACCGCACAGGGGCAGATGATTCAGTTCACCGCGTCCTCTGCTACCGGGGCACCACTGTACGTGGTCGGCGAACAGGTACAGGTGCTGTATCCCGGCGGCATGCCTTCCAAGGCTCGTATCCAGCACCCGGGATTGCGCTGGGGCGCACCGCTGCTGTTGGCGCTGATGGGCATGGGGTTCTGCCTGATCGCCGCATGCGTCCATCGCCTGTGCGTGCGCTACTGGCCGATCCTGTTCGGCCCGCGTGACGGGGCATGTGGCTAGGCTGAGCATCGTAGTGGCCCACTTGGCCTGAGCGTGCTGCACGGCGGGCGCTGGCGTTGCAAAATCGAGGTATTCCTTCCGGAGCCCACCCATGCAACCCATCGAAAGCGAACGCCTGCGGCTGCGCCGCCTGGAACCAGACCGGGATGCTGCGCCGATGCTGGCATTGCTCAATGATCCAGGCTTCGTGCGCTTCATCGGCGACCGCAACGTGCACAGCGAGGAACAGGCGCGGGAGTACATCGCGCTGCGCGTGCTGCACAGCTATGCGTTGAATGGCTTCGGCATGTATGCCATCGAGCGGTTGTCTGATGGTGCCTGGCTGGGCAACGCCGGGCTGGTGCGGCGGGATGGCCTGCCGGGGCCGGACATCGGCTATGCGGTGCTGTCGGAATTCGCCGGGCAGGGCTATGCCGGTGAGGCGGCGCGGGCGGTGTTCGCGCATGCGCGCGGAGCGCTGGGCCTGCACGATCTGTATGGCATCACCGATCTGGACAACGTCGTGTCCGGGAAGATCCTGCTGGGGCTGGGCATGCAGGTGCGTGGGGTGATCCAGTTGCCGGGCGTGGACAGCCCGAGCCGGTTGTATGCAACGCCCGGTGCGGCGCAGGTCTGACCCCTCATGTTGGTAGGTGCCGGCCGCTGGCCGGCACAGTAGCGGCTGAAGGTGGGTGCCGACCGTTGGTCGGCACTATTCAGATGCAGTGCCGACCAACGGTCGGCACCCACCCCCTCAACCGCGCAGTTCGGCCAGCTGTGCCTGCAGTTCGGCCACCGCCGCTTCCAGCTGGGCCACGCGCTCGGCCAGGCCCGGGTCGGCCGCATCGCTGCTGCCACCGCCGCTGCTGGCGTACTTCGCCGCCAGCGCCGCGCCGTCCACTTCGCCGCACAGCAGGTGCATGTAGCGGTCTTCGCGCTGGCCGATGGCGCGCGGCAGCACCACCAGCAGCGCGCGCTGCTGCAGGCGATCGATGGCGTGGCGGGCCTCGTCGGTGTCGGCGAAGCGGTGCAGGCGTTCGCTGCGCGTGATCAGCTCGCCCAGCGTCTGCGGCCCACGCAGCAGCAGCAGCGCCAGCAACACGGTCTGCTGCCGGGTCAGGTCCAGCGCGGCCTGCAGGCGGTGCTCATAGCGGTCCGCGCGCGAGGAGAAGTGCTGGCGGGCCAGGCCCAGCGCCTCCAGCTGGCGCAGCGCATGTTGCACGCTGCCGGCATCGACGTTCATCACCGGCTCGCGGGCGGTCTTCTGGTTGGCGGCCGATTGGGCGGCATTGACGGTCAGCGGATAGGTGTCCGGGGTGGTCGCCTCCTTCTCCACCAGGCAGCCCAGCAGGCGGGCCTGCACGGCGTCGAGCAGGGGGACGTCGGGGGTCTGGGTGGAATCGGTCATGGCGGCCTCCGGAAGGGCAACGGGTCAACCGCCAAGCATAGCCGTCCCGGGACCGCCTTTGCCGGTAAAATGCGCGGGTATATCTGATTGCCGGTGAATCCATGCGTCGTCCCGTTTCCCTGTCCCTGACCCTGCTCGCCACTGCGGCGCTGGGCCTGTCCGCCTGCAAGCGCGTGGATGCGCCTGCCGCTGAAGCCGCTGCGCCGGAGGCCCCGGCCGCCGCTGCCAAGGCCGACGGTGCGCTCGATGCCACTGCCAATGACAACCTCAATGCAGTGCTGTGGATGCAGCGCGCGCAGGAGTACAAGGCGATCACCGAGCAGACCTACCGCGCCGCCGCCGACCACCTGGACGCCGCGCTGAAGGAAGCCCACTGGGATGCGCTGGTGCCGGAAGAACGCGGCAACGAGGCCAAGGGCCTGAAGCCGGCCGTGGTGCTGGACGTGGACGAGACCGTGCTGGACAACTCGCCCTACCAGGCGCGCCTGGTGCGCGATGGCAAGGAGTACGACGAGCTGAGCTGGGACCAGTGGGTGGCCGAGAAGAAGGCCAAGGCCATTCCGGGCGTGGTCGATTTCGCCAAGGCCGCCAACGCCAAGGGCGTGACCCTGCTGTACATCTCCAACCGCGCCGTGCACCTGAAGGACGCGACCCTGGCCAACCTGCGCGAGCAGGGCCTGCCGGTGGCCGACGACAGCGTGTTCCTCGGCCTGGGCACCGTGGTCGAAGGCTGCGAGCAGGCCGGCAGCGAGAAGAACTGCCGCCGCCGCCTGGCCGGGCAGAAATACCGCGTGCTGATGCAGTTCGGCGACCAGCTGGGCGATTTCGTCGAAGTGACCGCCAACACCAACGACGGCCGTGACGCGCTGCTGCAGCAGTACCACGACTGGTTCGGCGAGCGCTGGTGGATGCTGCCGAACCCGACCTACGGCGGCTTCGAGCCGGCGCAGTTCAACAACGACTACAGCCAGTCGCGCCAGGCCCGCCACGACGCCAAGCGCGCTGCCCTGGACTACGCACCGTGAGCCGCGCGCCGCTGCCGCTGCGCGACGACGAGCGCCTGATCTTCGCGCTGGACGTGCCTGACCGCGTGCAGGCGCTTGAGTGGGTCGACCGCCTTGGCGACAGCGTGGCGTTCTACAAGATCGGCATGGAACTGCTCGCCTCCGGCGAGTACTTCCAGGTGCTGGACGAGCTGGCCCGCCGCGACAAGCGCGTGTTCGTCGACCTGAAGTTCTTCGACATCCCGGCCACCGCCGCGGCGGTGATCAAGCGCCTGTCGCAGTGGCCGGTCAGCTACGCCACCATCCATGGCTGGCACCCGGCGATGATGGAAGCCTGCGCCGCCGCCAACAGCAGCGACATGCGCCTGCTGGCGGTGACCGTGCTGACCTCGATGGGCCGCCCGGACCTGGCCCAGATGGGCATCGACCGTGAGCCGGTGGACGTGGTGGTCGAGCGCGCGCTGGCCGCGCAGGCGGCCGGCATCGATGGCGTGATCGCCTCGGGCCAGGAAGCCGGCCCGATCCGTGCCGCTACCGGCGCCGGGTTCTCGATCGTCTGCCCGGGCATCCGCCCCGGTGGCCCGGTCGGCGATGACCAGAAGCGTACCGTTGGCGTGGCCCAGGCCTTTGCCGATGGCGCCGATGCCATCGTGGTCGGTCGCCCGATCCGCCTGGCGGCCGATCCGCAGGCCGCGGCCCGGGCCATCCAGCAGGAAATCACGTCGGCGCTGGCTGCGCGCTGAGATTCCGCTGCGCAGGCTGCAGGCCCGAACGCCATCCCGACCCGCGCGGGATGGCGTTTTTGCATCCGTCCACCAGCGGTTGTGCCCGAATCGCCGCAAATCCTGCCGTAGATTTCATGGCCTCCATGCGAAGCGTCGGGGTCATCAATAAAATCAATGTCTTATACGGAACTACGTGAAGTGTTGCCTTAACTTGAGTGGCAGCGTAGGATCGCCGCCATCCGGTCCTCGGACCGGACATGTGCCACAACACTGTCCACCGGCCCCGCGCCGGCTTGAAGAGCCTGTGATCCCCGTGATCCCGGCTCTTTTTTTATTCTGATCAGTGACTTGCGCAAGCAACAGCGGAAACCGTGACGTCCCGGCTTGCCGCTGTCACGTCGCAGGCCGCAAGATGCGGACCGGTCCGGGGAGTCCGAGTGCATGAGCGTGGCAGTGCGAGGAAGGTCTGCGCGTGGATGGGGGCTGGCAGCCATGCTGCTGCTGGCGGTGGCCGCGTGCCGTGAACCGGCCAACGATCCGGCCAGGCCGGCGGCCGAACCGGTTGCGGCGGTGCAGGCGATGGCCCTGCGCCTGGCCGAAGACGATCTGGTCGGCTACGCGAAGCTGTCGGTACCGCCGAGCCAGTACCAGCGCCTGCAGCAGGCCTGGGCCGAGGGCCACAGCCAGTGGCCGCTGACCGAGCTGCCGCTGGGTGACCAGTTGCTGCCGATGCTGGCCGCACTGCGCACGCCCAATGCCAGCGCCGAACTGCAACGCAGCTTCGACCGCCAGCTGGCCGGCCAGGCCGGTGCCGTGCGCCAGGCCGCGCAGTCGATGGGCAACTTCGGTGTGCAGTACCTGCGCCATCAGAAGGGCTATACACCTGGCCAGCAGGCGCATTACATCGCCCTCGTCGAAACCCTCGCCAGCTGGGCGCAGGGCGCCCCGATCAGTGACCGCGCCCGCGCACGCAGCACCATCGCCGCGCTGGTCGGCGCAGCCGGCAAGGTCGGCTTCGACGATGAGGCCGGCATGCAGGCCGCGGGCATGGAAGGCAGCCTGCAGCAGCTGGCGCCGTTCATCCACACCCTCAAGGCCGTGCTGGGCAGCTACGGGCTGGGCGTGGACGATGCGCTGCGCAGCGTGCGCGGTGAGCTGCTCTCGGTGGAGGGTGACAATGCGCTGGTACGCCTGCACTACGACCTGGCTGGCCGCGAAATGACCCTGCAGCTGCCGCTGAGCCGTCGCGAGGGCCACTGGTACCTGACCCGCACCCTGGCCGACACCGACGCGTTGCTACGCAAGGCCGATGCGGCCCGCGCCGAGGCGGCCCCCGCCCCGGTTGAAGCCCCCGCCGAGGGTGGGGAAGCGGCAACGCCGCCGCCTAAGCCATAATGGCGCCGATGTCGAAACAGAACCCGCTGCCGTTCCCCGGCGAAGAATCCCAGTCGACGCCCGCCGATACGGTGCCGGCGTCCCCCTCGACCGGTACCGGCCCGAACCCGGTACCGCCGCCCGCGCACGCGCGTCCGGCTGGCCGCCGCCCGCTGTGGGCACGGTTGCTGGGCCGCCTGGTCGAGCCGTGGCTGTCGCTGAAGATCGAGCCGGAAGACCCGGGCCAGTACAACGATGGCCGCCCGGTCATGTACGTGCTGGAGGACTACGGCCTGTCCAACGCGCTGATCCTGGACAAGGCCTGCCGCCAGGCTGGGCTGCCGTCGCCGCTGGTGCCGCTGGCCGGTGACCCGACCGGCCGCAAGCGCGCCTACCTGGCGCTGTCGCGACGCAGCTCCAGCAATTCGCTGATCCCCGAACAGCGGGGTGCCAAGACCCATTCCGATTCGCTGGCCAAGGTGCTGCAGGCCCATCGCGTGCGCGATGACCTGGACGTGCATCTGGTGCCGGTGTCGATCTTCGTCGGCCGCGCGCCGGACAAGCAGAGCGGCTGGTTCGCGGTGCTGTTCTCGGAAAACTGGGCGCTGGTCGGCCGCTTCCGCCGCCTGCTGGCGGTGCTGCTCAACGGCCGCAGTACCATCGTCCGCTTCGCCCCGCCGATCTCGCTGCGCAGCACCGTGGACGAAGGCCTGGAGCCGGAGCGCACGGTACGCAAGTTGCAGCGCGTGCTGCGTACGCACTTCCGCCGCATCCGTGAATCGGTGATCGGTCCTGACCTGTCGACCCGGCGCCTGCTGGTGGACCAGGTGCTGGCGGCCGAACCGGTGCGCGAAGCGATCGCCTCGCAGGCCAAGCGCGACAACTCGAAGCCGGCCGACGCCTGGAAGAAGGCGCACGCCTACGCCTGGGAAATCGCCGCGGACTACTCCAGCCCGGTGGTGCGTTCGGCCAGCTTCATGCTCAGCCACGTGTGGAACCGCATCTATGCGGGCGTGCTGGTGCACCACCTGGACAAGTTCAAGGCCGCCGCACCGGGCCACGAAGTGGTCTACGTGCCCAGCCACCGCAGCCACATGGACTACCTGCTGCTGTCCTACCTGCTGTACGACCGTGGCATCGTGCCGCCGCACATCGTGGCCGGCATCAACCTGAACCTGCCGGTGGTCGGCACCCTGCTGCGCAAGGGCGGTGCGTTCTTCATCCGCCGCTCGATCCGTGGCAACGCGCTGTACTCGGCCGTGCTCAGTGAGTACGTCGCGCAGCTGGTGGCCGGTGGCTACTCGCTGGAGTACTTCGTCGAAGGCGGCCGCTCGCGTACCGGCCGCCTGCTGCAGCCCAAGGGCGGCATGATCTCGATGACGCTGCGTGCGTTCCTGCGCCAGCCGCGCAAGCCGGTGCTGTTCCAGCCCATCTACATCGGCTACGAGAAGCTGATGGAGGGCGGCAGCTACCTGGACGAACTGTCCGGCCGGCCGAAGGAAAAGGAATCGATCTGGTCGCTGCTGTGGGGTATCCCCAAGGTGCTCAAGCAGAACTACGGCCAGGTGGTGGTGAACTTCGGCGAACCGATCGCACTGAACGACGTGCTGGCCGAGAAGGCCCCGGAGTGGAAGGGCGAGGCGGTGTCCGAGGACGAGAAGCCGGCCTGGCTGTCGACCACGGTGGATACGCTGGCCGAGCGCATCCAGGTGCGCATCAACGGCGCCGCCGACGTCAACCCGATCAACCTGCTGGCGCTGGCCCTGCTGTCCACGCCGAAGCACGCGATGGGCGAGGCCGACCTGATCGCGCAGATCGAGCTGTGCAAGACGCTGCTGGTCGAGATGCCGTATTCGGACCGGGTGACGGTGACCCCGCATTCGCCGGAGCGGATCATCGCCCACGCCGAGGAAATCAACGTCCTCACCCGTATCAAGCATCCGCTGGGCGACGTGCTCAGCGTCAGCGGCGATACCGCGGTGCTGCTGAGCTACTTCCGCAACAACGTGCTGCACCTGTTCACCGCCTCGTCGTGGGTGGCCTGCTGCTTCCAGAACAACCGCCGCATGAGCCGCACCGGCCTGGTCCAGCTGGGCCGCACGGTGTACCCGTTCCTGCAGGCCGAGCTGTTCCTGCCGTGGAGCGAGGACGAGTTCGCCCAGCGCATCGACCAGACCATCGACGTGTTCGTGCGCGAGGGCCTGCTGCAGAACGTCAACGATGACGACGGTGGAATCCTGGCGCGCAACACCGGGCAGACCGACGAGGTGTTCCGCCTGCGTGCGATTGGCCATTCACTGCAGCAGGCATTCGAGCGCTACTACATCGCCATTTCGGTGCTGGTGAAGAACGGCCCGGGCGTGCTGGGTGCGGCTGAGCTGGAAAGCCTGTGCCAGCAGGCGGCGCAGCGTCTGAGCCTGCTCTATGCACCGGCCGCGCCGGAGTTCTTCGACCGCACCCTGTTCCGTGGCTTCATCCAGAAGCTGCGCGAGCTACGCCTGGTGTGGCCGGACGAGAACAGCAAGTTGCTGTTCGACGAGCGCCTGGATGCCTGGGCCAAGGACGCCAAGTTCATCCTCGGCCGCGAGCTGCGCCACACCATCGAACGGGTCAGCCCGGAAGCGGCACGCCCGGACGAGCCGGCGCCGCAGGATTGAAGGTAGCGCCGGGCATGGCATGCCCGGCGAACGGCATGCCAACCAAGGTCGGCATCTACCAGGGGCGAAGCAGTAGATCCACGCCATGCGTGGATGGGCCACCGCTCAGGCCGGTTCGTCGGGAATCTGCAGGCTTTCCAGCCTGGCGATGCAGTCTTTCAACTGCAGCTTGCGCCGCTTCAGGCGCTTGGCTTCCAGCTCGTCCTCGCCATTGGCGGCCATGCGGGTGATCTGCTCATCCAGCAGGCGATGCTCGGCGCGCAGGGCGGCGAGGTGCTCGACGATCTCGGCGGGGCTGTAGGTGTCCACAGCCTCCGAGCATACACAGCGTTGATGACTGCCGGGAGAGGGGAATCCCGACCCCCGGCCGTGGCCGCTCCGAGCCGTTAGAATGGAACCCATGAGTGCCGTGATTTCCCTTCCCGATCCCCTGCCGCGTTCCCAGCCGCGCGCCGCCCGCGATCCGCGCGTGGCCGAGCGCGAGCAGCACAAGCTGGCCAAGCGCCTGCGCCGCCAGGTCGGTGAGGCGATTGCCGACTTCGGCATGATCGAGGCCGGAGACAAGGTCATGGTCTGCCTGTCCGGCGGCAAGGACAGCTACACCCTGCTGGACGTGCTGCTGCAGCTGCAGAAGAAGGCGCCGGTGCCGTTCGAGCTGGTGGCGGTGAACCTGGACCAGAAGCAGCCGGACTTCCCCGAGCACGTGCTGCCGGAGTACCTGGCAGGGCTGGGCGTGCCGTACCACATCATCGAGCAGGACACCTATTCGGTGGTCAGCCGGGTCATTCCGGAAGGCAAGACGATGTGCTCGCTGTGCTCGCGGCTGCGTCGTGGTGCGCTGTACAACTACGCCGAAATCCATGGCTTCACCAAGATCGCGCTGGGCCACCACCGCGACGACATGGTGGCCACGTTCTTCATGAACCTGTTCCACCACGCCAAGCTGTCAGGCATGCCGCCGAAGCTGCGCAGCGATGATGGCAAGCATGTGGTGATCCGGCCGCTGGCCTACGTGCGCGAGAGTGACATCGTCGAGTACGCGCAGGCGCGCCAGTTCCCGATCATTCCCTGCAACCTGTGCGGCAGCCAGGAGAACCTGCAGCGCCGCCAGGTCGGCCTGATGCTGAAGCAATGGGAAAAGGACCACCCCGGCCGCATCGAGCAGATCGCGCGCGCCATGGGTGAAGTCCGGCCCTCGCAGCTGGCTGACACCACCCTGTTCGATTTCATGGCGCTGGGCCGTCGCGACGACGCGCCGCTGCCCGACGCCCATGCCTGGCTGGCCGGTTCCCCGGCCGACGCCGACGCAGATCCCGAGACGCCCGCCGTTTAAGGTCGGCCGCCCTTCCTCTTTGCCATCCGGAATTCCATGTTCTTTCGCAACCTGACGTTCTTCCGTTTCCCGACCACCACCGATTTTTCCGAAGTCGACACCCTGCTGCCGCACGCCCTGCTGAAGCCGGTCGGCGCGCTGGAAATGAACTCGCGCGGGTTCATCTCGCCGTTCGGCCGCGAGGAGAAGGAGCTGCTCTCCCACCGCATCGCCGAGCACCTGTGGCTGACCGTGGGCGGGGAGGACAAGATCCTGCCGGCGGCGGTGGTCAACGACCTGCTCGAGCGCAAGCTGGAGGAGATCGAGGAGAAGGAAGGCCGCCGCCCGGGTGGCCGCGAGCGCAAGCGCATGAAGGACGACCTGCTGCATGAACTGCTGCCGCGCGCCTTCGTGAAGTCCTCGCGCAACGACGCCTTCATCGACCTGCAGCACGGCTACGTGGCGGTGGATACCTCCAGCCGCAAGACCGGCGAATACTTCATGTCCGACATCCGCGGCCTGCTCGGCAGCTTCCCGGCGATGCCGCTGAACGCCGAAGTCGCGCCGCGCTCGATCCTGACCGGCTGGATCGCCGGCGAGCCGCTGCCGACCGGGCTGAGCCTGGGCGAAGAGTGCGAGATGAAGGACCCGGTGGAAGGTGGCGCGGTGGTCAAGTGCCAGCACCAGGAGCTGCGCTGCGACGAGATCGACAAGCACCTGGACGCCGGCAAGCAGGTGACCAAGCTGGCGCTGATCTTCGAGGACAACCTGTCCTTCGTGATCGGCGACGACCTGATCGTGCGCAAGCTGAAGTTCCTCGACGGTGCCCTGGACCAGCTGGAGCATGCCGACGAAGATGGCCGCCGCGCCGAGTTCGACGCCCGCTTCGCACTGCAGAGCGCCGAGATCCGCCGCCTGTTCCTGTTGCTGGAAGAAGCCTTCAAGCTCAGCAAGGCTGACTGAACAGGCAGTCCGACGGCCGCCGGTCATCCGGCGGCCCGAAGCAGCGCTATGCTGCGTGCATGAGCCGTCTGCTGCGCCGCCTGATCAGCCCGACCCCGCCCGCCACCGTACAGCGCGACACCGTTCGCCTGCGCCTGGAGGATGCCGAGATCGAGGTACTGCGCGTGCGTGATCCGCGTGCACGCCGCATCAAGCTGAGCGTGGACGAGCGCGGCGCGCGCCTGACCCTGCCGCCGCGGGCAAGCCTGGTGATGGGCGAACGCTTCCTGGAACAGCATCGCGACTGGCTGGCACTGCAGCTGCGCCAGTACCAGGGCCAGGGCCTGCCGGCACCGCTGCAGCCCGGCGAAGACGGCGTGCTGCCCCTGCGCGGCGAACTGCTGCCACTGCGCTGGCAGGAAGGCCGCTATGCGCGCCTGGAGATCGACGCGCACGGCGCCTGCGTGCAGTGGCCCACCCGTGGTGGTGACGCCACCCTGCGCCGTCTGCTGCGCGAGTTCTACGAAGCCCAGACCCGCGCCGACGTCGGTCGCTGGCTGCCGAAGTACCTGCCCACCCTGCCGCGCGCACCCAGCCGCCTGCGGCTGAAGGTGATGTCCTCGCAATGGGGCTCACTGGCCCCCGACGGCAGCATGGCACTGGACCTGGCCTTGGTGCTGGGCCGCTCGGAAGCGTTCGAATACGTGCTGGTGCATGAACTCTGCCACCTGATCCAGCCCAACCACTCGCCCGCGTTCTGGCACGAAGTGGAACAACGCTTCCCCGCCTGGCGCGAACAGCGCGACTACTTCCAGCTGGAAGGGCGACGCCTGAAGGCCATGCTTCGCCAGCTTCTGTAACTGTAGAGCCGAGCCCACACTCGGCTGCCGTTGAATGCAGCCGAGCGTGGGCTCGGCTCTACAGAAGCGCGCGCAGCGCGCGACCCGCTCCTGCTCTTCCTTCTTTCTTCCGTGGTGGGCACACCGGAAACTGTCGAAGGACGGGATGGATGGAATTGCGGGGGTGTCCGCGGCATGGATGCCGCGGCCAAGCCCCCAGGGACGGGTTTACGGCGTCCCCCGCAATTCCATCCATCCCGGCCAACCGCATGATCGTGCAGGCCCCACCCACCACGAGGGGCTCAGCCGTTGGCCGAAACCCTCACCCCGCCCGCAGCGCCGCCGCCGCCGCCCACCGCGCCGCCACCCGCGGCGCCGTAATGCACACCGCCTGATCCGTCACCGTCGTCACCGCGCGCTCCAGCAGCTGGATATCCGCCTCATGCTGGCGCGCCACATGCGGATCCTCGAAGAAAATCGCACGCTGGCAGCGCCCCTCCAGCACCCGGTCGGCAATCTGCGCATCACCGCCCATCGGGCCGCTCTGGTAGCGCGTCACCCACGGCGTATCACGTGGCCAGCCCCGGCTCCAGGCCAGTTCGTTCAAACGCTGGCCGGTGGTGCCCGTCGCCACCCGCTCACCGAACCGGGCCAGCACATCGAAGTGCTCGTCGGCGAAGGCCAGCATCGCCGGCTTCATCGCATCGTGCGCGATCAGCGCCAGCGTCTGGCCTTCGAACGCATGCAGGTCGTCGGCGCCGCCGTCTGCCGCCAGCCCGGCGTGGACGCGCTCCACTTCGACCCAGTCGCGTGCGGTGGCCACGGTCGAAATGAACGGCTTGCCGTGAATCACGCACTGGCGCTTCAGCGCCGTGGCTTCCGGAAATACCGAGGACGGATCGACCGGATCAATCAGATAGATCGCACCATCCAGTGTCCGATCCGGACCCATGCCAACGACTTCGGCGACCAGCTTCATCAGTCCACCCTCGCGACCGTAGGGATAACGGTGCAGGCCCGCGTACCCGGCCAGGAAGCCCTGTCGTTCGATCGCGTCATGGGTGCGACCGACCGCATGCAGCGACACGCCCAGCTCGCGCAGGCCGGCCTCGCTGCTGCGCAGCCAACGGAACAGCGCGGCGCGCGCGTCGTGGTGATGAAGACGGTTGGCAGCCAGGCCGATGCGCATCGAACGCTCCGCAGTTACGGGTGAAGGCGGCAGTGTATGTCGGCATTCCCCTATCTGGATGCTTTTACAACTTTCTTCATTGCCGTCGGTCCGCACGTCGATAGCGTGGCAGGCAGCGGTACCGCAGCGCGGCCGTTCCTTCCGCCCGCGAGATGAGGATGCCTACCGTGAATGTCGCCGGCTTCCCGGCAGCCATTGCTGTCATGGCCAGCCTGCTGCTGCCTGCCACGGCCTCCGCCACGGGCTGCAGGACACCGCTGCGCATCGCCTGGCCGTCCGACCGCGCACCTTTGTCGTCCAGCGAACAGGGCGAGGCCCGGGGGCTGGGCGCGGCGTACCTGAAGCTGCTGGGCGGGCAACGGCCACTGCAGCTGCTGCCCGTGCCGGCCGACAGCGTGGACCGGGACGAGCTGCCGGCCGGCACCCAGGCGCTGCTGGGATGGCCCCGCTCGCAACTGCCCGCTGGATGGGTGGTCAGTACGCCCTACCTGCAGCTGCCACAGGTGATCGTGCGCCGGGAAGACGCGTCGCCGGTGCTGGGCCTGGAAGATCTGCGTGGACGCACCGTGGCCAGCCCCAGCCGGATGCCGTTGCAGGGGCTGCTGGCCGAGCAGGCCGTGGGTGCACAGCTGCTGCCACCGGCAGCGCTGGACGATGCACTCCCGCTGCTGGGCACCGGATTGATCGATGCGGTAGTCGCCAACCTCGGCGACGTCGAGGCCGCATTGCGCCGCTACCAGGGCGATCCACTGCTGATCGCTGCG
This sequence comes from Stenotrophomonas sp. 115C5, assembly GCF_056861055.1. Classification (NCBI taxonomy): domain Bacteria; kingdom Pseudomonadati; phylum Pseudomonadota; class Gammaproteobacteria; order Lysobacterales; family Lysobacteraceae; genus Stenotrophomonas; species Stenotrophomonas sp. 115C5. The sequence goes on from NZ_JBSPUQ010000008.1 coordinate 141,125, forward strand.
CCGGCCGGTTTCGACGATGCCCTGGTGCTGGCGACCACGCCCGCCTGCGCCGATGTCATCGTCGGCTTCGAGCAGGCGCTGTCGCAGCTGACCGATACCGAGCGCGACCAGATCCGCGCGGACTGGCTGCCGGACCGGCCGCGTAATTCCCCGTCATCGTCGCCCCTGCGCTGGCTGGTGCCGGCCTCGCTGATCCTGCTCGCCCTGGCGCTGGTACATGCCTTCGGCTACTGGCGGGTCCATCGCGAGAGCGTGCGCCGCCGAGAGGTGGAGCTGCGCCTGCAGGAGGTGACCGCGAACCTGCCGGCGGTGGTCTACCAGGCGCGTCGGTCGGCAGGCGGCCATTACAGCTTTCCGCAGATCGCCGGTGACGTGCAGGCCCTGTTCGGAATCAGCGTGGAGACCGCGCGGATCGATCATCAGCGGTTGTTGGCCGCGGTCCATCCGGATGACCGCAGCCAGGTGATGGCCTGTGTCGAGACGGCTGCATTGGCGCGTGGCCCGATCGACGTCACTTTCCGCACCCGTTCGCCACAAGGGTGGCGATGGGTGCGTTCGCATGGGCGGCCGTTGCCCTGCGACGACAGCGACGTCGAGTGGAGCGGCTATTGGATCGACGTCAGCGAGGTGCAGTCACGTACCCGCGCGCTGGCCGACGCGCGCCGCCAGGCCGAACAGGCAGCACAGGCCAAGGCGCACTTCCTGGCAACGATGAGCCACCAGATCCGCACCCCGATGAGCACGCTGCTGGACATGCTCGAACGGCTGGCGGGCAGCAGGCTGGAGGCACACCAGCAGCAGGTGCTGGCCACGGTCGATGATGCCGCGCGGATGTTGCGGCAGATCCTCGACGATGTCCTGCACAGCCAGCGTCTGCAGGGCGCACCACTGCAGCTGCTGCCCACTGACCTGGCGGCGCTGGTGCGCGCGGTGCAGCAACTGCTGATGCCGGTGGCCGCCAGCCGCGGCCTGCACCTGCAGGTGGTGCTGGATCCGGAGATGCAGCCGGGATCGCTGGCCGACGGCCTGCGCCTGCGCCAGATCCTGTTCAACCTGGCCGGCAACGCATTGAAGTTCACCCGGCACGGCCACGTGGAACTGCAGGTGCAGGTACTGCAGCAGCGTGACGGCGGCCAGCGGCTGCGCCTGCAGGTGAGCGACAGCGGCGTGGGCATCAGCGAGGAACGCCAGCAGGCGGTGTTCGCCGCCTATACCCAGGCGGAGCGCTCGACCACACGGCGCTTCGGCGGCAGTGGGCTGGGCCTGGCGATCTGCCGTGAGCTGGCGACCTCGATGGGCGCGGAGCTGCAGTTGCGCAGCTCACCCGGGAAAGGCACCACGGTCTGGCTGGATCTGGACCTGGATGCCTGCGAGGCACCCGTGGCTGCACCTTCGGCGGCGGTTGCGGACGCGTGTCCATTGCCGGCGTCGCGCGTGCTGGTGGCTGAAGACCATCCCACCAACCTGCATCTGCTGGAGCAACGCCTGTGTGCGCTCGGGTTGCAGGTCCACGCCTGTACCGACGGACGGTCGGCGCTTGAAGCATGGCAGGCGCAGCCGTTCGAGCTGGTGATTACCGACTGCCACATGCCGGGCATGGACGGCTTTGCACTGGCGCGGGCGATCCGCGCCGATGCCTGCCCGGCGCGTGCGCAGGTGCCCATCATCGCGCTCACGGCCAGCGTGATGGAAAGCACCCGCGAAGCCTGTCGTGTGGCTGGCATCGACCACTTCCTGGCCAAGCCGGTGGAGCCGCACGCGCTGCGGGCGCTGCTGGCGGTACTGCTGGTGCCGGACTCAGTGGGCCAGTAGCCGCACGATGCTGGCGGCGGCGTCGCGGCCCTCGGCCACGGCGGTCACCACCAGGTCGGCACCGCGCACTGCGTCACCACCGGCGAACAGGCGCGGATGCGCGGTCTGGAACGGCAGGCGGTCCTTGCCGCCGGCCACGATGCGGCCGTTGGACTGGCCTTCCACGCCATGCTCGGACAGCCATGCCGGCAAGGTCGGCGAGAAGCCGAAGGCGATGATCACCACGTCCGCTTCCAGCAGCGATTCGCTGCCCTCGATCGGCACCGCGTTCTGGCGGCCGTTGGCATCCGGTTCGCCCAGCCGGGTTTCCACCACGGTCACGCCGATCACTTCATCATCGGCACCGGCCTCGATTGACAGCGGCTGGCGGTTGAACAGGAAACGCACGCCCTCTTCGCGTGCATTGGCCACTTCGCGCGCGCTGCCGGGCATGTTGGCTTCGTCACGGCGGTAGGCGCAGGTGACCTTGGCCGCACCCAGCCGCACCGCGCTGCGCACGCAATCCATGCCGGTGTCGCCACCGCCGAGCACCACCACGCGCTTGCCGTTGAGATCGGGCAGGGCGATGGTGTCTTCCCAGCCGGCAATCGGCCGGCCCTTCGGATCATTACCACCGACGATGCGGCTGTTCTGCACCAGGAACGGCAGGGCCGGCAGCACGCCCTTCAGATCCTGACCATCGAGGCCGCCATCGGTGTAGCGGTAGGCGCCGGTACCGACGAACACCGCATCGTGGCTGTCCAGCAGCTGCTGCACGCTGACATCGCGGCCGATCTCCACGCCGAGGCGGAACTGCACGCCCATGCCCTCCAGCACTTCGCGACGGCGGTGGATCACGTCCTTGTCCAGCTTGAAGCTGGGAATGCCGAACTGCAGCAGGCCACCAATCTGTTCGTAGCGGTCGTAGACCACGGCGGTGATGCCAGCGCGTGCCAGGCGGTCGGCACAGGCCAGGCCGGCAGGACCCGCGCCGATCACCGCCACGCTGTGGCCGGTCGGCTGCACCGCGCCCAGATCCGGGCGCCAGCCGCTGGCCAGCGCGGTATCGACGATGTACTTCTCCACCGCGCCAATGGTCACCGCACCGAATTCCTCCAGCGTGCAGCTGCCTTCGCACAGCCGGTCCTGCGGGCACACCCGGCCGCACACTTCCGGCAGCGGGTTGGTGCTGTGGCACAGCGTGGCCGCCTCGTGAATGCGGTTTTCCTGCACCAGCTGCAGCCACTGCGGAATGGCGTTGTGCACCGGGCACTTCCAGCTGCAGTAAGGATTGCCGCAGTCCAGGCAGCGGCCGGCCTGGTACTGGGCATCTTCCTTGCCGAACTTGCCGTACAGCTCGCCCCAGTCTCCGGACGTGCGCAGTTCCACCGGGATGCGCTGCGGCATGGTGCGGGGCAGGTCGAGGAACTGGAAGGCGTGCTTGCGGCTCATGGCGGGCTCTGGAATGCGAGAGGGAACGTTGCCGGCCGGCGGCCGGCACTACCGGAAAACATCACGCGGCGCGTCGCAGGGTTTCAGTCAGCGACTCGATGCTGGCGGCCTTGGGTTTGACCAGCCAGAACTTGCCGATGTAATCGCGGAACTCGTCCAGGATCTGCTGCGCCCAGATGCTGCCGGTCAGCTCGCGGTGGCGGCCGATCAGGCGGTGCAGGTGCTGGCGGTAGTTCTCGAAGCCTTCGGCGGAGACGCGATGGATGTCGATCAGTTCGTGGTTGTAGCGATCGACGAAATCGCGGTCCACGTCCAGCACGTAGGCCAGGCCACCGGTGAAGCCGGCACCGAAGTTCAGGCCGACCTTGCCCAGCACCAGCACCACGCCGTCGGTCATGTACTCGCAGCAGTGATCACCGGCACCCTCGACCACCGCCAGCGCGCCGGAATTGCGCACCGCGAAGCGCTCGCCCGCGCGACCCGCGGCGAACAGCTCGCCACCGGTGGCGCCATACAGGCAGGTGTTGCCGATGATCGCGGTGCTGCGTGCCTCGAAGCGGGCGCCACGTGGCGGACGCACCACCAGGCGGCCACCGGCCATGCCCTTGCCGACGTAGTCGTTGGCTTCACCCTCCACTTCCAGGTGCAGGCCACCGACATTGAAGGCACCAAAACTCTGCCCGGCGCTGCCGCGGAAGCGCAGTTCCAGCGGTGCCTCGGCCATGCCCTGGTTGCCGTGCGCGCGCGCCACTGCACCGGCCAGGCGGGTGCCGATGCTGCGGTCGGTGTTGTGGATCAGGAAGCGGTGCTCGCCACCACGCTTGTGCTCGATGGCCGGCGCCAGCAGGCCATCCATCTGCGTGGCCAGGCTGTCCGGCGATTCGTACAGGCGCTGCGCGGCGCAGTGGCTGCCCTCGTAGCGGCTGTCGGCCAGCAGGCGTGACAGGTCCACGCGCACGCCGTCACGGGGTGCCGTTTCGATCTGCCGCAGCAGGTCGGTGCGGCCCACGATATCTTCCAGCGAACGCGCACCCAGGAACGACAGCCAACCGCGCACTTCCTCGGCCAACAGGCGGAAGAAGTTCTCCACGCGCTCGGGCTGGCCGGTGAAGTGGTTCTCGCGCAGGCGCTCGTCCTGGGTGGCCACGCCGGTGGCGCAGTTGTTGAGGTGGCAGATGCGCAGGTACTTGCAGCCCAGCACGATCATCGGCGCGGTGCCGAAGCCGAAGCTGTCCGCGCCCAGCAGCGCGGCCTTGACCACGTCCAGGCCGGTCTTCAGGCCGCCATCGGTCTGCAGCAGGGTACGCCCGCGCAGGTCGTTGGCCAGCAGCGCCTGGTGCGCTTCGGCCACGCCCAGCTCCCACGGTACACCTGCATAGCGGATCGAGCTGACCGGCGACGCACCGGTGCCGCCGTCATGGCCGGAGATGGTGATCAGGTCCGCACCGGCCTTGACCACGCCAGCGGCAATCGTACCCACACCGGCATGGCTGACCAGCTTTACCGACACCAGCGCGGTCGGGTTGACCTGCTTGAGGTCGTAGATCAGCTGGGCCAGGTCTTCGATCGAATAGATGTCGTGGTGCGGCGGCGGCGAGATCAGGCCGATGCCCGGCCGGGCGTAGCGCAGCCGCGCGATCAGTTCGTTGACCTTGTGGCCAGGCAGCTGGCCACCCTCGCCGGGCTTGGCGCCCTGCGCGACCTTGATCTGCAGCACCTCGGCGTTGACCAGGTATTCGGCGGTTACGCCGAAGCGGCCCGAGGCCACCTGCTTGATCTTGCTGCGCTTTGCGGTGCCATAGCGGGCGGGATCCTCACCGCCTTCGCCGGAATTGCTGCGGCCACCGAGGCGGTTCATGGCAATGGCCAGCGCCTCGTGCGCTTCCGGCGACAGTGCGCCTAGGCTGATCGCAGCAGTATCGAAGCGCGGGAACAGGGTACTGGCCGGGGCGACCTCGTCCAGCGGCACGGGCGTGGCCGCCGGAACCAGTTCCAGCAGGTCGCGCAGCGCCGATGGCGGCCGCGCATGCACGGCATCGCAGTACTGCTGCCACGCACGCGGGTCACCGCTGCGCGCCGCGCGCTGCAGGGTGGTCACCACATCCGGGTTGTACATGTGGTACTCGCCGCCGTGCACGTACTTAAGCAGGCCGCCAACATCCACGCCCTGCTGTGCGTCCCAGGCCTGCGCGCACAGCTCGCGCGCGTCGGCATCCAGGCGTGCGAAGCCGGCGCCGCCGATGCGCGAGGCGGTATCCGGGAAGCACAGGTCCACCACCTCCGGCTCCAGGCCGATGATCTCGAACAGCTGCGCGCCGCGGTAGCTGGCCACGGTACAGATGCCCATCTTCGAGATGATCTTCGACAGGCCCTTGTACACGCCCTTGCGGTAGCGGCGGCCGATCTGCGACTGCTCACCGCCCTTGCTCAGCTTGAGGATGCCGCGGCGACCGAGGTCGAACAGGGTCTGGTAGGCCAGGTATGGATACACCGCGGTGGCGCCGAAGCCGAGCAGGCAGGCCATGTGGTGCGGGTCGCGCGCGGTGCCGGTCTCGACGATCAGGTTCACGTCGCAGCGCAGGCCCAGGCGCGAGAGGTGGTGGTGGATGGCACTGGTGGCCAGCAGCGCATGCACCATCGGCCGCCCGGCCACCGGGTAGCGGTCGGACAGCAGCAGCATCACCATGCCATCGCGCGCGGCCTGTTCGGCTTCGCTGCAGATGCGCTCTATGCCCGCGCGCAGGCCCTCGTCTTCGCTGTAGGACAGGTCGAGCAGGCGATTGGCCTGCACGTACTGGTCCATCTTCAGCAGCTGGCGCAGCTTGCGCTGGCTGAGCACCGGCGAATTGAGGATGACGTGGTTCACCGTCTCCGGGCCGGCATGGAAGATGTTGGTCTCCTTGCCGAGCTGGGTGGACAGCGACATCGCGCAGTCTTCGCGCAGCGGGTCGATCGGCGGGTTGGTGACCTGCGCGAAGGCCTGGCGGAAATAGTCGTACAGCGGTCGGCTGCGCTGGCTCAGCACCGCCATTGGTGTGTCGTCGCCCATCGAGCCGGTGGCTTCCTGCTCGGTCTCGGCCAGCGGCCGCAGCACCTGCTCCACTTCCTCGCTGCTGAGCTGGTACAGCTTGTGGTAGCTGCGCAGGGTACCTTCGTCGAAGGGTTCTTCCACCAGCGAGGGGTCGATCAGTTCGGTCTGCAGGTAGGTCACGCCCTGCTGCAGCCACTGCTTGTACGGCGCGCGACCACGGTTGATGCGGTCGACCGCGTCGGAGTCGAGCAGGTCACCACGCTTGAGGTCGATGGCCACCATTTCGCCTGGGCCGAGCTTGCCCTTGCGCACCACGCGTTCGGTCGGCACTTCCCACACGCCGGCTTCGGAGGCGACCAGGAAGTGGCGGTCGGCGGTCAGCATCCAGCGCGCCGGGCGCAGGCCGTTGCGGTCGAGGGTGCACACGGCGTAGCGGCTGTCGCAGGCGACGATGCCAGCCGGGCCATCCCACGGCTCGCTGTTGAGGCCATGGAACTCGTAGAACGCAGCCAGGTCGGGGTCCTTGAATTCCAGCGACTGCGTGGCCGGCGGCACCAGGATGCGCAGCGCCTGGATCAGCTCCATGCCACCGGCGACCATCAGCTCCAGCATGTTGTCCAGGCTCTGCGAATCCGAACCGTGCATGGAGATCACTGGATCGAACTCGGCGATGTCGAAGCGCGGCGTCTTCCACACCTTGCTGCGCGCCTGCGCCCAGCGACGGTTGCCTTCGATGGTGTTGATCTCGCCGTTGTGGGCGAGCATGCGGAACGGGTGGGCCAGCGGCCAGCGCGGCAGCGTGTTGGTGGAGAAGCGCTGGTGGAACACGATGGCGCTGGAGGCCAGTTCGCGGCGTTGCAGGTCCGGGAAGAAGCGGCTGAGCTTGTCCGGCAGCACCATGCCCTTGTAGCTGATCGCATCCGGGGTGAGGGTGGTGACGTAGAAGTCGGCGTGTTCGCGCAGCAGCTGCTCGCTGCGGCGACGGGCCAGGAACAGGGCCAGTGCGAAGCCGGCATCATCCTGGCCGACGCCGGCGTCGACGAACACCTGTTCGATGCGCGGCAGCGTGTCGCGTGCCAGTTGGCCGCAGACGCTGTCGTCGGTAGGCACCTCGCGCCAGCCGGCGACCTTGCAGCCCACCGCTTCCACCTGCGCCTGCAGCTGCGCGCGGCAGGCCTGCGCAGCGTCGGCGTCGTGCGGCAGGAACACCAGGCCGGCGGCGAAGCGTGCGGAGACCGCGATGTCGGCTTCGCTGGCCAGCAGTTTCAGGAAGGCATCGGGGCGGCGCAGCAGCAGGCCACAGCCATCACCGGTCAGGCCATCGGCGGCGACACCGCCACGGTGGGTCATGCGCGAAAGCGCGGCGATGGCGGTATCAACCAACAGGCGCGATGGTTGATCGTCGAGCTGGGCGACCATGCCAAATCCACAGGCATCGCGCTCGGAGCGCGGGTCGTAAAGCCCTTGGCGGTTGCGGGGGGCCATCTCTACCTCGATGCGTATAGGGTTGGCGGCGACACTCGTCCCCGCTCATTCCCTGGAGCGCATCGTGAGGCCACCGGATGCCTCGACTAGATCACAGGTTGCTGCAACGCCGCAATACACGGTTGCAGGTGCAACAGAACGCGCCGGCAACCCAGTGCCGGCGCGGGGCGGGACTCAGCCGCAGCGCACGCCGCTGACGGCGCCCTTGTCGTCCACTTCGATGTTCAGGCGGTCGCCGAGAAACTCCATCGTGGCCACGTCGTTGGGCTTGAGCACGCGCACCTGGCTGGCGCCGGCATCTTCCTGCGCCTGCTTGCCCAGGGCGTCGGTGTAGGTCTGGCCGACCAGGCTCTGCACCTGGCTGGCGTCGCAGGTGCCGACCGGCGGTGCCTCGGTGGCCTTGCCGGCGTCGTCGGCCGGCGCCTTGGCTGCTTCGGCGGCCTGCTGGGCGTGGGCGGTGGCCGAATCCTGTTCATCCAGCGCCGGTGCCTGGCAGGCGGTCAGGGCCAGCACGGCCGGCAGCAACAGGGCGGAGAGCGAACGGGCGCGAATCGGGAACGACATCATGACTCCGGAAGGGGTTGTGAAGACCCGAGCATAGCGGCGAACCGGCCCTCACGTGTTTGTCTTGTGTTATCGACAGGATCGCGGCATGGCGACAGCGACACTACAGGCATGCCAACTCCCTCCACCCCCGAACGACAGGCCGCGCGCGCGGCCGGCCTGCGCTATGTCGACGACACCCAGCCGGGCATCAGCCGGCGCCGCGCCGGCAAGGGTTTCAGCTACCGCGATGCTGATGGCCACGCGATACGCGACGCCAACACCCTGCAGCGCATCCGTGCGCTGGCGGTTCCGCCCGCCTACACCGCCGTGTGGATCTGTGCCCACGCCAACGGCCACCTGCAGGCCACCGGCCGCGATGCGCGCGGGCGCAAGCAGTACCGCTACCACGCTGACTGGGCCAAAGAGCGGGATGCCGGCAAGTTCGACCGCATCATTGCGTTTGGCGAGGCGTTGCCCGCGCTGCGGCGGCGGTTGTCACGGGATCTCAAGCGACCTGGGTTTCCGCAGGAAAAGGTGCTGGCCATGGTGGTCGCGCTGTTGGCGGATACCCTGGTGCGGGTCGGCAATGAAACCTATGCACAACAGAACCGTTCGTTCGGACTGACCACACTGCGCAACCGCCATCTGGTACTGCTGCGCGGTGGCCGGGTGCGCATGCGCTTCCGCGGCAAGTCGGGGCAGCTGCAGGAGGTGACCGTGGGCGACCGCAGGCTGGGGCTGCTGGTGCGGCGCCTGCAGCAGCTGCCGGGGCAGGCGCTGTTCCAGTACCGCGATGACGACGGTGCGCTGCAGCCGGTGGATTCCGGCGCGGTGAACGATTACCTGCGCGAGGTGATGGGCGAGGACTTCACCGCCAAGGACTTCCGCACCTGGGGCGGCACCGTGGCGGCGGTGCAGGCGTTTGCCGCCACCGAGCTGCCGGAACCGGCCAGCCAGCGCGCGCTGGCGCAGGCGCAGCGCGCGGTGGTGTGCGAGGTGGCAGCGCTGCTGGGCAACACGCCTGCGGTGTGCCGCAAGGCCTACATCGACCCTTGCGTGTTTGCCGGCTGGGAGCGCGGTGAACTGGCGAAACTGGCCGGCCTGCGCGGGCCGCGCCAGTGGGAACAGGCTACCCTGCGCGTGCTGCGCAGGGCGCGCCGGCTCAGCCGCAGTAGATCGCGGTGATGTTGTTGGTGCGGCCCTTCTCGATGGTCAGGCGGTCGCCGCCTTCGCTGGCCGGCGGCACCCGCGGACCATCATGGCGCAGCACCCGCACGTGCAGGCTGTCGCTGTCCACGCGTGCGCGGGCCACGGTGGCGTCCGAAGCGGCCAGGCCGAGTGCGCCGCGCACCATGTCGCTGTGGCACTGGCCGGAAATCACGCCGTCGATCGGCTGCACCTGGGCCACCGGCGTGCTGCTGCAGGCGGCGAGGGCAAAGCAGACGGTGGCGGTGGCAATGGCATGTTTCATGGAGGCGTTCCTCGTGTGGTTGCGTGCAGCCTGCGACGGCACGCGTGGTGGCGGAATGAATACCGTGCACATCGTGGACACGGTGCGCTCACTGCTGCCAACAGCATAGGTGGAGACACTGCAGGAGCGGCGTGCGCCGCCCCCGGTAGTGCCGGCCGCTGGCCGGCAGCCCCTTTCCCTCCCGAGGAGACCTGCATGGCCAGTACCAAGAAAGCCCCCGTCCGCCGCAAAGCCTCGCCCAAGGTGCGCAAAGGCAGCACCGCAAGCAAGACTGTCGCCGCCCCCGATCGCCCGCGCGTGGTGAAGACCGCCACCCGCAAGGCGGCCGCCAGCGATCCACGCGCAGCGCGCGTCGCGGCCCGGCAGCGACGCCTGCAGGACCAGGAAAAGGCCAAGGACGTGCGCGCGGCAAAAAAAGCAACGAAGAAGACCGCGACCCAGGCCGGTGCGCGCCGGCAACCGGAGGCGATGCCGGCGCAGCAGCTGGCCAAGCCTGGGCATGAACACGAACTGGAGCTGGCCCCGCGTTTCCTTGCACCGGACTACGCCGGCAGCGGCAAGCTGCAGGGCATGCGCGCGATCATCACCGGTGGCGATTCTGGTATCGGCCATGCGGTGGCAGTACTGTTCGCCCGCGAAGGCGCCGATGTGGCGGTACTGCACCTGGACGAGGCCGAGGACGCGGACATCACCCGCCAGCACGTGGAGCGCGAAGGCGGCCGCTGCGTGGTGATCGCCGGTGATGTGCGTGATCCGCGCTTCTGCAACAAGGCGGTCAAGCAGGTGGCCAAGGCGTTCGGCGGCATCGACATCCTGGTCAACAACGCCGCGTTCCAGCTGCATTGCGAGCGGCTGGAAGACCTGGAAGACGCGCATCTGCAGGAAACCCTGCAGACCAACATCGGCGGTTACATCCAGATGGCGCGCGCGGTGCTACCGCACCTGGGCGAGGGTGCCAGCATCATCAACACCGGTTCGGAAACCGGTATTTTCGGCAGCAAGGCGCTGATTGACTATTCGGCCACCAAGGGCGCGATCCATGCGTTCACCATGGCACTGGCCAGCCAGCTGCTGCCACGTGGCATCCGGGTCAACTGCGTGGCGCCGGGGCCGGTGTGGACGCCGTTGAACCCGGCCGACAAGGCGGCGCAGGAAGTCGCTGAATTCGGCAAGGACAGTGACATGGGCCGGCCCGCACAGCCCGAAGAACTGTCGCCCGCCTATGTGTTCCTGGCTTCGCCGGTCTGTGCCAGTTACATCAGCGGAGTGATCCTGCCGGTGATGGGCGGGCCGCGGGGCTGAACCGCCGGGCTGTGCGGAGCCTCCTGAACGAGGCTTCGCGCGGCCGTGTGGCAGGTGTCAAAGGCCCGGCAGGCGCGCTGGAGTAGGCTGGACCCCCACGCCGATCACGTTCAAGGACCGACCATGCCCGAACTGGATATCAATGCAGCGGCCGATGAAGTCGCTGCCCTGTTGCGGCAGAACGACGCGCGCGGTGCTGCCGCCCGCCTGGACGCCCTGCACAACGGCCAGACCGCGGTGGTGCAGGAAGCGCTGGACCGCTACGTGTCGGCGCGCGCCGCCACCGAGCTTGAGGCGTTGCGGCGCAGCGGAGGTGTTGCCGCAGCAGATGCGGCCACGGTGAACCCGATGCTGGACCGTCTGGGCAACGCGGCGCGTCCACCACGGATGCCCGATGCGGCTGAGACCGCAGGCCTGAGCCAGGCCCAGCAGTACGACGTGTACGGCAGCATCGTGGCCCAGCGCGGCAACACCGCGGCGAATGACGCGATGGCAACGCAGGACCGCGTGGTGCTGGGACTGCGCGACGAGAACCGCACCACCGAGGCACGTGGGCGTGGCGTCTATGACGATCGCATCGTAGTGCTGTGGAAGGATGCGCAGGGCCATGGTCATGTGCGCGAGTTCAACCAGGCCACGACCGAGCCGACCGCCCAGTACGACGGTCATGCCAAGACTACGCCGCGCAGCCCGGGGTTCGGCGACGTGGCGCCGCGCACCAAGACCGAGGGTGAGGATGTCAACGGTGACCGGGTCAAGGACCTCGGGCGCCTGGGCGAAGGCACCACCGAGATGCGCGCGACCACCCATCCGCGCAACGGCCATCCCGATGAGTTCGCGCTGCGTCCCTCGCAGGACGCGATCACGGCGGGTGCCGGCCAGGTGGAGCGCGACAGCAACGGCGACGGCTGGTTCGATGCGCGCGATACCCAGGGCGTGCAGGACCTCAACGACACCTTCAAGATCCATCGCGGCAGCCGCTCCAACACCGATTCGGCCGGCTGCCAGACCATCGGCGGCGGCGAGTACGACGACTTCGTGTCGACGGTGCGCGGCACGCCTGGGCAGAACCGATGGCAGTACGTGCTGACCTCGGTTGCACCCGGCCAGCTGCGCGAGCTGGGGCAGGACGTGCCGCTCGCGGCCAACGACGACCCCCGTCAGCCGCAGCATCGCGATCATGCCCTGCAGCAGCAGATCAGCACGCGCCTGCAGGCCTTGGGCGGACGCTACGCCGAGCATGCCGACGACTACAGTCTGGTGATGCTGCGCGAAGCGAAGGCCGCGGGCATCACCCGGGTCGACCAGATCGTGGCCAGCAATCCCAGCGCCGGCCGCACGGCGGGCGAGACACTGTTCCTGGTCCAGGGCAGCCCGGGCGATCCTGCAGCGCTGCGCGCAGGGGTCAATGCGGCCGAGGTGCGCGAGACTGCAGTGGAATCCAGCCTGCGCCAGCTGCAGCAGCAATCGCGCGAACAGGCTGCATCCACCCCCGCGCCTGCACAACCGCAGGAAGCGCCGGCGATGGGAGGGCGTTGAGCGATGATCCGATCACACCTGATGCCGAGCGTTTCGTTGATGCTGCTGCTGGCATGCAGCGCCTGTGCGCCTGCCGGGGAGCGCGTCGCGCCGGCAGCGCCCACGACCCAACCCGTTCAACCAGCGCAGTTCCTGCCTTCTGATCGTGGATTGCCCGCATTGCCGGAAGCCTCTGGCAGCGCCTACCCCGGCGGCCGCTACGAAGCACTGCCGGAACCGGCCAGGCAGGTGCTGGCGAAGTTGAAGTGCAACGTGGAGGGCGCCAGCGACGTGCAGGTGCTTTCCATTCCCGCGCAGGGTGGCCAGCAGGATTTCATGGTCACTGATCGCAGCGGGCCGCGTTTCCGCTACTGGATACGGTCGTTCTCCGGCAGTGGCGGAACCACCGGGTATCTGGTGCAGCTGCAGGACTGTCCGGCAACCACCACGGGCATGCGCGCCTACATCGCACAGGGAGCGGCACCGCTGCAGGATGTCACCGCATCGTTGCTGGCGCAGGCCGAGCTGCCCGACGCGGCGGCGATGGCGGCCTATCAGAGCAAGGGCGCGGGCGATCTGTTCGCCTTCATCGGGCAGCTGGACAAGGTGCCGGTGCTGCGTTGGGCGGCCGAGGTCGATCCCGAACAGCCACTGGCCGCCGATGCGCGCAGCTTCGACCATGGCAATGCCATCCACGGCGGTTTCCTGCGCTGGAACCAGGATCACTTCGAGGTGGCCAGGACCGTTCCCGCAACGCTGTGGCCCTGCGATGACCGGCCGTTGCTGCCGTGCAAGGGCGATCCGTTCGTGATCGGGCGCTGAGGCCGTAGCTCATCCCCCTACCGTTCGTCGGCCCATGACTTCCGGGGGGTTGACTACAATTGTCGTCACGCAGAAAGTGACGACACGTGTAGTCAAGGGAGTGGTGTCATGCGTGGCAAGACGATCGGGGACCAGGAACTGGCCCTGCTGCAGTACATCGATGAACATGCGCCGGCCACGGTCGGCGAGGTCGCCAGTGGTTATGGCGAGGCCCGTGGACTCGCCCGTTCCACTGTGCTGACGATGATGGAGCGGCTGCGGGCGAAGGGGTATCTTCAGCGCCAGCAGCAGGACGGCGTCTACCGCTACCAGGCCACCCGTGGCCCGGAGAGCGTGCTGCAGGGTGCCGTGGCCCAGTTCGTCGACAACACCCTGCAGGGCTCGGTGTCGCCGTTCGTGGCCTACCTGTCGCAGCGCCAGCAGGTCAGCGACAACGAGCTGGCCGAGCTGGAAGCGCTGGTCGCCCAACTCCAATCGCGTCGCCACGAGGGCTGAGCCATGGACACCACGATGCTGATCCCGATGTTGGAACGGCTGGGCTGGACCAGCCTGCAGACCGTGCTGCTGGTGGCCCTGGTGTACGGCGTGTGCCGCGCGCTGCCGTCGCTGTCTGCGGCCACCCGCTGCCGCCTGTGGTGGCTGGTCTCGCTGCAGGCCGTGCTCGGCCTGTTCTGGAGCCAGCCGTTGCAGTTGGCCTGGCTGCCGGCCCCGCAGGCGGTGGCGATGACCGCCACCGACGTTGCCGCTGATCTGGTCTACCCGCTGGCGCCGGAAGCCTCGGCGCAGCTGCTGGCGACGATGCCGACGCCTGCAGCGGACGTGCCGGCGGTTGCGTGGTGGGCGGTCGCACTGGCAGCGCTGTGGCTGTCCGGCGTGTTGCTGATGGCCCTGCGCACCTTCGGTGAGTGGCGCCGCTGCCGGGCGCTGCTGGCCGCGGCCTATCCCTGCGAGGACGAAGCGCTGGTGCAGGCCCTGCAGTTGGCCTCCGACGCACACGGCGTGCGCCCTGCACCGCGGCTGTGGATGAGCACGCAGGTGGACGCACCGCAGCTGGTCGGGCCGTTCCGCCCGGTGCTGCTGCTGCCGGCCGGCGACAATGCCCTGCAGGGCGATGCGCTGGACCTGGCACTGACCCACGAACTGCAGCACCTGCAGCGGCGTGACCTGCAGTGGGGCCTGCTGCCCGCACTGGCCCAGCATCTGTTCTTCTTCCACCCGCTGCTGCGCCTGTCGGTGCGCGAATACGCACAGGCCCGCGAGGAAGCGGTGGATGCGGCCGTGGTCGGCCAGTACGGTGCCAGCCGCCAGGCTTATGGCCGCCTGCTGCTGCAGCTGGGCGTGGCACCGCAGCCGCACCTGGGCGTGGCCAGTGCCGCGCCGAACACCACCAGCCTCAAGCGCCGCCTGCTCTCGCTGCAGCCGCGCCGGGCCTGCCCGCGCATCCTGGCGATGGCGCTGACTGCCGTGGTGGTGGTGGTGGGCGTGGCGCCGATGCGACTGGTCGCAGCGCCGGTGCCGCCGGCACCGCCCGCGCCGCCGGCTGCGCCGAAGGCTGTGGTGCCGCCGCCGCCGAAGGCTCCGCCTGCACCCCCGTTGTCCGCGCGTGTGCCGGCCGTGCCGGTGGCGCCGGCGCCGCCCGCCGAACCGGCCAATGTGGAAGAACCGTCCGGTCCTGACGATGCCGACGTAGCCTACGTCGACGATGCCGCTGGCATGGATGAAGACCATGACGGCACGACGTCAACCACCACGTCCATCACCACCTACGGTCGCCTCGATCTGGGCAAGTCGCCCCGGGAGGCCTACGTGCTGGTCGATGGTGATTCGACCTTCGCCAACGGTGGCATCGACGACGTTACGGTGGCCCGCAGGCAGCTCGGCAAGGGCCCGGCGCTGTGGTTCCGCCAGGGCGACAAGCGCTATGTGGTGCGCGACCCGATGCTGATCCAGACCTTGCAGCGTGCCTACAGCGGCGCCGCAGACCTGGGTCGTCAGCAGAGCGAACTGGGCCGCCAGCAGAGTGCGCTGGGTCGCCAGCAGGGCGAACTCGGCAAGCAGATGGGTGAGATGGGGCGTCTGCAGGGCGAGGAGTCACGCCGCATCGCACTGGCCGCCGCCGAGGCAGCGCGCAGCGCGATGGCCGCCCACGACATCAACCGTGAGGCAGCTGCGGAAGCGGCGAATGTCGCACGCGGTGCAACCCGCGATATGGCCGTTGCGCGTGAGGCTGCGCGCGAGGCCGCCGCCGAGGCACGTCGTGCGATACAGGAAGCCCGCAGCGAGGCCGCGCAGTCCGGCCGCACCCGTGAGATGCAGCGTCTGGCCAGCCAGCAGTCTGAACTGGCCAGCCGCCAGGCGGCACTGGGCAGCCAGCAGGCCGCGCTGGGTGAGCGCCAGGCACGCGTGCATGCGCAGGCATCGCAGCAGGCACAGCAGGTGATCGCGCGCGCACTGGCCAGCGGCAAGGCCGAGCAACTCTGATCGGTAGTGCCGGCCGCAGGCCGGCAATGTGGGGTGCCGGCCAGCAGCCGGCACTACCCTGGGTCGATCAACCGCAGCTGGCTCGCTCGATGCGGTTCTGCGCATCCACCTGCACGGTCACGCGGTCCTGGCGGAAGTCCATGGTCACCGCCATGCCGGGCTTGACCACCCGTGCACCGCGCGCGCCGCTGTCAGCCACCAGCTTCTTGATCGTGGCTTCGTCGGCGGTCTTGCCGGTGAAGGCGTCCAGCGCCTCCGGCTTGCATTCGTGCGCGGTATCGGCCACGGGCGCCGGCGTCGGCGTCGGCGCGGGATCGTGGGAGGTGCTGCTGCCAGCGTGACTGCAGGCGGCCAAGGGCAGGATGGCGAGCAGGGCCAGGGGATTGAGGCGCATCGTCGGGCTCCAGGCATGGATGGTGGCGGCAGTGTCACCGCTGCCACCGTCAGGCCGCGTCAACGCTTACTGCCCGACCAATGCCAGCGTCTCGCGCTCGCGCTGTTCCTCGCGCACCAGCCGCTGCAGCAGCAGGGCCAGCGTCACCACGTCCTGGTGATTGTGGTCGGCGACCCGCCGCAGGTTCACCGCATCGCCGCCACGCAGGAAACGCAGCCATGCGCCCGGGGCTTCCGAGCCCGGCAGGTCGTCCTCGCGCACCACGCGCAGCAGCTGGCGTTCGATGGTGGACAGCTTGCAGTTCTCCCACGTGCCGCGATAGCGGCGGCGGGTGGGGTAGAGCAGGTCGACGTGATCCAGTGCGGTGATCGGGCAACGCTGGCGGGCCAGTCGATAGCGTGCCTTCAGCAGTGGCGCATCGTAGCTGCGGCCGTTGTAGCTGCAGAACACGGTGGACGGTTGCAGCCAGCCGGCGAAAGTGGCCAGCATCGCGTCCTCGGCGGCCATCGTGGCCATCAGCAGCTGGCGGATGCGCAGGCCTTCGCCACGCTGTGGGCACACATGCCAGTCCGCAGCGCCGATCATGAAGGCGCGGGTGCCGGTGCCGCCGGCCAGGCCGGTGGTTTCGGTATCGAAGAACAGCAGGTCGCGCGCGGCCACGTGCTCGCCGTCGCGACGGGCGAAATCCAGCGACAGCGGTTGTGCCGGGATCGTCTGCGGCTGCAGCGATTCGATCAGGAACAGGCCCGGTGCGATCTCTTCGCCGGGCAGCTGCCGATCCTGCGCGCTGGCACGCGCCGGCGTGGCACCGCCGCGCGTGCGCAGGCCGAGCAGGCGATGCAGGCTGCCCACCTCGGGCCGACGCAGCGCGGGCGGCGCCGTGGCAGGTGCCGCCGCGCCAGTGGGCTTGTGGCGGATCTCCTGCTCGACCCAGGCGAACACCGAACGCTCGGCTGCTGGCTGACGTGCATCGTTGGCGGCCACCGGGGCCGGCGTGGCGGGTGCTGGCTCGGGCGCGGGCGGCGTGCTCGCCTTCGGGTCGCCGGCCTGCCTGCGCAGCAGGCGCAGCTTGTCCAGGCTCAGGCTCACGGCGCCAGCAGCTCCATCGGCTCGCGCGGGGTCACCGCCACATCCGGTACGTGCTGGCACGCTTCGGCATCGAACAGGTCGAGCACGCGCAGTGCCAGCGCGCGCGGCGAGGTGTCATCCTCTTCCTGAGCAGCCAGCACCGGGCCGACACAGGCCGGGCAGCCGGCCTTGCAGTCGCAGCGCTGCACCAGTTCGCGCGCGCGCTGCACCAGTTCGGCCTGGCGCTGCCACAACGGCTCGCTGAGACCGACGCCACCGGGGAAGTTGTCGTACAGGTACACGGTGGGCACGAATTCCTGCAGCAGCTCCACCACACCGGGATCACCCTCGCTGCCACGCAGCTGGCCACGGCCGCTCTGGTCGGCGATCGCGAACCAGGAACCATCGCCGTTACCCACCGACTTCTGCAGGTCGCGCGCATCGGCCATCACCGCCACGGTGGCGACGATGTGCAGCGCATACGCCGCACCGAGGAAGCCGTCCAGCGCATCCTGCTTGCTGGCGAACGCGCGCAGCAGCAGCGCCTGCGGCAGCTGCCACCACACCGCGGTGGTGTGCAGTTCCTGGTCGGGCAGGTTGACCGGGCCGTAGCCGATATTCTCGTGCGTGTAGTAGCGGATCTTCTTGTAGCCGGCCACGCGGCGTACCACGTGCACTTCGCCATGGTGCGAATCGCCGCGGCCGGCCACGCCACCATCGAAGCGGTCCAGCACTTTGAGCTTGGTGAAGTCAATGCTGTCGGTGTAGTAGTCCACGTGGGTGCGGGTGACGTAGGCCTTGCGGCCGTCCCAGTCCAGCGTCTCCACCTGGTAGGGCGTGGACTGCACCATGTGGATGGCGCCTTCATACAAGGTAAGCGCAGCTGCGGAATAGTCGACCTCGGCGATGATCTGCTGGCGGCCATCGCTGCGGTCGACCACCACGAAGTTGCCGTCTGCCACGGCGCGCAGGCTGACCGCGTTGGCCGGATAGCTGTCGGCGATCCATTCCCAGCGCTCGCCTTCGCGATGGATGACTTCGGTTTCGGCCAGCGCTTCCAGGAACACTTCCGGATCGATCGGGCCGAAGCCGTCGCCGACCCGGAACGGCAGTTCGAACGCTGCGCAGCGGATATGGTCGAACAGGATCAGTGGCTGGTCCGGCGCGATGCGCGCGTGCTCGGGCGAGGCCTCGGCGAAGAAGTCCGGATGCCGCACCACGTACTGGTCCAGCGGCTGCGAACTGGCCACCATCACCCCCAGCGCGGGCTGCTGGCGACGACCGGCGCGGCCGAAGCGCTGCCAGGTGGCGGCCACGCTGCCGGGGTAGCCGTTGAGGATGACCACGTCCAGGCTGCCGATATCCACGCCCAGTTCCAGCGCCGAAGTGCTGACGATGCCGTCGATGTTGCCGGCACGCATCGCGCGCTCGGTCTCGCGGCGCTCGGTGGGCAGGTAGCCGCCACGGTAGGCGCGGATGCGCGGCGGCTTGCGCGGATCGTGGTCGAAAATGTCCTTCAGGTACTTGGTCAGCACTTCCACCATCAGGCGTGTCTGCGCGAACACCAGGGTCTTCAGCCCGGACTTGATCGCGATGCGCGCGATGCGGTTGCTCTGCGATCGCGCCGAGGCGCGCAGGCCCAGGTCCGGATTGATCACCGGCGGGTTCCACAGCAGCACCTGCTTGGGGCCGCTGGGCGCGCCGGATTCGGTGATGGCGGTAACCGGTGCCTCGATCAGCGCTTCGGAATGCGCCTGCGGGTTGCCGATGGTGGCCGAGCACAGGATGAACTGCGGTTGCACCCCGTAGAACGCGCAGATGCGCTTGAGCCGGCGCAGCACGTTGGTGACGTGGCTGCCGAACACGCCGCGGTAGGTGTGTACCTCGTCGATGACGATGTAGCGCAGGTTCTCGAAGAACTGTGCCCACTTGGTGTGATGCGGCAGGATGGCCTGGTGCAGCATGTCCGGGTTGGAGACCACGATGTCGCCGTGCAGGCGGATCGCCTGGCGCGCATCGCCCGGGGTGTCGCCATCGAAGGTGAAGGCCTTCACCCCCAGATCGCCAGCGCGGTTGAGTTCCAGCAGTTCGGCCACCTGGTCCTGGGCCAGGGCCTTGGTCGGGAACAGGTACAGCGCCTTGGCCTTGTCCTGCATGGCCGCGCTGACCACCGGCAGGGTGTAGCACAGCGACTTGCCGCTGGCGGTAGGGGTGACGATGGCCACGTGCTCGCCGCGCTGGCTGGCCTCCCAAGCCTCGGCCTGGTGGCTGTAGAGCTGATCGATGCCACGTGCCTTCAGCGCGGCGGCCAGGGCCGGCGGAACCGAATCGGGAATGGGGGCATAGCGGCCTTCGCGGCCCGGAATGGCAAAGCTGCCGGTGATGCGGTCCTGGTAGCGGCGCTGCAGGCGCGCACTGAGCAGGGCGCCGTCGCGCGCGGGCAGGCCGTCGCGGGTAGCGAGCTTCTGCTCGGCATCGGCGGTGCGCTTGGCGAGTTCGTAGGCCATGGAAGATGGAGCCAGTACGGATTGCGAGGGGTCACATGGCACCACATCCACGTCTCAGGATGTGAGACATCGCGCGCGAAGGGCGTGAACCGTTCAGTGCCACGGGTCCGGACGCTGCGCGATGTCCGCGTCAAGCGCCTCGTTGCGGCGGTGGAACTGCACCATGCAGATCACAAACCGCACCGCGTGCCAGCCCAACGCCAGCAATGCCGCCGCCCGCCAGCCAGACGCAAGCGGCCAGCCCAGCTCCAGGCGCTGCGACACCGGCATCCAGGCGGCGCCGAAGACCAGCACGCACAACAGCAGGCCCAGCCACGCCAGTTGCCAGAACCCTCCCGTGGGCGGATAGCGCCGTCGGTCGCTGGCCAGGCACCACGCCGTGCCAGCGCCCAGCACTGCGCCGTCACAGGCGCGCACATCCAGCAGCATCGAGCGCCCGCGGGAGAATGCCGCAGCGTGCTCCCAATTCTCTGGAAGCTGCACACGCCGGTCATTGCCCAGCAACCACACCCGTGATGTCTGGGCAGTACGCTGGTACGCGCGCAGGCGCCCGCGGACCTGCAGCACGCGCTGCGCTGTCGCAGGGCCGTTGCGGCGAGGGAAGCCCAGCCAGGCCGCAAGACCGGCGATGGCGAGCAACGGCATGGCGAGCAGGCCCGGGACGCCGGTGGCGGCCCACAGCGCCAGTGCGGCAATCAGCAGCGGGGACGGGCGCAGGCCGGGACCCCGTCGCATCGAGATTTCTTCGGGTGTCTCCAGGCGCTCGCCACAGACGCGGCTGGTGGCTGCATCGGGCCGTGCAGCAGCGATGGTGAAGCCATTGAGACGCACCACCATGGCCACGTGATCACCCAGTACCACGTCAGCTTCATTGTCTTCCGAGAGGTAGGGCCATGCCTGTCTTGGCACCAGCACGGGAATGCCACCCAGGAAGCCGTCACCGACCGGGAAGCTGTTCCGCCACGCCCCACCGGTGAAGGCGCCATGCAGCCGCTTTACCTGGTCGTCGTGGTCGCAGCCGGTCAACGCGCGCACCGGTGCCAGTGCCATGTGTTCGTCCGCGCCCAGCGTCCGCAGCGTGCTGCTCCGGCGCAGCGAGGCGATGCCGGCGCGGACACGCGATGTCCATTCGGCTGCGGTCGCGATGACCATCAGGCACACGACCGCCAGACCAACCAGTACTGCCGCGCGCGACATCAGCAGGCGACTGGCCGACGCGGCGGGCGTGTGGAGGGAGCTGTCATCAAGGAGGGCCTTACCGGGAAAATCGCAGGATGCCGTCCCCGCGCCCCGAGGGGAATGAAGTTCGTTGCAAACTTCGGCGCCCAGTCCGCGCAGCGATGATGCGTGACACACCCTGAATGCCCCCGCCGATGCCAACGAAATCTGAAGCCCGCATCCGTATCCTTGTTCACTGGACGCAACCAACAGGGCGGATGGCTGTGGCACGACGTGGAACGCAGGGAATACTGCTGGCCAGCCTGTTGCTGGCGGGCATCGCGCAGGCGCAGCAGGCAGCGCCGGTAGCGGTGTCCGATCCTGTGCCCGCTCCCCCTGCTGATGCCCCGGCAGCACCTACCGCACTGATCTCCACCACCCTGCCGCAGGACAATGTCACCACCCTGGGCGAAGTGCGTGCGCTCAAGCCCGACGACGAACCGCTGGACCTGTACCGCTTCAAGAATCCTGTGAAGTTCGGCGACAACCGCTTCAGCCGCGACTGGAGCGAACCGCCATCGCCGGAGCAGGTCAGCATGGGCGGTGGCTACATCATGATGGGCGTGGTCAAGGGGGTGATGGCGGCGGCCAAGGGGATCAACAAACTCACCGGCGGACCTGCGCAGATCCAGGCCGCCGTGGCGCGGCCACCGCCGGAGCTCAGTGCCGAACAGCAGCAGCGTGCGCTGCGGTTCTCCCAGAAGCAGGATGCCGGTGATGCACCGCCGGTGAAGTAGGCCGGTATATCCTGCCGGCTCCCCACCGGTAGGGCTGCCATGTTCCTGCGTTCGATCTGCCTGTTGGCCGCATTGCTGCCGGTCTCCGCCTTTGCGGATGGCATTGCCGATGATGGCGCCTGCCGCAATGGCGCGTTTCCCTCCGAACAGAGCCGGTTCGCCCTGGCACGGGTGATCGATGCGCCCCGTCTGTACCTGCTGGGTGACATGGACGGCTGCCCGGCGAAAGGCGAACCGGCCTGCCGCCAGCGCAGCTATGTGGTCAATGGCGATACCGTGGTGACCGGGCGTGATCTCGGCCACTACCGCTGCGCGTTCTTCCCGAACAAGGTGGGCGGCAGTGCCGGGTGGGTCGACCGCAGCAAGCTGCAGGCGTTGCCGGTGGTGGTGCCAGCGCTGCAGGATTGGGCGGGCGAGTGGAAGGATGGCGACAACGGCCTGAAGATCCGCGTGCAGGGCGGGCAACTGCATGTGGAGGGTGACGCCTATTGGCCCTCAGCCAACCCCACGCCGGAACAGCGTCCCTACGGGCCGAACATGGGCCAGGTGGAAGCGCGGGCGACGCCGCGTGGTGCTGATGTGGAATTCGTCGAGGACACCTGCAGGGTGCGAGTGCATTCGCTGGGTGAGGTACTGATCGTGGCCGACAACAGCGAATGCGGTGGCATGAACGTGCGTTTCAACGGTGTGTACCGGCGCGCGGGCAAGCGCTGACCCCGTGGAAAGGCGCCAACCAAGGTTGGCATCCATCAGGGCAACCGGCCAGTAGATCCACGCCATGCGTGGATGCTCTCCTCGGTCCAATCGATGCGGTCAGCGCCGTCGCTCCAGCCACCACAGCAGCGATGCGCACAACACGAACGCCAGCCACCACGGCCAGCGCGAGCCCGGCACGGGTTGCATCACCGACGCGTCTGCAGGCGTGCTGGCAGCCAACGCCTGCGTGGTCGCATCGATCATCGCCTGCCGATGCAGCGTCGGTGCATCCTTCGGGTCGAACACATAGCGCCAGACAACGCTGTCGCCATGCTGCAGGCGCTGCCAGCCTGCCTCACGGGGCCACCAGCCGGCGCAGCGCAGCGCCGATGTCGCGCCATCGACGATCAGGGGTACAGCGTCACCACGTTTGTTGAAGACCTGCAGCGGCGCTCGCACGCCACACAGCGCCTGCCGTTCGCCTGCCCAGCTGATCGGCTGCGGTGACCACAGCGCATCATCGCTGCTCTGTGCGCGCGCCAGCGTGGCCACCACGCTGCTCCAGAGTTCGCCATGGCGGTCATCGCGCCCGGCCAGCACCCAGCGCCAGCTGTCGGTCAGCGGCAGCAGGCCGATGCGGCCCCTGCCAACCGCGCGCCAGCCACCGATGGCATTGCCGGCACGATCGTGCAGCAGCGTGCTGCTGCCCGGCGCCTGCAGCGTCAGTGTCTCCAGCGCTGGCAGGGCGGCACCGTGCGAGCTGCGGTCGGCCTCTTCGCCGTAGCCGGTCGGCAACGTGCCAGCGGCGAGCGGGCCACGGCGTGCGGCGAGGATCGCGCTCTCGCCATCGCCGGGAAGTTCGAGGGTGCGGCTGCTGCCATCGCCCTGCACGGGCAGGCCCAGATCGCGGAGACGCTGGCGCGCACTGCCCGAAGGTGCGCCCGCGCTGCGGACCAGCACGCCCAGTCCATCGCGCAGCGCCTGGCGCACGGCGGCCAGCTGGCCCGCACTCAATGCTGCCAGGCTGCGTTCGTCCAGCAGCAGCAGATCGCTGCGCGTGAGTGATGCTGCATCGATAGACACCGCGCCATCGCCGACACTGAGTCCGGCCCCGGTATCCGCCTGCGCCTGCACACGGATGCCGGCATCGGCCGCCCAGCGGCGCAGGTACTTCAACTCTGGGCCTGGCGCACTGGCGCGTACCAAAAGGCGCGACGGTGCGGCCGGCAGGGTCTGCTGCGGCACCGGGACGCTGTCCAGCACATGGCCGTCGGCATCGAGCAGGCGCAGCTTGAACACGCTGCGGCCTTCGGCGCGGGCGATGCCGCTCAGCTGCACGCGGCCGTCGTCGGCAACGTCCGTGCGATCGACCACGCTGTCGGCCGGGTCGAGCAGTTCTGCTTTCGCCTTTGCCGCGCCACGCGCCTGGGCCAGTACTTCGAAGCGTGCACCGGGGGCCACATCGGCCGGTGGTTGCAGCGCGATCCAGCCGCGCGTCTCAGGTGCGGCCTGCCAACGTACATCCAGCGGCAGCACCGCGTCGCGGTCCCGTGCGGCCAGGCCCGCACCGACCAGCGTCAGCGTGGAGGCTGGATGCTGGCGCAGCGCGGTGGCCAGATCGGGAACGCGCTGTGCGCTGGGCACATCGGCAGCTTCGGGCAACAGCAACAGTGGGCCTTCGCTGGCTGGCAGTGCACCCGCCTTGTCGGCCTCGGCGCCGAGCACGACCAGGCCAGCGGCGGATCGCTGATGCGTCGGAGGTACCAGGCAGAAATACAGCAGCATGGCAGCGGCGATCTGCAGCGCGATGCCGATCCAGCGGCGGCCTGGGTGCGTTTTGCTTCCGCGTAGCTGGCGCACGCTGGCGATGACCACTACCACAGCAAGTGCCAGCGCAATCCACAGGTTCGGGCTGGAGGGGGTCATGGCTGCGCCTCCAGCGCATCGAGGTAGCGCTGGCCCATCGCATCGGCCGCACTGCGCCGCATCGCCTGCGGCAGCGGACGTTGCAGCGCCCGCCACAGCTGTGCGCGCAGGCGCAGGCGGCAGTCGTGGCAACCGGGCTCGATGCGCAGCTGCTCGATGGCGGCGGCCAGATCCAGTGCATCGGGCAGGTAGGCGGCGTTGCGTTGCTGCCAGGTCGCGAGCGCATCGAGATCCGGTGCGCCGTTGTCATCGCCGAGGCGTTGCCAGGCTTCAACAATGGCCGGATCCGGCGGCGTGCGCGCGGCCAACGGCAGTTCACGACTGGCCAGTCCGGCGCGATCACCGCTGAGGCGACGGCCTTCATCGATCGGTGGCAACTCCGGCCCGACCCGGGCCAGATAAATGCGTTCGGCCTGCTGTACCTGCTTGATGAAGCCCAGCGCCTTGTAGGCGAAGGGCAATGCCTGTTCCGGACGCCCCTGGCGCAGCTCGCCTTCGGCCGACCACATCTGGTCCAGCGCGGCCTTCAACGTGGCGCGGGTCTGCGGATCGAGCAGGGTCGCCGCTTCGGCGTGGTCATGGGTGTGGCCATACTCGGAGAGCACGTCGGTGTCGCTGCCGAATACCGGTGGCGTATCGGCATTGGCCGGCTTGCCGCCGTGATCATGGCCATGCGCATCGTGCGCGCCGGCATCGGCGCCATGGTCGTGGTCGTGATCGTGATCGTGATCGTCGGCGGCCGGCGTATCGCTGGTGGGCAGGTCGCTGGTCGGCGGTCGCTTCGGCGCACCCTCGCTTTCCTCGCCCAGGAACTGGCCGTAGCGCAGGCGCAGGATGCGCTGGTCGACACCGATCGCATCGCTGCGCTTCACGAAGTCCTCGGCGGCCAGGCCGCGTCGCTGCCGGATCAGGGCTTCGGCATCGATGATGATCTGCCGCTGGCTACGGAAGTACGCAGGCAGGGTCTTCTTGATGCGGCCCTCAAGCTCTGCACCAAGCGCGACTTCGGCGCTGGGCAGGCGCAGGATCACGCTGCTGCTGCG
Organism: Stenotrophomonas sp. 115C5; assembly: GCF_056861055.1. Taxonomy (NCBI): domain Bacteria; kingdom Pseudomonadati; phylum Pseudomonadota; class Gammaproteobacteria; order Lysobacterales; family Lysobacteraceae; genus Stenotrophomonas; species Stenotrophomonas sp. 115C5. The sequence goes on from NZ_JBSPUQ010000008.1 coordinate 166,613, forward strand.
CCCGGTCTGCGGCGTGGGTGCATGGTTGTCGCGCACTTCCAACTGGGCGATCACATCGTTGCCGGGCTGCGCGCCCAGCGCAGCCAGATCCAGGGTATGGGTGAAACGTCGCGCGGTGGCTTCGCCGCTGCCGGCAAGCGTGATGCTGCGCTTCACGAAGGTGATGTTCTCCCCGCTGCCCTGGGTGGTGGTGATCGACAGCGTTGCCTGCGCCGCGACACCGTAATCGTCGCTGGCCTCGAAGCGCAGTGCCCACTGTCGTTGCCCCGGCGTGCCCAGCACCAGGCTGGCCGTGGGCTCCAGTACGCGCACGCTGGGTGCGCGGTCGGCCACCACATCCAGCCGATGCAGGCGGGTCTCTGCCAGTGCCGGTTCGCTCACCACGCGGTACAGCACCGGCGCGCGTGCCACATCCTGCGCCTGCCACTGTCCTTCGTGCTCGCTCAGCGGCAACCGGCGACCATCGTGGAACTGCAGCCATGCCTTGTCCGGTGCACGGTCGAAGCGCAGCGACCAGGACAGCCGGCTGTCGGCGGCGACCTTGGCGTCCAGCGCATTCTGGGTAAGCGTGGCCTGGCCGGTATAGGCCGGCGCGTCGATGCGCAGGCGGGTGGACTGCAGGTGCAGTGGGCCCGCGGCGGCCGTGCTGCCAGGTGCCGCCGTACGGGCTGGCGCGGAGAGGGGGCTGGAACGTGGCCAGCCGACTGCCAGTACAACGATGGCCAGGCCTGCGATCCAGCACAACGCCAATGCCCCACGCGGCCAGCGTGGACGCAGCTCCGGCATCGCGCGTTCCAGCGTGGCCAGCACATGCGCACGCTGGCGCTGCTGCAGCGGATTGAGTGTGGCGGCGTCGGCGAACAGCAGGTCGGCGCTGTCCTCGCTGGCACCGCTGCCATCGAGCTGGCGCTGCAGCCATTGCCGGTCCAGCTGGCGGGCACGTGCCGTGGCGAAGGCCGCGCAGGCGAGCAGACTGACCGTGCCAACCACGCAGGCGACATCGAAGCCCGCCAGGCGCAGCGCCAGTACCGTTGCGGCCAGCGCCCACGGCAGGCCCAGCAGAAGGGTGATGAGCGCACGGCGGCGGCGCGCACGTTGCCAGGCGTGTTGCAGGGCATTCATGCGCCCACCCTGCGCCGGGCGCTGCTGGCCATCCAGCGTTCCAGCGCGAACAGCAGCACGATGGCCAGCAGCAGCCAAGGCGTCGGCTCTCGCAGCGGCGGTATTGAAGCAGGCAATGCGGCCCGGTGCGGTGCGTGGTCACGTGCATCGCCCAGGCGCGGGGCTGTGGGCGGCTGCAGCGCCAGCAGCAGGGCACGTGGCAGGCGCGGATCTCGCAGCGCGGCGTTGCTGGCGGTATTCCAGTCGCCCGGCAGCGACAGCAGATAGCCGTGGCCGATGCGTTGCTGCCACAGCAGCGGTACGCCCTCGGCGTCGCGCAGCAGGACGCTGGCGCTGGCAGCAGGCTTGCCGGCGGTCACTACATGACCGCCGTCGCGCAGCCACGCCTGCCAGTTCGCCGGCAGTGCATCGCTGCGGCTCCACACGCCGATCTCGCCGCGTTCGGGCAGGGCATCCGCCGACAGCGGAGCGAGCGGTGCCTGCACGCCCCACGCGCGCTGCAGTGCGTTCAACCAGTGCTGGGCAGTGGCGGATGCCTCGCCGTGCACGCGCAGCTGCGGCAGTGCCGCTGCAGTCTGCGGCGGTGTGAACGGCATCGGCTGCGTGTGCCATTGCACATCGCGCGACAGCTGCAGGCGGGCGCCATCCAGGCCGGGCAGGGGATCGGGAACGTGCACGGTCAACGCGGTGCCCGCGGGCAGCTGCGCGTCCAGTTCGCGCAACAGGCTGGGCAGGGATGCGCTGGATGCCGGTGGTGCGTGATCGATGGCAGGGAAGCCGGGTGCCAGCCAGTGCCAGTTGCCATCCTTGGCCGTTCCACGCAGTGCCGTAGCATCCAGTTCCGGCGCTACCACGGTCCATGCAGCGGGGGGCGCCACCGGGCCGGTCAGCGCGGGCCGCGCCAGCAACAGCGCCAAGGCTACCAGTAGTAACAGCCGCACCAGCAGCAACGGCCAGTCATTGAAGCGGATGCGCTGGCGCGGCCGGATCTGTGCACGCAGCCAGCGCAGCGCGGCGAAATCCAGCGGCGTATACGGATGGCGCCGGGCCAGATGAATCAACAACGGCAACAGCCCTGCGGCGAGCGCGGCCAGGCCCAACGGGAACAGCAGGATCATGCACCGCCCCCACGCCCGAACAGCGCCTGCAGTGGTTGATCCAGCGGCTGGTCGAGCCAGCCGGTGGCACTGGCGATGCCGCTGGCCTGCAGGCGCGACTGCAACGCGCTGCGTGCGTCGGCGAAGCGCTGCAGGTAGTCAGCGCGGATCGCCGCACCATCGCCCAGCAGTTCCTCGCCGGTTTCCGGGTCGCGGAAGCGATGGCCGGCATCGAACGGGAAGTCGCGCTCGTCGGCGGTGAGGATCTGCAACAGTGCCACTTCGCGGCGTGCGCCGGCCAGCTGTTCCAGCAACACGATGCCGGCGTCGTCGAAGCCGTCGCCGATCGCCAGCAGCAGATCCCCCGGGCGAACGCGCTCCCACAGCGGCCGAAGGCGATCAGCAGCAGGCCAGGCGCCGCGCGCCTGCAGGGCATGCAGCTGCAGGTGCACGCGATCCCGCTGGCGTGCGCCGTTCGCCGCGGGCACAAGTTGCAGTCCATCGCCATTGATTGCCAGCAGGCCAAAGCGGTCGCCCTGTTGCAGGGCCAGTTCAACCGCGCAGGCGGCCACCCCGCGCATGTGGTCCAGGCGCGTGCGCCGCGGTGCCGCGCGATCCACCTGGTTGGCCGAAGCGGTGGCGTCGAGCAGCAGCCAGACCGTGATCGGGCTTTCGCGTTCGGATTCGCGCACGAAGAAGCGGTCCGAGCGGGCATACAGCTTCCAGTCGATCTGGCGCAGTTCGTCCCCGGGCTCGTAGGCTCGGTACTGGGCGAATTCGAGACCGGCACCGCGGCTGCGGCTGGCGTGCTGGCCAATGCCGCTCGCCCCGCTGGCCAGGCGCGGCCGCAACCGCAGCATGCGCAGGCGCGCACGCAGTTCCGGTGGCAACGTCAGCGGGGTACCGGCGTTCACGCGAGGATCAACCCGGGAACGGCACGGCCTGCAGCAGCGCAGCGACCACGTCGTCGGCACGCTTCTGCTCGGCCTCGGCGGCGAACGACAGCAGCAGGCGATGGCGCATCACCGGCGCGGCAAGCGCCTGCACATCCTCGCGGGTGGCGGCGAACCGGCCCTGCAGCAGTGCGCGTGCTTTCGCCGCCAGCACCAGCGATTGCCCGGCGCGCGGGCCGGCGCCCCACTTCACCCATTGGTTGATGGCCGCCGGTGCGCCGTCGCCGGGGCGGCTGGCGCGCACCAGGCGGGTGATCCAGGCCAGCACATCAGGGCTGACATGCACCTGGCGTACCGCAGCCTGCAGCGCGATCACCGCCTCGGCGTCCATCACCTTCGGTACCGCGTCGGTGGTGCCGCCGGTAGTCTGTTCCAGGATCTGCCGTTCTTCGTCTTCGCTGGGGTAATCCACCAGAACGTGCAGCAGAAAACGATCCAGCTGTGCTTCCGGCAGCGGGTAGGTGCCGGCCTGCTCGATCGGGTTCTGCGTGGCCAGCACGAAGAACGGCGCGGGCAATGCGTAGGTGGTGCCGGCGTAGCTGACCGTGCGTTCCTGCATGGCTTCCAGTAGTGCGGCCTGGGTCTTGGGCGGGGTACGGTTGAGCTCGTCGGCCAGTAGCAGGTTGGTGAAGATGGGGCCCTGCTGGAAGCGGAAATGGCGATGGCCCGTACCGTGGTCTTCCTCCAGCAGCTCGGTGCCGAGGATGTCGCTGGGCATCAGATCCGGGGTGAACTGCACGCGCCGGAACTGCAGCTCCAGTGCCTGGCCGAGCGAGCGCACCAGCAGGGTCTTGCCGAGCCCGGGCGCACCTTCCAGCAGGCAGTGGCCGCCGGCCAGCAGGCCGATCAGCAGCTGCTCGACCACGGTGTTCTGGCCCACCACGGCGCGTGCGAGCGCAGCGCGCAGATCGTGCAGGCGCGGCAGCAGGGAATCGAGGTCGGGGGAGGTCATGGGCGTGCAGGTCCTATCAATTGTTCAACGCGTACATCACGATGTTGACGCCGAAGCGGGTGTTGTCCTCGGCCAGGAAGCGCTTGTTGCGCCAGTCGTAGTCCCACTCGCAGCCATAGTCCTTGTTGCTGTAGAGCAGGCCCAGGCGGCCGTCGACCTCGATGCCCTTCAGGTAGTCGTGCACCAGGTCGTCGCCCCAGCCGTTGAGCTCGAAGCTGGTGGCGGGCGGGCCGTCGGGGAAACGGAAGAAACTGCGGTACAGCGGGTGGCTGTTGGGCAGTTTCTGCAGTGCTTTGGGACCAAACAGGCGACCCATCTGCGCTTCGAACGAGGTGGCGAACAGGCCGTCGATATCGTGGTTGCAGTCGTCGACGAAGACGAAGCCGCCATTACGCACATAGCGCACGAAGTTCTGTCGCTCGGCGGCGTTGAACTCCACCAGCGTGTGCCCGGCCAGGTAGCAGAACGGCGCTTCCAGCATGCGCGGGTCGGCCAGCGCTACCACGTGTTCCTGCGGGTCCACGCGCAGCGAGGTGTAGTCGATCAGCGAGGTGATCAGGTTGGACGGCATGCGCGCGTCCACGTCCCAGTCGCCGGAGTCGTACTGCAGGCGGGTGAACCAGAAGTCGTAGCGCGAACTGCGCGGGCCTGCCTGCGCGAAGGCCGACAGCGCCGCCGCCGAAGCGGCAGCGGCCAACCAGCGCAGGCAGGCCCGGCGATCCATCAGACCGCGTCGGACAGCGAGGTGAAGGTGAAATCGCGCAGCTTCATCGGCGGGATCATCATCACGTAGCTGGATTCATCACCGGCCACGCGCACCGGCTTGCCCAGCTCTTCGATGTTGTTGAGCATGATCACCGGCGATTCGTTGAAGCGGAAGTTCTTCACCGGGTGCTTGATCTGGCCGTTCTCGATGTAGAAGGTGCCGTCGCGGGTGAGGCCGGTCAGCAGCACGGTCTGCGGATCGACCATGCGGATGTACCAGGTACGGGTGACCAGGATGCCCTTCTGGGTGCCGCGCACCAGTTCGGCGGTGCTCTTGTCGCCACCGCTCATCAGCAGGTTGCCCGGTGTTGCCTTGGCGGTCTTGCCCTGCTTCTGCGCCCAGAAGCGCGAGTAGTCCAGGTTGGCGATCTTGCCGTTCTCGATGATGGGCATGCGCTCGCGCGGCATGCCTTCGCCATCCCACGGCAGCACCGGTGCGTCCGGATGCCACGGGTCGGCGATCATGGTCACGCGCGGGTCGTAGACCTGCTCGCCCAGCTTGTTGCCACCGCCCTTCTTCGACAGGAAGCTGCGGCCTTCATCGGCCGAGCGTGCGCTGAAGAAGTTCATCATGAAGCTGATCAGGCCGGCGGCCGCGGCGGGCTCCAGGATCACCGTGTACTTGCCCGGTTCCAGCGCCTTGGCTTCGGCCGATTCGGTGGCCTTGCGCATGGCGATGCGGATGTCCTGGTCGGCCTTGAAGTCCGCCGCATCCTTCAGGTTGCGGCCGACCCAGCCCGAACCACGGCCATCTTCGGTACGCACGGTGCAGGTGTAATCGAAGTTGGTGGTGCGCTGGTAGGCGAAGTTGCCGTTGCTGTTGGCGGTGGCCTGGAAGCCCTGGCCGTCTTCGAGGAAGCCGGCGGCGATCAGGCCGTGGCCACGGCAAGGAGCGATCGAATCGGCGGCGACCTTGGCGCGGAAGGCCGGATCGATGGCAGCGGTGGACTCGCTGAACGTCGGGCTGGCGCGGTAGCTCTGCTTGCCGATGGCCGGCATGAACTCCGGGTTCTCCGGCGCCAGCCGGGCCAGGTCCTCGGCACGGCGCACCACGCGTTCCAGCGCGGCGTCGTCGAACTCGTTGATCGAGGCCGTGCCGACGCGCTTGCCGAAGGCGACGGTGACCGCCAGCTCGGTGTTGTCGACGATGCCACTGGTGGAGACATTGTTCAGCGCGAAACGAATGTTGCCGCTGATCGCGCCGGCCAGCACGGCGGTGCACTCGTCGGCCTTGGACAGGGCGATGACCTTGTCGAGGATGGCCTTGGCCTGGGCTTCGGTGAAGATACTCATGGTGTAAGGGCTCCTGACCGGTCAGCCGAGGCTGCGTGCGGTGTTGATGACGTTGATGCCGTTGAAGCGCGCGGTGGACGAACCGTGCGAGACCGCCGAGACCTGGCCCGGCTGGCCCTTGCCGTCGAAGAACGAACCGCCCAGGCGGTAGTCACGCTCGTCGGCCACGGCGGTGCAGGCATTCCAGAACTCCGGCGTGCGGATCTGGTAGGCCACGTCTTCCAGCATGCGGGTGATCTGGCCGTTCTTGATCTCGTAGAACAGCTGGCCGCCGAACTGCGCGTTGTAGCGCTGCTGGTCGATCGAGAACGAACCATCACCGATGATGTAGATGCCGTTCTCCACGTCCTTGATCAGGTCCGGCACGCTCAGCGGCTTCTTGCCCGGTGCCATCGACACGTTGGCCATGCGCTGGAACTGCACGCTGGACCACGAGTCGGCGTAGCAGCAGCCGTCGGACTCGGTCTTGCCGAGGATGTGCGCCTGGTCGCGGATGGTCTGGTAATCCACCAGCTTGCCATTGCTGATCAGGTCCCAGCGCTTGCACTTCACGCCTTCATCGTCGTACGCCACCGCGCCGAGGCTGCCCGGCTGGGTCTTGTCGGCGAAGATGTTGACCAACTCGCTGCCGTACTGGAAATGCTGTTCGCGCTTGTCCAGGGTGGCGAAGCTGGTACCGGCATAGTTGGCTTCGTAACCGAGCACACGGTCCAGCTCCAGCGGGTGGCCGATCGACTCATGGATGGTCAGCCAGGTGTGCGACGGGTCGAGCACCAGATCGTACTTGCCCGGCTTCACCGACGGTGCCTTCAGCTTTTCTTGCGCCTGCTTGGCGGCGGCGATGGCGTCTTCCTTCATGTTGTAGGAAGAGCTGTAGTTGACCACGCCATTCGGGCTGACCACCCTGCCGGCAGCCGCACCGTCCAGATACTCGTAGCCCAGGCCCATCGGCGAGGACAGGCCTTCGCGGGTACGGAACTTGCCGCTGGACTTGTCGATGGCGGTGATCGTCATCGGGGCCCAGATGCGGTGCACGTCCTGGTCGATGTAGGAACCATCGGTGGAGGCGAAGTACTTCTGCTCGTTGACCAGGAACAGCATCGAGTTGACGAAGCTGGCACCGGCGCCCATCGCCGCGGCGTTGACGTCCAGCAGCAGGCCGACTTTGTCCTTGATCGGCACTTCCATCGCATTCTTGCGGATCGGCGTGCGCCAGCTCACCTCGCCCACGCCCGGCGCCTTGGCCAGCTGCACCGGTGCGGTCTGCACGCCGGCATTGGCCTTGGCAATCGCTGCAGCCTGCTGCGCGGCCTTGGCCACATCGGCCGTACCCAGCGCATTGGTGGCGGCGAAGCCCCAGGCGCCGTTGACAATCACGCGGATGCCCACACCAGTGGACTCGGTGTTCACCACGTTCTGCACCTTGTCTTCGCGGGTGATCACGAACTGGCGCAGGTAGCGGCCGATGCGCACATCGCAGTAGGTGGCACCGGCCGCGCGCGCGGCCTGCAGCGCAGCGTCGGCCAGGCGCTTCTTCAGGCCCAGGTCCAGCGTGCTCTGCAGCTGCTCGGCGGCAATTGCCTTGCCGAAGAAGGAGGGCACGATCAGCCCGCCCGCGGTAAGCCCGGTCAGGGCCAGGAAGTCACGTCTTTGCAAGGCTGCTCTCCATGTCGAAGGATGGGTGGCTCAAGCGCCGAGACTGCGCGCGGTGTTGATGATGTTGATGCCGTTGAAGCGGGTGGTGGACGAACCGTGCGAGACCGCCGAGACCTGGCCGGGCTGGCCCTTGCCGTCGAAGAACGAACCGCCCAGGCGGAAGTCACGCTCATCGCAGATGGCGGTGCAGGCATTCCAGAATTCGGGCGTGCGGATCTGGTAGGCCGCGTCCTCGACCATGCCGGCGATCTTTCCGTCCTTGATCTGGTAGTACAACTGGCCGCCGAACTGCGCGTTGTAGCGCTGCTGGTCGATCGAATACGAGCCCCGGCCGTGGATGTAGATGCCGTTCTCCACGTCCTTGATCATGTCCTCGACGCTGAGCGGCTGCTTGCCGGGCGCCAACGAGACATTGGCCATGCGCTGGAACTGCACGCTGGACCAGGAGTCGGCATAGCTGCAGCCGTGCGACGCATCGCGGCCGAGGATATGGGCTTCATCGCGGGTGGCCTGGTAGTCGACCAGGATGCCGTCGCGCACCAGGTCCCAGCGCTGCGTCTTCACCCCTTCGTCGTCGTAGCCGACCGCACCGAGGCTGCCCGGCTGGGTCTTGTCGGCGAAGAAGGTGACAATGTCGCTGCCCCAGCGGAAGCCGGCATCGCGCTTGTCCAGCGTGGCGAAGCTGGTGCCGGCGTAGTTGGCTTCGTAGCCGAGCACGCGGTCCAGCTCCAGCGGGTGGCCGACGTTCTCGTGGATGGTCAGGAACAGGTTGGACGGGTCCAGCACCAGGTCGTACTTGCCGGGCTTCACCGAGGGCGCCTTGAGCTTTTCGCGCGCGTGGCGGGCGGCGGCGATGGCGTCCTCGACCGGGTCGTAGGAATCGCGATAGGCAGTGATGCCACCGGGCAGCTGCACCTTGCCGCGCGCATCGCCATCGAGGAACTCATAGCCCATGCCCATCGGCGAGGACAGGCCGGCACGGGTGCGGAACTTGCCGCTGGCCTTGTCGATGGCAGTGGCGGTGAATGGCAGCCAGATGCGATGGATGTCCTGGTCGATGAAAGAACCGTCGCTGGAGGCGAAGTACTTCTGTTCGTTGACCAGGAACAGGGTGGAATTGATGTAGTCGGCGCCCGCATTCAGCGCGGCGGCGTTGAGCGCCAGCAGCAGCTCGACCTTGTCCTGGATCGGCACCGCCATGGCGTTCCTGCGGACCGGCGTCTGCCAGCGGACCTCACCCACCGATGGCGTCGGCGCCAGCTGCACCGGCCGGGTCTGGATGCTGGCGTTGGCGCGGGCGATTGCCGCCGCCTGCTCGACCGCGGCGCGCACGGCGGCCTCGGTCTGCTGATGGGTGGCAGCGAAGCCCCAGGCCCCGTTGGCGATTACCCGCACGCCCACGCCGGACGATTCGCGGTTGGTCACATTGCCGACCTGGTGCTCGCGGGTGATGACCGACTGGTTGAGATAGCGGCCAATGCGCACATCGCAGTAGCTGGCCTTGGCCGTGCGTGCGGCGGCGAGCGCTACGTCCGCCAGGCGTCTGCGCTGGGCGGTATCGACCGGGGCGAGCAGCTGCTCGGCGGCGATGGCACGGGAATGCGGCAGCAGCAGGCCCGCCAGGCCCAGACCGGAAAAAGCCAGGAACTCACGTCGTTGCACAGCGTTTCTCTCTCTCGCTTGCGTGCGGTTGGCAACGGGCCGGACCGATCACGTCAACTCCTCGACTTTCGCCAGCGCGGCGCGTCCGGGCAAGTGACTGCAGTCATGGTTGGTGGGGGTTTCGGCAGGGCTTGCAGCCCTGCACCTGCTTAATGCAACGGCAACGGCCAAAGCCAGAGCGGCATTCCCTGGGATGGCGGGGCGGTGTGGGTGGGCAGGACAGGCCGTGAACCCATCCATGGGGGCTCGATGGCGCCATCCATGGCGCCAACGGTCCTGTCCACCCACACCGGCCCACCTCTGACAGCTGGCCGGTGGCTGTTGGTGGGTGCCGACCGTTGGTCGGCACATCTGTCAGATATCGAATGAATTCATCCGTGCCGCCCCCCGGGCGGCCCCCACC